>CAZQVC010000020.1:0-19765 GCA_964596625.1 uncultured bacterium | reverse complement strand
CGTCACACCCCACGCCTCCAGCCACGCCCGACCCCGCGCCTGGCTCTGCCTCGGCCCGCCCGGACCCGATCTCCGACGCGGTCAACAACGCCCTGCGGGAGGCCAGGGAGGCCGCCAGGCAGGCACGGCACGAGGGACGAGAGGCGGCCCGCGAGGCGCGCGAGGCCGCCAGGCAAGCGGCCCGTCAGGCGCGCACCGCGGCCAGCGAGGCTGGTCGCGAGGCCTCCCGCGTGGCGCGTGAGACCGGGCGCGACGTCTCCAAGGCGGTCGCCGGACTGGGGCGGCTGGAGGTCGGGGACATCGGCGAGAGGCCCGGGGCGGCCATCGCGCCTCCCGGCACTCCCTGGGTAACCGTCGAGATGATCGGCGGCGACATCGACATCGTCGTCGACGACACCCTCGACGGTCCTGTCGCCGAGGGGGGCCCCGGCAACATCGAGATCGAACGCGACGAGGACGGTTTCCGCGTCAAGTTCATGCCCGACCGAGGCAACTTCATCGACCGCTTCCTCTCCAGCGTCCGCTCGGGGGACTTGGACATCAGGATCCCGCCGCAGTACGGGATCGTGATCGACGCGACGGCCGGGGACGTCGACCTACACGGTGTGCGCTACCTGCGGGGCCGACTCCGCGCCGGAGACGTCTCGGCCGACGTGCTCGAGGGCGTCGACTTCTCCCTGATGGCGGGCGAGTTCAACGCCGACCTCGACCTGAGGGGCGGCACTCACGTTGTCACGGTGGGAGCCGGCGAGGCGCGGGTCGGTTTGCGCGACGACGCCGACGTGACGGTGACCGGCCGGGTCTCGATCGGCGAGCTCTACTCGAAGCTGCCCGGGCTCGAGAAGCGTGGGCAGGGTCTTGGCGCCGAAGCTGCCGGGGCCGTCGGCGAGGGCACGGCCAGGCTGAAGCTACGGGTCACGACCGGTGATCTGACCATCCGCAGGGCCCGAGAGGCTGCTTCCGCCGGCGCCGACGGGGAGCGCGACGGTGGCTAAGAGCGAGGAGCGGCGCCGCGTGCTCGACATGCTCGCCGCCGGGCAGATCAACGCCGAGCAGGCCGCGACTCTGCTCAAGGCGCTCGGGCCGACGCCAGCCGAGGAGATGGTGCGTCCACTGCGCTCGGAATCGCAAGTGCCCACGCCTCCGCGTGCCCCCGATCCGCCTAGCCGTCGACGCCCGCCGCGCCTCATCAAGATCAAGATCACCGCGGACGACGACACCGGCAGGGGCGACGTCAACGTCAGCGTGCCTTACGCGCTGGCCAAGTTCGCGCTGCGCTTCATGCCTCAGGAGGCGAGGACTCGGCTGGAGCAAGAGGGGATCGACCTGACCGCGCTCTTCGAGAGCGTCAACGACGAGTTGCCCGATGGGAAGCTCATCGACATCACGACAGACAAGTCGGACGGCTCCGGCCGCGCCAACATCACCATCGAGGTCATCTGATGCCAAGACTGCCAATGCCAACCGAATGCCCCGTCACCGGCGGGCCGCTGCTCGTGACGCGCCTGGAGTGCGAGGGCAGTGGGGTGACGATCGAGGGGCGCTTCACCCCCAACGAGTTCGCCATGCTGCCGGACGAGAACCTGGAGTTCCTGCGCATCTTCGTCAAGGTCCGCGGGAACCTCAAGGAGGTCGAGAGGATCCTCGGGCTCAGCTACCCCACCATCCGCGTGCGCTTCGAGAAGCTGCTCCTGGCTCTCGGTTACGAGGCCGAGCCGGACACCTCGGAGGAGCGCGCCGAGATCCTCGACCTGCTCGAGCGGGGCGAGATCGACCCTGACGAGGCGGCCAAGCGCCTGCAGAGCCTACAGCGCAAGGGGGCTTGAGGAAGGGGTAACCCGCGTACCGTCCGACCCGCGGCACCCCTGGATATACTTGCGGTCGCATGGTCGACTACTACGAACTCCTCCAAGTACAGCGAGACGCCGACGCCCGCACGATCAAGTCGTCGTACCGCAAGCTGGCGCTGGCCTACCACCCGGACCGCAACCCGGGCGACACGGAGGCTGAGGAGAAGTTCAAGGCGATCAACGAGGCGTACGCGGTGCTGTCCGACCCCGAGAAGCGCAGCCGCTACGACCGTTACGGGACCGTCGAAGACGGCATCCCGATGGGCAGCGACATCTTCGACATCTTCGCCTCGGTGTTCGGTGGCGGGATGGCCGGCATGGGCGGCATGGGCGCGCGCAACCGCAGTCGCGGTTTCGCCGGCGAGGACCTCGAGGTCGAGTTGAGCGTGACCCTGGAGCAAGCCAGGGCGGGCGAGACCGTGGCCGTGAAGGTCCAGCGCTACGCGACCTGTGCCCACTGCGACGGCGAGAGGGCCGAACCCGGTTCGGAGGGCAAGGAGACCTGCCCCACCTGCCGCGGCGCCGGCCAGGTGCGGGGTCAGGCGCAGTCGCTGTTCGGCACCGTCATCACCAGCAGGGCCTGCCCGGACTGCCGGGGCGAGGGGCAGATCATCACCGAGCCGTGCACGGTGTGCCAGGGCGAAGGGCGCCAGCTGGCGCTCGAAGAGGTCGAAGTCGCCCTCCCGCGCGGCATCGACGCGGGCTATCGCTTGCGCGTACCACGCGCCGGCAACGCCGGCGTCGAAGGCGGCCCCCCCGGGGACCTCTACGCCTATATCGACATGGCCCCGCACCCGATCTTCCGTCGCGACGGCGACGACCTGCACTTCGAGCTGCGTCTCGGCCTGGCCCAAGCCACCCTCGGCGCGACCTTCACCGTGCCGACGATGGACGGCGACGAGGAGCTGCGCGTTCCCGCCGGCACCCAGCCGCTGACCGAGTTCCGACTTAAGGGCAAGGGCATGCCGCGGTTGAGGCAACCGGGCAGCGGCGACCAGGTCGTGACCGCGAAGGTGGTCGTGCCCGAGCGCCTGACCGGCCAGGCCCGCGACCTGCTGACCGCCTACGCCGTCGAGACCGGGGAAGAGATCGAGGAGCACGAGACGGTCGTCGAGCGCGTCAAGGGTGTGTTCGGGCGCCTCAAGGGCCGCCTTGGCCGCGACGAGGCAGCCGGCTCCGACCCCTCCTGAACCGGCTCAGCGCTAGTGGCCGGGGCCCCACGGTTCGCTCCAGCCGCTGCTGGCGGCAGCGAGCCAACCAGTCAGCACTGCCGTTCTCGCCTCTTCACCGGTAGTCGCCCACACCACCGTGTCTCGTTCTGCCCTGAACCAGGTTCGCTGCCGTTTGGCGTAACGGACCGTCGCACTCACGACCTCCTCGATGGCTTCTGGCCTGGTGGTCGAGCCACGCACGTGCCTGGCAACCTCCTTGTAGCCGATCGCTTGTAAGGCCGTCGGTTGATCCGGGTAGCGCTCGATCAGGCCTGCGACCTCCTCCACCAAGCCGGACTCGAACTGCTTCAAGGCGCGGCGCACCACCCGTTGCCTGAGCGTGTCCGGCGGTGGGGAGAGGACGTGCAGCGCGAGCGCGAAGCGCGGCGTGGTGAAAGGGAAGGCGCTCGGTGGCCGACCGGTGCGGCGCAAGACCTCGAGGCTCCTGACGACCCTCCTGGGGTTGCCGGCGGCGCGCTCTGCGTCCTGCGGGGCCGCCGCAGCAAGCTCGTCGATCAGTTCGGCGAGTCTCCCCTGCTCGACCGAGGCCCACAGCGGAGCTTGAGCGGCGGCGTCAGCGGCCGGGGTCGTCGGTAGGCCTTCGCGCAACGCCCTGATATAGAACCCTGTGCCACCCACGACCAAGGGGGTCTTGCCGCGGGCGAGGACGTCGTCGATGGCCGCGTGGGCGTCGGCCACGTAGCGCGTCACCGAGTACGGCTCGGCCGGCGTGACGACGTCGATGACGTGATGCCGCACCAGCCGCTGCTCCTCCGCCGTGGGCTTGGCGGTGCCGATGTCCATGCCGCGGTAGACCTGCATCGCGTCGGCGTTGACGATCTCGAGGTCGAAGCGCTCGGCGACGGCGAGGGCTAGAGCGCTCTTGCCCGACGCCGTCGGGCCGGCGATGGCCGGCACGACCGTTGGTGAGGAAGCCCGTCCTGCACGCGTCTGTCCAGCATCGGTCGGCACCCGTAGAGGCTAGCAGGCCGAGCCCGGCACCGGTGCTAGACTCTTACGGATGAAGATCCAGAAGTACGGCACAGCGGGGGATATCGACGAGCTCCTGGCCGTGCGCGACAGCGTCGACAGCCTAGTCAACGCGCACGTCGCGGCCTCGCCGCTCGGGGTCAGGGCGGATCTCTACGACCTCGGCGACGCCTACCTTGCCCTGGTCGAGGTGCCGGGCGTGGAGCAGTCCGACCTCGAGATCGCGGTCCAAGGCGAGGAACTCCAGATCGCCGGTCTGCGCAACGGTCCGCTGAACGACCTCGATGCGGTGTTCACGGAGCGTCCCGTTGGGCCGTTCCAGCGCACGATCCGCCTGCCCGGTGAGGTCTCGGCGGAGAACGCCACGGCGCATCTCGCCAACGGCGTGCTGTCGCTCACCCTGCCCAAAGCCTGAGCGACGGCCGGAACGCCCCCAAGCTCACTCCAGGTCGAACTCCAGCTCGCCGGACACGTTGCCGATCACGACGACGTCGTCGGAGTCCAGGTAGTAGAGCAGCGTCGAGCCTTCCAGCACGTCGTTGCCCTTCACGCTGCGCGCCGGCGAGCCCGTCAGGACCGCCGTCCCGGCGTCCTCGTCCAGCTCCAGCGAGTCCCCTCTTGTCACGCGCTCCTCGCTGACGACCTCGACGTCGCCCGTGAGTGTCGCGCTCTGCTCGCCCACTGCGAACGTCATCGCCGAGGCGGTCGCGGTCAACGGCTCGTCGCCGTCCGACTCGGCGGCGCGGGTGAGGTGGACGGGGCCGTCCATGCGGCCGATGTCGTCGTTGCTGTCGAGGAAGAACCGTGTGCCTTCCACCGTGGTGCGGCCCTGGACGAGGGTCACCACCGGCGAGTCTGCCGGCGTCACCTCCTCGAGACAGCCGGGCCGGTTGAAGCTGACCGTGGCGTCGCTGAGCTCCAGCGTCTCCTCCTCGGCCCCCTCCTCGGCGTCGACCGGGGTGCGGATCACGGCGAGCTGTGAGGTGAGAACCGCCTCCTCGACGCGCGTCTCGACCGCTCCGGGCGCGGGCCCGTAGACGATCGTGAGTCGCTGGCCCTCCTCGCAGTTCAGGTTGTTGCCGATGCTCCTCGCCCCGTCCGCAGCGCGCGCGAGGTTGGCGATCACCAACTCGGTGTCGTCGCGCTGCAGGGAGAACGTCGTGACGGTCTGAGCCAGGACGAGGCAGGCAGGCGTGGCCAGCAGGAGCGCAGCCAGCAACGCGTGCCGCCGCGGGCTCACTCCGCCGTTTCGCCCTTCAACGCGAACGTCGCCGGGTCGAACTCGCTCGGCACCGAGGCGTCGATGGCCTCGAAGAAGTCGAACTCGACGTCCTGCTTGATGCGGTCGGTGACCAGCGTGGCGCCGCTGTCGGCGTCGACCGCCTCGGCCGGGCGCTCGGCGCTGCCGATCACCTCGGCTATGCCGGTGGCGTCGTCGAAGAACACGACGTCGCCGGTGCTGGTGATCGAGCCGTCGACCACCGTCACGTTGCCGCTGGCGTAGAGGCGGTTCTCGCTCGTGAGGACGCGGATCTCATCGGCGGTGATGGTCATCTGCTCGCCGTCCTCGGCCAGGCGGGTGATCACGGCCTGACCGCCCTCGTCGGTCAGCACCCCGAGGTCGGACTCCTCCTCGAAGATCAAGGTCTGCGCCGAGGCGGTCTGGTTGCCGTTCACCAGCTCGACGTCTCCGGTCGAGGTCGAGCGATCCGTGTCGACGTCGAAGGAGACCGTGGCCGCCGTGATGAACACCGGCTCCTCCCCTTCTTCCTCCGCGGCCACCTCGATCTCGACGTCCTCGCCCATGACGCCCAGGCCGGTGGCTTCGTCGTACTCCAGCGCAGGCCCCGTCGCTTCGAGCCGCCCGCGCTGCACCACGACGCCGTTGCGGAAGCTGGCCGTGCGCTCGCCACCGGTCGCGATCGATACGCCCTCGGGCGCGCTCAGCTCGGCGTAGCTGCCGAGGATGGTCAGGGTCGAGACGGTGGCGGTGATGCCGGTAGGCTCGGGGTGCTCGTAGATGATCGGGCCGAACCGCAGGTTGCCCCTCTGCGTGCCGCCGCTGCCGTCGATGGTGATGATGCGGTTGGCGCTCTCCGCCTCGTCGACCGGCGCGGTCTCTGCCGCTGTCTGTTCTTGGCCGAAGGCCACCGCCAAGGCCGCGACGCACGAGATCAGGAGGGCGGCAAGGCCCAGCTTGGTTTCACGTGAAACGTATCGGAGTCTTCGCATCTTCAGGGCTCACTTTCCGGCGAGCGCACGATGAACTCGCTGTAACCGACGGTACCCGGACCGCCGGACTCGAAGTCGGTGAAATCGAAGCTGATGCGCATGTCCTCGAACACGCTGGCTCCGAGGTCGGGGCCGGTCATGGTGGCTCGCGGGACCTCGAACTGACCCGTCTCCTGGTTGATCAGCACGAGCCTGTCGCCCTTGGCCTCCATCTGAAGGTCGATCTCGTCCTCGACGAGATGCGCCTCCATGCTGACGCCCCGGATGTTGTCGCTCCGGTCTATCGTCACCCGCTCGGAGGTGAGGGTGAAATCGGTCTCGCCGTCGACGGTGCGGCGGCCGTCGGCGATGTTCAGCAGGGTCGATTCCTGCGTGTCGGGAACGTACTCGACGGTCGGCGCGGCGAAGTACCAGACCGATCCAGGGTCGGCCTGTGGGTAGAGCGCCACCTCCGCCCCCTGAAGCGTGATCGCCGCATCGGGCACCTTGGCGCCGCTGTCGTCCTGCAGTGCAAGGACGACGAGCAGGCCGATGACGACGGTGATGGCGATGAGGGCCGCGCGTAGCACCACACGAATCTACCAGCGCACACTCATTAGCGGAGTGAGCGACCGAGTGGTCGTTCCAGAGCGTTCGTTCAGGGTTTGTGGTTGCCCGCTGGGAGGGCGCCTAAGACCGGGGGCGCCTAGGGCGAGCAGGGTTGGAATCTGAGGGGCGCCCTGGGCGACTCATGTGGCGCCGAGCAGGCGCTCACCTCCAGCCCCTACTGTCCTGGGTGGAGGTACACGAATGACACCTACACACCGCAGGACGTTCAAAGCACTGGTGCTGGCGCCCTTGCTAGGTTTGGCGATGCTCGCCGCAGCCCAGGACCAACCCGCGACAACGGAAGCGACGCCGGAGGCGGGACAGGCCATGGTCCGGTTCCTCAACGCCGCGCCCAACGCCGAAGTTGCCGGTATCGCGCTGTCGGACGGTGAGGACCAGGCCCTCGTCGAGCAGTTCGCCAACGTCGGCTACGGCGAGATCAGCGACTACGTCCCCGTCAACGAGGGCGGCTACGAGGTGAGGGTCGACCTCGCGTCCGTCGCCGGTGAACCGACCGACGACGCGGTCGAGGTGCCCGCCGACAACCTCGACACGTTCGCCGGCGAGTACTACACGATCGCTCTGCTCGGGCTTGTGCAGCCCGACGAGGACGCCGGCGAAGGCGGCTTCGTCGAGTGGCTGCAAGGCCTGTTCACCGATCAGGACGACGCCTACACCTTGAGGGCGATGGTGATCGACGACGTCGCTCCGTTCGCGCTCGCCGAGGGTGAAGCCGAGATCCGCGTGGCTCACCTCGCCGCCGGCACGGAAGCGGTCGACCTCGTTCAGGTGAACGCGGAAGACGACGTGAACACGATCCACAGCGTGGGCTACGGCGAAGTCAGCGGCTTCGGCCAGCTCAACCCGAGCGAGGGCCAACTCGAGCTCCGCGTTGGCGGCTCCGAGGCGACGCTGCTCGACCTCGCCGACCTGCAGCTCGAGCCAGGCTCCAGCCAGACCGTCTACATCGTCGGCACGCCTGTCGAAGAGGTCCCCCTGCAGACGATAGTGGTTGAGAACCGGGTCGCGTCGACTGCGACGACCGCTCCGGGCGCTCCGGGCGCTCCGGCGGCCGGCACCCCGGTGGCCCCTGGCGCGCCGGTTGCCAGCACCGACATGACCTTTTACCGGGAAACTCTGGCCGAGATCGAAGCCCGCCTGGGCGAGATCCAGGGTCACCTGGAGCAGATGCAGCAGGTGGATGAGGTCGAGGGCGAAGCCACCACCGCCCTCGAGCGCGTCCAGGAAGCGATCCTCTTCGTGCAGGACGCCTACAACCAGCTCGAGGCGCAGCCCGCTGCCGTACCGGCCGTACCGGCCGAACCCGCCGACCAGGACGGCGACGGCAACTGATTCAGGGCCTCAAGCTCAGCAGCTACTCGTAGCTGACTGAGACCACCTTGTACACCGACTCACCGCCGGCGGCAGGCAGGACGACGCTGTCGCCGGCGCGTTTGCCCAGCAGCGACTGTCCGAACTTCGAATCGTCGGAGATGCGGTTCTCCAGGATGTCGGCCTCGTGCGTGCCGACCAGATGGAACACCTCGCGCGCGCCCGAAGGGTCCTCGAGCTCGAGGCTGGCGCCCAGGTTCGCGACGGCCGACTCGTTCTCGTCATGCTCGACCACGACCGCGCGGTGGACGATCTCCTCGAGATCGGCGATGCGCGCTTCGTTGGCGCTCTGCAGCAGACGGGCCTCGTCGTATGCCGCGCTCTCGCGCAGGTCGCCGTCGGCGAGCGCTGCGCCCATGTAATCGGCCAGTTCCTGGCGCTTCTCTTCCTTCAGGTAACGCAGCTCTTCCTTGATCTTCTCAAGTCCCTTGGCGGTCATGTGGATCGGTTCTTTGGGCACGTATCACCTCTGGAGGGCCGCACACAACGCGGCGCCGGATTTCGGAGGGGAATTATACGCCGCTGGCCGCGCGCCCCGCGCGGCGCTGACTAACGCGGCTTACCGCGAGCGAGCCAGACGGTCGGGTAAAATCGGTTCCGCTGACGCGTGGGCCCTTAGCTCAGTGGTTAGAGCAGTCGACTCATAATCGATTGGTCGCTGGTTCAAGTCCAGCAGGGCCCACCAACCGCTCGGACTTCGGCCCAGTCCTCCAGCGGAAACGCGTGCTCGCCAGCAACACGTCGCGGTTAGGACGCGTCCGTAATACCTACAGCCCCGCCAAGAACCTCTCCAGGATGCCGGCCCACTGCTCACGCGCCTCGGCGTTGAGCTCCTGCGTCTGCAGTCGCGAATGCGTCGCGATGATCGAGGCCGTTCCATTCTTCTTCGGCTCGCTGGTGACCCTTATCTCCGAGCCGTCCTTGCTCTTGGCGCGCCAGTTGATGCGCTTGTCGGTGCCGCTCACGCGGGGCTCCTCGGCTGTCAGCGCGCGCATCTCCTCGTCGCGTGTTGCGAACGCGGTCCACTGGTCCATCAGGTCCTGCATGCCCAGCTGGGTGGACCGGCTGACGCTCATCTCGAACGTGCCGTCCTGTCGCTGGCCGGGGACCCGCCGGCCGATGTGCTGCTCGTATGCCACCGTGACGCCTTGTGCCCACCAGTCGGCGCTGTCGATTTTGCCTTCTAGGTCGGCGGTGACCTTGCTGGCGATGTCCTTGTGATTCAGCTCCGCCGCGCCGGCTCGCTCCATGAACTGCAGCCAGTCGTCCCACGAGCGACCGGTCGCTCGCTCGATCGCCTGGATGTTCTCCGCTTTGGCCATACCTGACTATGCACCGCCGGCCCACGATCGGGATAGCACTGCGTGGCGAATCTGCCTCGCCGTTCCTTGGCGATACGAGCGGAGTCGTCAGGGCGTCCTCCCGCGCAACCGCCGCCAGGCGGTGGAGAGTCCGAAGAGACCGACCTGTAGCGCCGCGGCACCGGCCAACGACCAGGTCAGCGACGGCGCGTCCACGGGTTCGCAGGACTCGACGCACGCGGTGGGTGGCAGCGACGTCGCGCTGGCCAAGTTCTTCCGCCGGTCGCGTCTCGAGGTCGAGGTACCACCGCTCGACCACGGAGCCGGCGGCCAGGCCGCGATCGGACCAGGTGACGAGTTGGGAGCGGCGGTCTCCTGGGTCGGGAGCGCGCTGCAGGTAGCCGAGCTCCTCCAGTTCTCCCAGCAGCAGGCTCATCGACCTGTTGCGCCTACGCTCGCGGAGGTCTAGAGTCTCGCCATGAACACGCTCGGGCAACTACCCGCCCGGCGCCGTAGTTCCTTCCAACGCGCACACGTCCTCGGCGCCGTCCTGTTAGCCGCTCTCTGGACGATCGGCCAGGCCCAAGGCTCCAGGGGGGACATCCGCTTCACCCTCACCGGGGGCGCGCACGACGGTGAGTACGAGCTCAGCGACGTACCCCTGTTCCTCTGCGGCTTCGGCTACGTCCACCCCGGCTCGTACTCCCTGCAGTACTACGCCGACGATCCAACCTCGGAGCCAAGCATGGTCCAGCTCAACCACGCAGGGCCAGAGGCTGAGCTCCCCGACGGCGTTGCCGAGCTGTCAATCGGCTTTGGAGATCTCTCGGACGACGGTGTGGTCTACATGATCAACCTCCAGGCCGAGCTCGGTGCCGGCGAGGTGACGGTGCTGGACGAGGGTGACAGCGCCAGGATGACGGTCGAGGGCGAGACGTCCGACGGCGTCGGTGTGGTGCTCCAAAGCGTCTGTCGCGGTGTCGGGCGCTTCTGATCCGGCACGATCGGACGTCCAAGCTGAACCGGTGAGCGTCACCTATGAGCGATTGATCGTTGTATAGTTACAACAACATGTCATGCGTACAGGTTAGGCCCTGAGTGGTGGCGCGGGCTAGGAGCAGGCCCCGTGAGAAGCCGGACGACGCCTTCAAGATCTACAACCGGCTCGCGGTCCTGCGCGCCGATCGCAACCTGTCGCGCAAGGAGCTAGCCGACGCTGTCGGGGTCAACTACCAGACGATCGGTTACCTGGAGCGCGGCGACTACTACCCCAGCCTCGAGCTCGCCTTGCGCCTCGCCGGCTACTTCGGCGTGCCCGTGGAGACGATCTTCTCCACCAAGCCCTTCCGCCCGCTTTCGGAGCAGCTCGCCCCGCAACAAGGAAGAGAGGACTCGTCATGATCTCCCAGCAACCCAAGGCCTCGGCCTCCCGCAGGCAACGCCGACTCTTGGTCCTCCTCGCCGCCGCGATGGTCTCGGCTGTAGCCGCCATCGGTCTCCTCGACCTGCCGCGGTGGCTGTCGCTCGCCGTGATCATCGGCTACTGGGTAGCGGCCCAGCGCCTCGACGCGACCGTCGGCCGTCCCATGCGCGCCCGGGCTGGCCTCGACGAGCGACAACGAGCCGAGTATGACCGCGTGCACCGCGTGGCCTACCGGGCGATGAGCCTACTGCTGCTGTTCGCCCTGATCCCGGCCCTGCTGCTGGACGGCGAGGTGTGGCCCGACACAGCCGTGCGAACGGTGCCGATGGTCCTGCTCGGCGGCTTGGCCATCGTCCACCTGCTCCTCCCGCAGGCGATCCTGGCGTGGAGTCAGCCGGATCCTTTAGAGACGGAAGGGGACGAGCCGCTCACCACTTAGGTCTGAGCGGATCGGCCTGGGCGTCCGAACTTGCTCAGGGCACCCTGTAGCGCGCGTAGAGCAGCCCGTTGGCGAACGAACGATGCTCGAGCAACTCCCGGTTGAGGCGCACGCCGTCGGGCCAGAAGCGCTTGCCGCCGCCCACCACGCTGGTCGTGATGAACAGCTGGTACTCGTCGACCAGGCCAGCTGCGATCGCGTGGGCTGCCAGGGTCGGCCCGTCGACGGTGAGGTCGCGAGGCGACTCGGCCTTGAGGCGGCGCACCGCGTCCGCGTCGAACGTCCGCTCGAGCCTGGTCCTCTCGCTGGAGACGTCTTCCAACGTTGTCGAGTAGACGACCTTGTCGGCGGCTCGCCAGAGCTCGCCGTACTCGAGGACGTGCGGCGGCATGTCGGTTTTGGTGTGGACGGTCTCCCAGAAGACCATCGTCTCGTACATCTGGGTATTCCGACGCAAAGCGGCCACTGATTCCGAAGTTATCCGGCCACGTGTTCCGAGCGTAACCGGCCACTGATTCCGAGCGATTCCGGCCGTCCTCCCTGGGTGGGGTGGTTGGGAATCGTGTTGGTGTCTGGCGCCTCGTTTAGGCTGCCGGATGCCGAGGAAGAGGTTGTCGATGCGGAAGGTTCGTGAGGTTCTGCGTCTCTTGTGGGATCAGCGGCGGAGTGTGCGTGAGGTGGCGCGGAGCTGCGGCTTGGCGCGCAGCACGGTGGGTGAGTACGAGCGCCGCGCGCGGGAGGCGGGCCTGAGTTGGCCGCTGCCGGATGTGGATGACGCGGGATTGGAGGCGTTGCTGTTTCCGCCGGCGCCGGTGCTGGCGCCTTCTGAGCGGCCGTTGCCGGATTGGCATGCGCTGGATGGGGAGCTGAGGCGTAAGGGCGTGACGCGGATGCTGCTGTGGCAGGAGTACCGCGCGCAGCATCCCGACGGTTACAGCTACACGCGTTTCTGCGAGTTGTTCCAGGAGTGGCGCGGCTTGCAGGGGCTGTCGATGCGCCAGCTTCACCTGGCGGGTGAGAGGGTGTTCGTGGATTACGCCGGCGCCACGCTGCCGGTGGTGGACGCCGAGACGGGCGAGGTTCGTGACGCGCAGGTGTTCGTGGCGGCTCTGGGCGCGAGTCATTACGCGTTCGTGGAGGCGACCTGGTCGCAGGGCCTGCCTGACTGGTTGGGTTCGCAGGCGCGGATGCTGGCTTACTTCCGGGGGGTGCCCGCAGGTGATCGTGCCTGACAACCTGAAGGCTGGGGTTACGAGCCCGCACTTGTACGAGCCGGATGTGAACCCGACTTACCTGGAGTTCGCGCGGCATTACGGGCTGGCGGTGATCCCGGCGCGCCGCTTCAAGCCGAAGGACAAGGCGGTGGTGGAGAGCGCGGTGCAGGTGGCGGAGCGCTGGATCTTAGCGCGGCTGCGGAACCGCACCTTCTTCAGCCTTACCGAGCTGAACCACGCTATCGCCGGCCTGCTGGTGGAGTTCAACGGCCGGGCGTTTCAGAAGCGCCCCAGTTCCCGCAAGAGCCTGTTCGAGGAGCTCGATAAGCCCGCCTTGAGGCCGTTGCCGGCGGAACGTTACGTGTTCGCGCGCTGGCTGAAGGTGCGGCCGCACATGGATTATCACGTGAGCTTCGAGAAGCATCATTACTCGGTGCCGCACCAGTTAGCGAAAGTGCAGCTCGACGCGCGCGTGACGGCCGCCACCAGCGAGGTGTTCCACCAGAACAAGCGGGTGGCGAGCCACGCCAGATCGAACCGGAAGGGCGGGCACACGACCGTGAAGGAGCACATGCCACCAGCGCATCAGGCGCAAGCCGGCATGACGAAAGAGAAGCTGTTGGCGTGGGCGGAGAAGATCGGGCCGGCCGCCGGCGAGTTCATGGCGGGCGTGATCGAGCGGCGCGCGCACGAGCAGCAGGCGTTCAGGACCTGCCTGGGGGTGCTGCGGCTCGGGAGCAAGCACGGCGACGAGCGCCTGGAGGCCGCCTGCAAGCGGGCGGTGAAGCTCGGCTCGTACTCGTTCAAGAGCATCGACGCGATCCTGAAGAACAACCTGGATCAGCAGCCGCTGCCCGAACCCGAACCCAGGAGCACGCCGAAGGCGGCGCACGTGAACGTGCGCGGCGCCGGTTACAACGCCAGCCCCAGAAGCGGCGACGAAACTGAGGCGAGCCGCGCATGCTGAGCCACCCGACGCTGGAGCGATTGAGGAGCCTGCAACTGCGCGGCATGGCGGCCGGACTCGAGGACCAACTCAAGACCAAGGACATAGGTTCGTTGAGCTTCGAGGAGCGCCTGGGGCTACTACTCGACCGGGAGGCTACCAGCCGCGCCGACCGGCGACTCAAGGCGCGCCTGACGCAAGCCAAGCTGCGCGTGAACGCCAGCGTCGAAGACATCGACCACGCCGCCCGGCGCAACCTCGACAAGGGCGTGCTGCTGGAACTCGCCGGTTGCAGTTGGATCGCTAGGCACCAGAACCTGGTGATCACCGGCCCCACCGGCGTGGGCAAGACTTACCTGGCCTGCGCGTTGGCGCACAAAGCATGCCTGGGAGGGCACAAGGCGTTTTACCAGCGCCTGCCGCGCTTACTGCACGACCTGGAGATCGCCAAGGGTGACGGGCGCTACCGGACCCTGCTCGCCGGCTTGCAACGCATCGACCTGTTGATACTCGACGATTGGGGCGTGACGCCCCTGACGGACGCCAATAGGCGCGACCTGCTGGAACTCCTGGACGACCGTTACGTCACCCGCAGCACACTGATCACCAGCCAATTGCCCGTTAGCGGCTGGCACGATTACCTGGCTGACCCGACCCTGGCGGACGCGATTCTGGACCGCTTCATCCACAACGCCCATCACCTGGACCTGAGGGGCGACAGCATGCGCAACCCCAAGAGCTCATTGACAAGCGAGGAACCCATCAGCGAAGGTTGAACCACCCGCCAACCCCCACGGGGTGGGTGGCCGCTTTCACCCGGAAAGGGTGGCCGGATAACTCCGGAACGAGCGGCCGGAATCACGCGGAACAGACGGCCGGATAGGCCGGAATACCCACGCCATAGCGAGCTGCGCGAGGATCACGTGCAGCGCGTCTTCAAGCGTGACGTTCCCAACCGCCTCTGGGTCGCTGACGCCACCCAGCACCGCACCCTCGAGGGCTGGCTGTACCTCGCTGTCGTGCTCGACGCCTTCCACCGCCGCGTCGTGGGGTGGGCGATGGCCGAGAGGCTCGACACCGACCTATCCTAGGCGCGCTTCAGATGGCGCAACGCAAGCGCCGGCCCGGCCCGGGCGTGATCTTCCACAGCGACCAAGCGAGCACGTACGGCAGCCTGAGGTTCGGCCGGCACCTCGCGAGCAGCGGCGTCGTTGGCAGCATGGGCCGCAGCGGCACGCCGGCTGATAACGCCGTGGCCGAGAGCTTCTTCGCGACCCTACAGACAGAGCTCCTCGACCGTTACGCCTGGCCGACGCACGACAGCCTTCGCAGCGCCATCTTCGAGTACATCGAAGCGTTCTACAACCGCACAAGGCGCCACAGCTACCTCGCCTACCCGAGTCTCGAAGAGTACGAGAGGAGGTTCAACGAAACCCAGAACAAGTCCCTGACAACAAGCCCCTAACCGTCCACGGGAACGGGGTCACTCCCCACGGCGTTTGGAAGAGTGCCCGGTTTTGCGTCTCGGGAGCGTTGGGTGTCCCAGCTCGGCATGAGCCGCTCGACGGTACACTAGGCGACTGAGCGCGGGGGCGTGTTCACGGCTACTCTGGACATGGAGCAAGCGCTAGCCCGCTCCGAATGGCTGAGCGGTTCATCTGAAGCGAGGAGGTGCGCTCCCACTTCGACGGGATGCCCCATCTACTTGGAAGCTGAGGTACCCCTTGATCGGCGAGAAACTCAAGACTGCGCTGGAGGCAGCCGAACGCCACGAGCCGCCAGTGCTGTCTCTCTACCTCGACGTCGACCCTGCCAACCCCGACAACACAGGCAACGCGATCGAGCTGCGCGCAGCCGCGGCGATGCGGGGCATAGGGTTGGAGAAGGACTACATAGACCTAGTGACCCGGACGCTGTCCAAGCACTTCGTGATCCCCGAGGGCCGCACCTTGGTGATCTACGCCGGCGAGGACAGCAGTGAGCTCTTCGAGGCGCACTACCTCCAAACGCGCCTACCCATGCTGGGTAGGAGCGATGGCGCCCTCGCCCACTGGGGGGCTCCGCTCACGGCGCCGCTGCACTACGTGCTCGACCAGAAGGAGCGCTATGCCGTGCTCTCGATAAGCGTGGAGCGCGTGCGGGTGTTCGAGGCCTTCCTCGGCCAGATCGCCGAGGTCACCGACTACGAGCGCGAGGCCGACAGCGACGACTGGCAGCCATACCGGCACGCGCGGCGCAGCCCCGCGGTGGGGGCAGGGGTCGCGGCGCGCGGCGGCGCGGACGTCGACCGCTTCGAGGACCGCCTGCGCGAGGCGACGGCGCGCCTGTACCGGAAGCTTATGCCCGAGCTCGAGAAGGCGCTACAAGCCGAGGGCGTCGATCGGATCATCCTCTCCGGCACGCCCGAGCCCATGGCGGCCTTCAAAGAGGCGCTGAGCCCTGGCCTGCAGCGGCGTCTCGCTGGCGAGATGCCGCCTCCCGCAGACCCCGACGCCGACGCCGACGCGTGGCTACCTGACGTCAGGCGGCTGATCGATCAGATCGAGACGCAGCACGAGCTCGCGCTGATCGACGAGGTGCGCGAGTCCGGCGTGGTCGGCCTGCACGAAACCCTGATGCTCCTGCAGGAGCACCGCCTCCACACGCTCATCGCCCCGTGGGTTCTCGACCAGCGCGTCTACCGCGCAGAAGACGGACGCGTCGCTCTGAGCGCCGAGGAGGCCGCCGTGCTGAGCCCCGACCAAGAGGTAACCGAAGTGTCCCTGATCAAGATCTTGCCAACGCTCGTCGCGGATTCTGGCACCGAGCTGGAGTTCGTTGCTGGCGAGGCCGAGGAGCGGCTCAACTCAGAGCTAGGAAGGTTGGCCGGCCTCAAGCGATACTGAGGCGAGTCGTCAGGTGGGGTGAGACGTGCCGACCGGAGAACGAGGGTTTCGATACCAGACCGCTATCCCGCCTGACCTGCGCCTGCTGTTGCGGGAGCGGAGATGGCAGCAGCTGGCGGCGCAACAGGGAGCGTGGCCCGAGGTCGGCCTCGCGGCGCCAGAGATCACGGAGCTCCTGCTGGAACTGGACCCTCAGGAGCGCGTCCTATTGTTCCGCGCTCTGCCCGGAGAGCTGGCTGCCGCGGTGTTCGCGAGGCTGAGCACGGCGACCCGCGACCGGCTGGTGGTGGCCCTCACCGACCTCGAGACCAGACGGCTGCTCGCTGACCTGCAACCCGACGACCGCACCAGCCTGCTGGGTGAGCTGCCGGGCCAGGTCACCCAGCGCCTGCTCAACCTCGTGCCGGAGGAGGAGCGGACGCTAACGCTCGAGCTGCTTGGCTACCCCGAGGACAGCGTGGGCCGGCTCATGACGCCCTATTACCTAGCGGTGCGACCGGAGTGGACGATCGATCGAGCTCTCGAGCACGTCCGCGCACGCGGCCGAGAGGATGAGACGTCGAGCATGGTGTTCGTGGTCGACGACGAGTGGCGGCTGTTGGATGACCTGCCACTTCAGCGCCTGGTGTTCTCGGATCCCCATCGCCTCGTCAACGACGTGATGGACGAGCAGCACGTGAGCCTAGAGCCGGACACCGACCGAGAGGAGGCGGTGCTGATGATGCGCCGCTACGACCGCGTCGCGCTGCCGGTGGTCGACGCGAGCGGCGTGCTGATCGGTGTCGTGACGGTCGACGACGTGATGGGGGTGGCCGAGGAGGAGGCCACCGAGGACTTCTACCGCTCCTCGGCGATCGCGCCGGGGCGGGAGAGCTACTGGGAGTCGGGCGCCGGCCTGCTGTACCGCCGGCGGATAGGATGGCTGGTCGGGCTGGTGCTCGTGAACCTCATCTCCTCTGGCGTCATCGCCGCCTACGAGGACATGCTCGTGTCGTACGTTGCGCTGGCGTTCTTCATCCCGCTGCTCATCGACACAGGCGGCAACGCCGGCTCGCAGTCGGCGACCATCATCATCCGCGCCATCAGCCTCGGTGAGGTGCGCGCAGACCAGTGGTTGCGCGCCTTCCTCAAGGAAGCGGCGCTGGGCCTACTGATAGGCGTCACGCTTGGGCTGCTCGGACTCGTCCTCGGAGTGGTCCGCGGCGGCTTCGCCATCGGCATGGTCGTGATGATCACGATGATCGTGATGCTGCTGCTCACCAACCTCCTGGGCGTACTCCTGCCCTTCCTGCTGATGCGCTTCGGGCGCGACCCGGCGGTCGCCAGCGGCCCGCTCATAACCTCGGTCGCCGACGCCGTTGGGCTACTGATCTACTTCTGGGTGGCGGCGCTGGTGCTGCAGATCTGACGCAGGCTCGGGTATTCTCGCGTGACACGGCATGACTACGAACCGCCAAGTTCGTCCTCCCCTCGGCCGTGCATGTAGCCTTCTTCCACGGAACGAGGTCTGCGCATGGCTAGTGAGGCTCAGATGAAAGCAGCGTTGCAACGGTACATAGACGGCTTCCAGGCATCGGATGCCGAGGCGATCATCTCACTATTCGCGGATGACGCCACCATCGAGGACCCGGTGGGGTCGGAGCCGGTGCTCCACGCGCGGCCGCGCGACGGTGCCGCTGGAAGCGACGACCGCCAAGCCGGTGCGCCGGCCACCGGCTGGGCAGGACCGCCACCCGATCGCTGCAACTCCACCGTCACTGCCCGGCCACGAGCCTGTAGACCTTGCCGGTATCGCCTTGCGGCCCAGCTTGCTCAGCCGTCAGCACGTACAGCTCGCCCGCGTCGTCTTCGCCGAACGCCAGCACGAACTCGTCGAGCTGGCGGTCGAGCACGAACTCCCAGCCGCCCGTCTCCTCGGTCAAGGCCATGAACAGCTTGCCGCCGGGAGAGGTAAACGACTGACTTCGAGGATAAAGCTTTCGGAACCGGGATCCAGGTGGCTGCCGTCCGCCGCTAGCGTGAACTCACAGGGCATGGAGGTGTGGTTCCAACCTTCCTCGGTCCCTTCGCGCACCGGTGCGCTGTAATAGGCGAAGGCGCGGCCGTTGTCAGCGAACTGGGGGTGGAAGGCGAAGTCCAGCAGCCCCCGCTCGTCGTAGTCGGGGTTCAGCTCCACGAGCCAGTCCGAGACGTCTAGGAAAGGCGTATCGGACCGTTGACCGTCCTGGCTCAGGGCTATCGCAGAAGGCGCCCCGAGTAGCTAGTTGTGAGATACTCTGTATTACAACGTCGCTCAAGGCGGGTCAGCAGCCGCTGCGCCAACGCGAGGAGGTCGGCCTGGTGGCCGATACCGATAACCTTTCAACTAAGTCACCACGCAAGGCCACGCCGAAACCGCTGGCGCAGATGCTGGACCTCACGGGAGAGACCGCTGTCGTCACGGGTGCCGCGGCAGGCATCGGGCAGGCGACGGCGAGGCGGCTGGCGGAGGCCGGCGCCCGCGTGATCCTGGTAGACCGCGATCTGCTGGGGCTAGAGGCGCTTCGGGACGAGCTGGAAGCGGCCGGCGCGCGCGGCGTCTCCGTGCACGAGGTCGACCTCCTAGACAGCGCCGCCATCGACCGCTTCTGGGACGGCCTGGACGGACCCGTCCCCACCATCCTCGTCAACAACGCCGGTCTGTACCCCGCGAAGGCCTTCCACGAGGTCGACGACACCCTTTACCGCGCGACGGTCGGCGTCAACCTCGACGCCGTCTTCCGCATGTGCCAACGCTTCCTGAAGGCACGCTATCTACGCGGGGGCAAGATCGTGAATATCGGCTCGATCGAAGCCGTACTGCCCTTCAAGGAGGACCTCGCCACCTACAGCGTGAGCAAGGCCGCGGTGATCGCTCTGACCAGAGCGCTGGCGCGGGAGTACGCCAAGCACGACGTGCGCGCCAACGTCGTCCTGCCTGGCGGCGTTATCACGCCGGGAACCCGGGAGGTGGCGAAAGGCGTGCTGAAGGGCAAGGTCGGCCTGCTGAAGACCGGTTACGACTTCATTCAGAGGGTGCCGGCGCGGCGCATGGGCACGCCGGACGAGGTGGCTCGCGTCGTCCTCTTCCTGTGCTCCGGCTTGGCGACCTACATGCACGGGGCCGTGTTGGCCGTGGACGGCGGCTTCCTATCGTCCTGAGCCCCGTTCCGGAGGTTCATTTGCGGGTATACCTCGGGGCCTTACTCGGCGCGCACGTCCGCCTTCTCGTTCGCGTCTCTCAGGTGCTCGAGCGGGGAGCCGGAGACGTAGTCG
>CAZQVC010000019.1:32103-35666 GCA_964596625.1 uncultured bacterium | reverse complement strand
GGTGCGCGAGGCGAACTCGGTCGAACTCGCCACGGCGATGGTCGCGGGCACCTCGGTGGGCACCAGCGCGAACGAGAACAGCTCGGCGTCGCCCGTCAACGTCGTGCCGAGCAGCGCGAGGTCGACGCGGAGACGGCCGGGGCCGCTCTCCTGAAGCAGCGCCAGCTGCTGCCTCGAGGCGCTGAGGCTGCCCTCTTCCAGCGCGAACCTCGCGGGGTCCCAGGTGAGCTCAGTGCGTAGTCCGACGAGCCCGCGAGCGTCGACGACGCGAGCCCTGAGCGTGGTGCGGCCACGCACCTCGGTCTGCGGCAGGTTGAGTTCCAGCGCGGGCGTCGGAGGCGTGGAGACGACGAGGTCGAAGCTGGTGGAGGTGCTCGAGAGGTTGGCGTCGGTGACCCTGAGGCTGAACTCGTAGTTGCCGGTGGCGCTGGGGACGCCGCGCAACTCGCCGTCGCGCAGCTCGAGGCCGGGCGGCAGCGCGCCGTCGGCCAGCGTGAACTCGTACGGCCGCAGCCCGCCTACCGCGTGGAAGCGGGCCTGGTACGGTTCGTTCACGATCGCTTCCGGCAGGTCGGACCCGAGCAGGCGCAGGGCCTCGCCCGGGGTGGAGAGCTCGCCGGCACAGGCCGCCAGCGCCGTCAACAGGACGGCAACGCTGAGCAGTCTGATCGCGTACCGGGCGGGGGCGAGCACGGCACGAAGAGTACCGCACGGCGCGCGGCGGGGGATGTCGGCAGGCGAGGACGGGGTCTCGCAGGGCGCCGGCGTCGGCCTCACGGGCTCGTGCTAGCCTCCCCCGAGGCGAGGTGGAAGGTGATCTCAAGCTGTGGCCGCATGCGCTTTCGTCTGCCTCCCGGCGTCACCCTGCCGCACACGGCTCTTCACGTCGAACGTGACGCGCGCTCGCGCTACGACTTCCCGGACGACGCGTTCACGGTAGGGGGCCGGCTGCTCGAGGTCGATCTCGACGCCGCTCAACGCATAACCAGCGCGATGAACGCCGCCCGTGACGCCGGCCAGGTGCACGGGGAGCGGGTCTCGGCCGGCGAGCTCGTCGCCGCAGCCTTGCTGCACGAGCTGGCGCACGCGCTGTTGGCCGCCTTCGACTGGCGGCCGCAGGCGCTCGCCGCGGTCCGGGGGCGACTCGGAGAGTCGGACACCGCGGGGCTCTTCGGGGACTTTCGCTGGCGCTTCCCCCCACCCGCCGCCCGCGGCCCCTCCGACGAGGTGACCCTCGAGGAGCTCTTCCTGCTCGGTGAGGCGCAGGACAACCGCGCGTTGGACGCTCTCGCCGAGCTCTTCGCGCTCGGTGACCTGGCGGGCCAAGACGCTTTCCATGCGGCCCTCACCGACGTTCGCGCGCATTTGGCCAGCGTGCCCGTGCGCCGGGCAAACGGGCAGAAGCCCGGCGGGGTCGAGGCCGCTGGCGTGCCGGTCGGCGCGGCCGCCGGTGGCGACGACCTGCTGACGCTGCTGCGCGCGCCGGCCGTACGTCACCCGGGCTCGCTCTTCGATCAGCTGTCACTGGCCATCGAGCAGTGGGTGCCTTTGCTCGACGGTCGGCTGGGCGGCGCGTGGGCCGAGCGTCTCCAGCGGCTGCTGCGGCGTGCTCTGCGCGCGCTCGACCTGCTGCGGGAGGAGCGCACGTCCGTGCCCGGCCCGGGACCCTTGCCGCCGCCCCGCTTCGAGGTCGAGGCCGACGCGCTCCAGCCGCCGGGCGAGGCGGCCTACAGCAGCGACCGCGAGTGGATGCAGCGGGTCGTGATGGTGGCGAAGAACGCCTTCGTCTGGTTGGAGCAGCTATCAAAGCGGTACGGCCGCAGGATCGACCGGCTCGACCAGGTGCCGGACGAAGCGCTCGCGGCCTTGGCGGCCCAGGGTTTCGACACCTTGTGGCTGGTGGGGATCTGGCAGCGCAGCGAAGCGTCCAAGACGATAAAGAGGTTGCGCGGTCAGCCGTTCGCGGAGGCCAGCGCCTACGCGATCTTCGACTACGTGATCGCCGAGGAGCTCGGCGGCGACGCCGCACTCGACGAGCTGGCGGCGAGGGCCCAGCGGCACGGGCTGCGCCTGGCCAGCGACATGGTGCCGAACCACACCGGGCTCGACGCCCGCTGGGTCGCCGAGCACCCCGAGTGGTTCCTTACGCTCGACGCCCCGCCCTTCGCCGGCTACTCGTTCGCCGGCCCCGACCTCACGCCCGGCCGCAGCATCGAGGTGCGGATCGAGGACGGGTACTACGACGGCAGCGACGCCGCGGTCGTCTTCCAGCGCCGGGAGCGCTCCACGGGGCGCGTGAGCTACCCGTATCACGGCAACGACGGGACCGCGATGCCGTGGAACGACACCGCGCAGCTCGACTACCTCAAGCCAGAGGTGCGAGCGGCGGTCATCGAGACGATCGTGGAGGTCGCCCGGCGCTTCAAGGTGATCAGGTTCGACGCCGCCATGACGCTCGTGAAGCGGCACGTGCGGAGGCTGTGGCACCCGCCGGCCGGCGAGGGTGGAGCGATCCCCACGCGCAGCCGTCACGCCCTCAGCGAGGCGGAGTTCGAGGCGGCGATGCCGCGCGAGTTCTGGCGCGAGGTGGTCGATGCGGTGGCCGCCAGGGCGCCGGACACGCTGCTGGTAGCCGAGGCGTTCTGGCTGCTGGAGAGCTACTTCGTGCGGACGCTGGGGCTGCACCGCGTCTACAACAGCGCGTTCATGCACCTGCTGGCGGGGGAGCGCAACGCCGAGCACCGGCTGTTGCTGCGCCGGGCGCTGCAGCGTGACCCGCGCGACCTCGAGCGCTACGTGAACTACCTGACCACGCCCGACGAGGAGACGGCAGCCGAGACGTTCGGCACGGGGGAGAAGTACTTCGGAGCGGCCTTCATGCTGGCCACGTTCCCTGGACTGCCGCTGTTCGGCCACGGCCAGGTCGAGGGGCTATGGGAGAAGTACGGCATGGAGTTCAGGGCGCCGCGCCTCGAGGAGCTGCCCAACGTGGACCTCATTGAGCGTCACCAAGCGGTGATCGCCCCTCTGCTCCGGCGCCGGCACGAGTTCGCCACGACCGACGGCTTCGCTCTCGCCGACCTGGTGGGCGCGGGCGCCGAAACGCACGACGACGTCTACGTCTACCTGTTCGCTCGCGGCGGGCAGAGGGACCGCGGGTCCTTGATCTTGTTCAACAACTCGCCGCGGCCGCGCGAGGGCGTGGTCACGGGGTTCGTGGCGGCAGCGGCCGCCGGCGGTCTTCCCGACCTGCCGGCCGCGCTCGGCTTCGGCGGCGTGCCTGACGACCGGGCGTTGAGCGCCACCGCGCACTCCTCGAACGGCAGAACCGCCAGCGCTGGCGGCGAGCGCGTGAGGTGGGGCGCTGGCGACCTGAGGCGGTCCGGTCTGCGGGTCACGCTGGCACCCTACGAGGCTGTGGCCTTCATCGACATCGCCGAGTCGTTCCCCGAGCGGTCAGGAGAGCGGCAGCGGAAAGAGCCCGTCTCGACCTCGACCGCCCGGTCCCGGCGGTCGGCTCAGCCCGTGAGCGTGATCGCGGGCCGCGGGCCGAGGTCCGCGGC
>CAZQVC010000019.1:10582-32003 GCA_964596625.1 uncultured bacterium | reverse complement strand
CGCGGGCCGAGGTCCGCGGCCTCGCGCCGGGCCGCTGCGAGGCGCAGGCGGTAGACGACCCGCTCAGCTCCCGGCTTTGGCTCTGGTGGAACGGCGATCCCGAGGCCGGGGGTTCGCGTGCACGGGCGCTTGGCGGCTCGGCGAGCGGTGCCTGCTGCCAGCCTCAGGGAACCAGGGCCGCGAGGCGGCGGCTCTGCAGGTGAGTGAGGGCCAGGCCGAGCGCGTCCGACACGTGGTCGACCGTCGGCGTCGCGGTGAGGCCGAGCAGCGCCCTGACCATGTACGCGACCTGGGCCTTGTCGGCCCTGCCGTTGCCCACCAGCGTCTGCTTGACCTGCAGTGGCCCGTACTCGTGCACCGGCACGCCGAGGTCGGCGGCGCACAGCATGACCACGCCGAAGGCCTGACCGACCTTGAAGGCAGCGGCCTTCTGATGGTGGAAGTACTGCCCCTCGATGGCCAGGGCGTCGGGGCGGTGCAGCTTCAGGAAGCCGTCGACCTGGTCGCGGATCGACTGGAGCCGCACGCCGTGCTGCTCACGCGCCGGCGTCTTGAGCAGCAACGAGCCGAGGAGACGCACGTCGTGCCGCGTCTCCTCGACCGCTCCGAGGCCCAGGTTCGCCAGTCCGGGGTCGATGCCGACGACCCGGTAGGGCTCCGCGGCTCCCCTGATGGCTTCTGGTCTCGCGTTCACTGCTCAGTATTCTGACAGGTATCGGTTGAGCTCCCACTCGTGCACCGCGATGCGGTAGTCGTCGTACTCCAGCGTCTTCGCCTCCACGAACTGCTTGAACACGTGCTCGCCGAGCGCGTTGACCACGATCTTGTCGCGCTTGAGGTTGCCCACGGCCTCGCGCAGCGTGGCCGGCAGCTCCTTGATCTTGTGACGCCGGCGGTCGCGGACGCTCATCTGGTAGATGTTGCGCATGATGGCGGGCGGCGGCGTCAGCTTGCGCTTCAGGCCGTCGATGCCGGCCCCGGCGATCACGGCGAGCGCCAGGTACGGGTTGCACGACGGGTCTGGCATGCGCAGCTCGGCCCTGGTGCTGTTGCCGCGGCGCGCTGGCACGCGGATCATCGCGCTGCGGTTGGAGGTCGACCAGGCGATGTTGGTGGGGGCCTCGTAGCCGGGCGTCAGGCGCTTGTAGCTGTTGACCGTCGGGTTGGTGACGGCCGCGAAGCCCGCGGCGTGCTCCAGCAGGCCGCCGATCCAGTACAGCATCTCCTTGGAGAGCTGGTGCTCGCCCTTGGGGTCGAAGAACGCGTTCTCGCCGTCCTTGAAGATGCTCATGTGCGTGTGCATGCCAGAGCCGTTGATGCCGTTGACCGGCTTCGGCATGAAGGTCGCGTGCAGGCCGTGGTTCATCGCGATGCGCTTGACGACCGTGCGGAACGTGACGATGGCGTCGGCGGTGGCGACGGCAGGCCCGTACTTGAAGTCGATCTCGTGCTGGCCAGGGGCGACCTCGTGGTGGGCCGCCTCGATCTCGAAGCCCATCTCGACGAGCGCGTTGACCATGTCGCGGCGCGCGTCCTCACCCTTGTCGACCGGCGCCAGGTCGAAGTAGCCGGCGGCGTCGCCCGTATCCGTGGTCGGGGTGCCGTCCTCGTGGCGGTGGAAGAGGAAGAACTCCGGCTCAGGACCGATGTACATGTCGTCGTAGCCGAGCTTCTGCAGCTCCGCCACCTGCCTCTTGAGCACGTAGCGCGGATCGCCGCTGAAGGGCGTGCCGTCCGGCAGCGCGATGTCGCAGATGAGGCGGGCGACGACGCCCCTTACGCTGCCCTCGATCGCCGGCGGGAGGACGAGGAACGTCTCGGGGTCGGGCTTCAGGAGCATGTCCGACTCCTCGATGCGCGTGAAGCCGTGAACCGAGGAGCCGTCGAACATCATCTCGCCGTCGAGCGCCTTGTCGAACTGCGAGGCCGGCACCTCGACGTTCTTCATGACCCCGAGGATGTCGGTGAACTGCAGCCGCAGGAAGCTGACGTCCTGCTCCTTGAGTGCCGCGCGTACGTCGTCGGTCGTCATCGCCACGTTTTACCCCTTCAGGTGTTAGGCATTAGTTCCCGATTCGCTCGAATCGAGATCACGACGAGCACGAAACGTGCTGATCGCTGGTGCAATGTACACGGATAACTGGACAATCGTCAATGATTGCCTGGACACATGGCTCGATAGAACCGGTCGACCGTCCGCGCGGATCGTGCCGCCCTGCCCGCTAGCCGGTCACGGCACCGCCGGAGAACGGGCTTCGCGAGCCGTCTCCGACGTGCCCCGAAGGCTGCGAAGCGCGCGGTGACCGGTTCGTTGACAGGGTGCCGAGGCCGAGACTACGATGCAGCCAACCGCCGCCAGCAAGCAGTGAGTAGCAGGGAGACCGCTACCTCACGGCTTAATCACGAAGGAGGAAGTCACGTCGATGAAGAGAGCAGTTTGGACGTTATCGCTTGCCGCGATCCTGGGTTTCGCCATGGCGCAACCGCAGGTCTCGACGGTCGGCACGTTGGTGTCGTACACCGGGGCGCTGGCTGAGTTCGGGCCCGCCATCAACAACGGCGCGACCCTAGCCGCCGATGAGCTGAACGCTGCGGCCACCGCGGTCTTCGGCGGTCCGATCATGGAGCTGATCACCGAAGACTCCGCCACCAACCCGTCGCAGGGCGTCGACCGCGCGCGCAAGCTGATCAACACCGACGGCGCCGTCGCCATCGTCGGGGCCCTCTCGAGCGGCGTGAGCGTCACGGTCGCGGAGTCCGTCACGATCCCCAGCCAGGTCGTGCAGATCTCGCCGGCCAGCACCAGCCCGCTCATCAGCCTCCTGCAGGACGACGACTACATCTTCCGCACGACCGCGGGCGACACGCTCCAGGGCGTCGTGCTGGCCCAGCTCGCGCGCGGCGAGATCGCCGAGGACCTGAGCTACGACCGCGCCGCGGTCATCTACGTGAACAACCCGTACGGTCAGGGCCTGTCGGAGGCGTTCTCCGCAGCCTTCGAGGCCCGTGGCGGCACGATCACCGCCACCGTGGGGCACCCGGAAGAGCCGCAGCCGACCTACGCCTCCATCCTCGATCAGCTCCTCGCCGGAGACCCCGAGGTCGTCATCGCGGCCAGCTACCCGGGCAACGCGACCGTCTTCATGCAGGAAGCCCGTGACCTCTACGGCTTCACCAACTGGATGATGACCGACGGCACCAAGTCGCTCGAGATCGTCGACGCGCTCGGCGCCGAGACCGTCGAAGGCCTCTTCGGCACCGCGGCTGGCGCCGACCCCGAGTGGGCCGGTAGCAACGCCTTCTCCGACGCCTACGAGGTCGCCTTCGGCGAACGTCCCCCGCTGCCCTACATCGACACCGCGTACGACGCTGTCGCCGTCATCGGCCTGGCCATCGCCAAGGCGCACATCGACGGCGTCGAGGTCACCGGCGAGAGCATCCGTGACCGCCTGCGTGAGGTCGCCAACCCCGAGGGCGAAGTCGTCGGCGTTGGCGAGTTCGAAGAGGCCATGCGCCTAATGGAGCTCGGCAGCCCGATCAACTACACCGGCGCCGCCGGCGAGGTCGACTTCGACGACCTCGGCGACGTCGTCACCCCGATCGAGGTCTGGCAGTACCAGGGCGGCGAGATCGCCGTCTACGGCGTTCGCTCCGCCGACCAGATCCCGGCTCAGTAACGAGCTCTGAAGACCCGGTGAGCGGCTGAGGCTACTCACCCACACACGAAAGCAACCAAGAACCGGGCGCCGCAAGATCGCGGCGCCCGGTTCTCGTGCTCGGTCGTGATGCGAGGATCGCTCAGCCGGCCTCGCCCCGGTCGAGCGACACGACCTTCTCCTCGGGCAGCACGCCGGTCGGTCTGAAGAGCACGATGAACAGCATCAGCAGGGAGATGAGCAGGAAGCGCACGTAGGGTCCGCGCTGCGGCAGGTCGGGTGAGATCGCGGCGAGCGCGGGGCGCAGGGCGTCGATCGCGAAGCTCGCCCCCGACCAGATCGCCCAGACCACGATGGCGCCAAGGATCGCGCCGCGGTTGTTGCCGCTGCCGCCCAGCATCAGCATCACCCAGATCAGGAAGGTGCCGTACAGCGGGTCGAAGTGCCCGTAGTCGATGGACACGACGTAGTGGGCGTAGAGCGACCCGCCGAGGCCCATGATCACGGCGCCGACGATGAACGCCTGCATCCGGAAGGCGGCGACGTTCTTGCCGTTCATCGCGGCAGCGTCCTCGTCTTCCCGCACGGCCCGCAGCACGCGGCCCCAGGGCGAGCGTATAGCCCGCTCGAGGCCGACGTAGATGAGGAACAGCACGAGCGCGACGATGGCCACGTAGATGTACGGGTAGTCGCGAGGCGCCAGGGGGCCGAAGAAGTCGTTGACGAACGCCGGCAGGAACTCGCAGCCCGAGCCGGTGAGGCACGACAGCGGCTGAGGGATGCCGCGCAACGGCTGTGGGCCGTTGGCCAGCCAACGCTCGTTCTGGAACATCAGCCGTACCAGCTCGGCGATGCCGATGGTGGCGATGGCCAGGTAGTCGCCCCTGAGCCTGAGGGTGGGCCCGCCGACGAGCAGCGCCAACAGGCCGGAGGCCAGCCCGGCTGCCAGCAGCCCGACCCAGAAGGGCGCGCCCAGACCGAACGCCTGCTGGGTAAAGGCCGCCATGGCGCCCTCGGGCATGTTGGTGGTGACCAGTGCCGAGGTGAAGGCGCCGATGGCGAAGAACGCCGCCACGCCGATGTTGAACAGCCCGGTGTAGCCCCACTGGACGTTGAGCCCCAGGGTCAGCACCGCGTAGACCATGGCCATGAGCAGGAAGGTGGTGAAGTACGAGAGGTCGCCGGTCGGCAGTATCAGGCCGAGGACGAACGAGAGCGCGACGCCGCCGACGATGGCGACGACGTTCTTGACCACCGGAGCGAGGCCGCGGAGCACGACGATGAGCAGCAGGTAGAGGGGTACGGCCAGCAGCACCGTGCGGGCCAGCATCGCGCCGTCCATCACTTACCGCTTCCCATCAGCCCCTGGGGCCTCACCAGCAGCGCCAGGATCATGACGAGGAAGGCGGCGCCTGGCCCGTACGCCGGGTTGACGAACGCGCTCGAGACCTGCCAGACGATGCCCATGGTGAAGGCGCCGAGCAGCGCCCCGTAGACGTGGCCTATCGAGCCGAGGATGACCGCGGCGAACAGCGGCAGCAGCAGCCACCAACCCATCTCCGGGCGCAGCTGCACGTCGAGGCCGTAGAGCATGCCGCCGGCGCCGGCCAGGCCGCCGCCGATCATCCAGGTCCAGAACACGACGCGCTCGGTCGGGATGCCGCTGATGCGCGCCAGGTCGGCGTTGTCGGCCGTGGCCCTCATGGCCTTGCCGATCTTGGTGCGCTCCAGCAGCAGGTAGACGAGGAAGATGAGCAGCAGCGCGGCGCCGAGGATGAACAGCTGGTCGGTGCGCACGCGGATGCCGGCGAACAGCTCGACCACCGGACGTGCTGCGCCCTGGTAGTAGAACGTGAAGTCGGCGCCGAACACCATGTAGATGATGCTGCGCACGCCGAAGGCGAGACCGAGCGCGGCCATGGCCATCATCACGGGCGCGGCCCTGCGCGCGCGCAGGCGGCGGAACGTGAGGCGGTCGAGCCCGTAGGCGATGAGGCCGGTGAGGGGCACCACGATCACCAGCGCCAGCAGGAACTCCCAGCCGAAGCCGAGGCCGAGGATCGGCGCTCCCGCCGGTATGACCGACATCACGACAAGGCCGAGGTAGGCGCCGGTCGTCATGTAGTCGCCGTGGGCGAAGTTCGCCATCTTCAGCACGCCGAACACCAGGGTGATGCCGAGCGCGCCGAGGGCCAGGACGCCGCCGAGCATCACGCCGCGCACGGTCAGGCCCAGCAGGCGGTTGCCGGAGACGCCTTCGACGGCGGCGAAGACGATGACGAGCAGCGCCAGCAGGCCGAGCAGGGCGACCAGCGACCAGCGGCTGCCGAGGAGTTGGGAGGCCGTTCGCCTGAAGGTGCGGCCGCGAGTGACGGTGGGCGTCGGGGTCACATCAGCCTCCCAGGTAGAGGCGCGCGACCTCTGGGTCGTTGAGGAGCTTGGAACCGGGGCCCTCCACCTGGTTCTTGCCGGCGGCGAGGACGTAGCCTCGATGCGCCAGCTCCAAGGATCGCTTCGCGTTCTGCTCGACCATCAGCACCGCCACACCGGTCTCGTTGATCTCCTTCACCTTCTCGAAGATCATGTCGACGAGCAGCGGCGCCAAGCCGGCCGACGGCTCGTCGAGCATCAACAGCTTCGGGTCGAGCATCAGCGCTCGGCCCATGGCGACCATCTGCCGCTCACCGCCGGACATCTTGCCGGCGCGCTGCCTGCGCCGCTCCGCCAGGCGGGGGAACAGCTCGAAGACGCGCTCCTTGCGCGTGCCGAGCGGCTCGTCGAGGATGTACGCGCCCATCTCGAGGTTCTCCTCCACGCTCAGCGTGGGGAAGACGTTGTCGACCTGCGGCACGTAGCACAGGCCGCGGTGGACGATCTTCTCGGGCGGCAGGGCGGAGATGTCCTCGCCGGCGAACGTCACGCTGCCCTCCCACGGCTTGAGCAGGCCGAACACGAGCTTCATGACGGTCGACTTGCCGGCGCCGTTGGGCCCGACGATCGAGACGATCTCGCCGTCCTCGACCCTGATGTCGACGCCGTTGAGGACCTGCATCTCCCCGTAGCCGGAGACGACGCCCTCAACCGTCAGCAGCGACACTCTGGCCTCCTAGGTACGCTTCGAGGACGCGCGGGTCGTTGCGCACGACCTCGGGCGGGCCCTCGACGAGCTTGGTGCCCTGGTTCATGACGACCACCGGGTTGCAGAGTCCCATGACCAGGGGCATGTCGTGTTCGATGAGCAGGAAGGTGATGCCGCGCTCGCGGTTGAGCTGCTCGATCTTCTCGCGCAGGCGGCCCATGAGCGTCGGGTTGACGCCCGCGGCCGGCTCGTCGAGCAGCACGATGGCGGGGTCGGCCATGAGGGTGCGCGCGAGCTCGAGCAGCTTCTTCTGCCCGCCCGACATCGAGCCAGCCGGCTCGGTCTCGAGGTGGGACAGCGCGACGAAGTCGAGCACCTCGCGAGCCTTCTCGCGCAGCTGCCGCTCCTGGCGCCACACCGCGCGACTGCGGAAGATCGGGTTCCAGATCTTCTCGCCCAGCTGGCCGGCTGGCACCAGCATCAGGTTCTCCAGGACGGTCATGCCCTTCTGCTCGCGCGGGATCTGGAAGGTGCGGCACAGGCCCTTGCGGAACATCACGTGCGGGGGCAGGCCGGTGACGTCCTCGCCGTTGAGGAGCACCGTGCCCGAGTCGGGCTCGTGGAAGCCGGAGACGAGGCTGAAAAGGGTCGTCTTGCCAGCCCCGTTGGGCCCGATGAGCCCGGTGATGGTGCCGGCCTTGACATCGAACGTGCAGTTGTTGACGGCGCGCAGGCCGCCGAAGTCCTTCGTAAGACCTCGGATGCTGAGCAGCACGTCGGGCCTATCTGGTTGGGTCAAAAGATTACCTCACGGCCTCGGTCATCCACCGTGTGAAACGTGGCGGTCGAAGCGAATGCTATCACCTAACTCACGAAGACCGCCGTGTGAGCTGCTCAGTCCGGCAGGAGCCGCCTCAGCAGGTCGTCCCAGCGCACGGTCTTCACGCGCGGTCGACCCTGCGCCTCACCCGCCCCGATCTCGGCGCGGTCGAGCGCGAACCAGGCCTCGGCTCCGAACGGCTCGGCGCCCCGGCTGGCGAGGAGCTCGTCGACCGCCGCGGGCCGCAGGTCGAGCGCGCGACCCTCGCTGAGCCGCCCGGCGGCGAAGTCCTCGAGCAGCGCGTTCACCGTCTCCATCGCGTCGGCCTTGTTGGTGCCGATGACGCCGCTGGGGCCTCGCTTGATCCAGCCTGCGACGTACTCGGCCTGCCGAGGCTCACCGCTCTCGGACACCACGCGGCCGGCGCTGTTGGGGATCACGCCGCCCCGCTCGTCGTACGGCACGCCCGGCAGGGGCGCGCCGCGGTAGCCCACGGAGCGCAGCACCAGCTGCGCCGGGATGGTCACGTGCTCACCGGTGCCTCGCACGTCGACGCGGCCGCTCTCGCCTTGCACCAGCTCGGTGCGCTCGAAGCGCACACCGCTGACGCGCTCCTCGCCGAGAACCTCGACGGGGGAGAGCATGAAGCGCAACGCCACCGTGCGCGGCTTGCCTGAGGGCTCCTGTCGCGCGAAGGCGTTCATGACCTCGACGTTCTTGCCGGTGGTGGCGTCGGCGGCGGCGGCCGCGGCGCTGGCCGGCGACAGCTCCAGGGCAGCCTGCTCGACGTCGATGTCGGCGTTGAGCAGCTCGCCCAGCTCGCGCAGCTCCTTGGTCGTGAACTTCGCCTCCGCCGGCCCGCGGCGCCCCACCATGGTGATGCGCCTCACGGCCGACCCGGCCAAGGCGTCCAGCGCGTGGTCGGCGATGTCGGTGACGGCCAGCTCGTCGCGGCTCTTGGCCAGGATGCGGGTGACGTCGATGGCGACGTTGCCCATGCCGATGACCACGACGTCGGTGGCGTCGAAGGGGAAGCTCGCTTCGCAGTAGTCCGGATGGCCGTTGTACCAGGCGACGAACTCGGTGGCGGAGTGGCTGCCTGGCAGGTGTTCGCCGGGTATCCCCAGCCGCCTGTCGGAGGCGGAGCCGACGGCGTAGACGACCGCGTGGTAGTGCCGCAAGAGGTCGTCGTGCGTGAGGTCGCGGCCGAACTCCACGTTGCCGAGCAGCCGCGTGCGCGGGTCTCTCAGGGTGCGCTCGTAGAGCCGCGTCACCGACTTCAGCTTCTGGTGGTCGGGAGCCACGCCGAAGCGCACCAGGCCGTAGGGCGTCGGCAGCCGGTCGAACAGGTCTACGCTCACCTCGTCGCGCGCCTTGAGCAGCGCCTCGGTCGTGTAGAAGCCGGCGGGCCCGGCCCCGATCACGGCGACGCGCAGCGGCGCGTCGCCCGCGGGACCGGCCCGGTTGTCGTCGCTGATCATGCCCGGGTTTTACCATCTGGCACGGGGCCCCGCCCGTTGTAAGCTCTGCTCTCATGAGCAGCGCCCGAGCCGTCTCAGAACCGGCGCCCAGCCCCCTACCGCGCGTCATGAAGTTCGGCGGCACCAGCGTCGGCGACCTCGACCGCATCCGCAAGGTCGCGGGGCGTGTAGAGCAGGCCGTGCACGCTGGCGAGAAGGTCGTGGTCGTGGTCTCGGCGATGGGGCGCACCACCGACCGCCTCCTCGGCATGGCGCGCGAGATCGCACATCGGCCGTCGAGGCGCGAGCTCGACGCGCTATTGGCGACCGGCGAGCAGCAGACCACGGCGCTGCTGGCCATGGCCTTGCACGAGCGCGGCGTGAGCGCGCGGTCCTTCACCGGCGCCCAGGCCGGGTTCCTCACCGACGCGCAGCACGGCAACGCACGCATCCTGCGCGTCGACCCCGGCGCGGTGCGCCGCTGCCTGCAAGCGCTCGACGTCGTGGTGGTGGCCGGCTTCCAGGGCGTCAGCGAGGACGGCGACATCACGACCTTGGGACGCGGCGGCTCCGACACCACGGCCGTGGCGCTCGCCGCCTCGCTGGGCGCCGAGACCTGCGAGATCTACACCGACACCGACGGGATCTACACCGCAGACCCCCACCTGCTGCCCAGCGCCTCGAAGATCGAGGCCATCGACTACACCGAGATGCTCGAGCTCGCCAGCCAGGGCGCCAAGGTGCTGCACCCGACCAGCGTGTGGTACGCGCGGCGCTACGGCGTGAAGGTCCACGTGCGCTCCTCGTTCAGCCACGTGGCCGGTACCATCGTCAGCGACCTGCAGAGCGCAGCGGAGGAGAACATGATCAGCCAGAGACCGGTCACCGGCGTCGCGCTCGACCTCAACCACGCCCGCGTCGACCTTCACACGGTGCCGGACAAGCCCGGCGTCGCCGGACGCCTCTTCGCCGCGCTGGGGCGCGCCGGGGTGAGCGTCGACATGATCATCCAGGGCGTCAAGGGCGCTGGCGACAGCCGCCAGCAGATGGCCTTCATCGTCAAGAAGGACGCCGTGCCGGAGGCCCTCGAGGCCCTCGCCCCCGTGCTCGAGGAGATGGGCGCGCACGCCGAGGTCGACGAGGGGGTCGCCAAGCTCACCATCGTCGGCATCGCGATCGGCTCGACGCCGGGCATCGCAGCCACGATGTTCGAGGCGGTCGCCGCCAGCGGAGCCAACATCGAGATGATCACCACGAGCGAGGTGCGCCTCAGCGTACTGATCCCAGCCGAGCACGCCGAGGAGGCGCTGCGGGCCGTGCACAAAGCGTTCGGCCTCGACCGCGAAGCGGCCTGAGGCGCCGGTGCGCGCCGAGGCTCTCGAGCAGGTCTTCGTCCGCCGGGGCGCCGGCGTCTTCGAGCTGCTGCTGGTGCTCGAGTCGGCGTCGGGCTCCCGCGAGCGCGTGACCTTGAGCGCGCCGGCGCAGGACGAGGGCGGGGCGATGCGCTTCCTCGCGTCGTACCTCCGTCAGGAGGGGCTGACCATCGCCAGACGAGCGCGGGTGCGTCGCCGGCGCGGCGAGGAGCTCGTCGACGCGCCGGAGCTGCTCGAGCGGCTCAGGGCCCTCGCGGCGGGCCGGGAGACGGCCGAGGGGAGCGCCCGGTGGGCCTGAAGCTCTGCACGCTGGCCTACGTGCGCGACGGCGACCGCACGCTCATGCTGCGGCGCCCCGACGACCCCTCGCACCATCAGGCCGGGAAGTACAACGGCCTCGGCGGCAAGTTCGAGCCTGGCGAGTCGCCCGAGGAGTGCCTGAGGCGCGAGGTGCTGGAGGAGTCCGGGCTGGTCGTCGAGGAGGCCGAGCTGAAAGGCTTCATCACCTTCCCGGACTTCGACGGGGAGGACGACTGGTACGTGTTCGTCTACCTGGTGACGGGCTTCAGCGGCACGCCGACGTCGAGCGCGGAGGGCGAGCTCCACTGGGTGCCGACCGACGAGATCGTCGACCTGCCGCTGTGGGAGGGCGACAGGCACTTCCTGCCGTGGTTGGAGCGCGAGGAGCTGTTCAGCGCGGTGTTCCGCTACCAGGAAGGGCGTTACGTCGAGCACGACGTCGTGTTCTACCCGGTAGGGACTGCGCGCCCTTGAGGAGGGCCTTTCGCGGCGAAGCCTTAAGCGGTCCGGCCGCGCCTCGCTCGGGTGAGCCCGAACCTGCCTAGGCGACGTCCTCGGCCATCAGGACGTCGCGGTCGACCGACCTGATCAGCCGCTGCGCCAGGCCGACGTCGCCCTTGACCTTGAGGCGCCCGGTCATCAGGGCCGTCATCGGGTTCAGCTTGCCCTGCAGCATCTTGACGAGGTCGTCGTCCTTGACCTTCACGGTGACGTCGGCGCTGCTCGCCTTGCCGTCGACGGAGCGGACCACGCCGCCCTCGACCACGTAGTGGATCGGCTCCGCTGTGTCGAACTGGATCACGGCGTCGGGTGCGTCGGCGTCGGGTTTGATGGCCTGCGGGACGCGCAGCAGTAGCTCTCTCGCGGTCATGCCACAGTCTAGACCGGCGCCGCCCCCGTTATACTCGCCGAGGAATACGTCAGAGAGCCGGTTTGCGTGGATTTCTCCTTGTCCGAAGATCAGTTGGCGCTGCAGGCGGCCGTGCGCGAGTTCGCGCGCGGGGAGATCGCGACGGTGGCCGCCGAGCTCGACAGGGACCCGCGCTTCCCCTGGGACACGCTGCACAAGATGGGCGAGCTCGGCCTCCTCGGCGTGACGACGCCAGAGGAGTACGGCGGCGCCGGCCTCGACAACGTGAGCTACGTGGTGCTGCTCGAGGAGATCGCGGTGGCAGACGCCTCGCACGCGACGATCATGAGCGTGACCAACGGTCTGCCGCAGCACCTCCTGGTGCAGCACGGCACGAAGGAGCAGCGCGAGGCGTACCTCCCACGACTGGCCAGCGGCGAGTGGATCGGCGCCTTCTGCCTCTCCGAGCCGCACTCCGGCTCGGACGCGCTGGCGCTCAGCACGAGGGCCGAGAAGGTCGACGGGGGCTACGTTCTCAACGGCGCCAAGGCCTGGGTGACGTCGGGCGGCGAGGCGCAGCTCTACCTGGTGATGGCCAAGACCGACCCTAGCGCCGGCCCGCGCGGCGTGAGCACCTTCCTCATCGAGAAGGACACGCCGGGGCTGGGCTTCGGCCTGCCGGAGGACAAGCTCGGCCAGCACGCCGCGATCACCACTGGCCTCACCCTCGACGACTGCTTCGTGCCGGAGAGCGCGAGGCTGGGCCCGGAGGGGCAGGGGTTCGTGATCGCGATGTCCGGCCTCGACGGCGGCCGCATAGGCATCGCCGCGCTCTCCGTCGGCATCGCCCGCGCGGCCTTCGAGGCCGCGCGTGACTACGCCGCCCAGCGCGAGGCCTTCGGTCAACCCATCCACCAGTTCCAGGCCGTCGGCTTCAAGCTCGCCGACATGCTCACCCGCATCGAGTCGTCGCGGCTGCTCACGCTGCGCGCGGCCTGGCTCAAGGACCGCGGGTTCCGGCACACGCGCGAGTCGGCGATGGCCAAGCTGTTCGCCTCGGAGACCGCCTCGCAGGTCACGCACGACGCGATCCAGGTGCTCGGGGGCTACGGTTACACCAGGGACTACCCTGTCGAGCGCTACTTCCGCGACGCCAGGGTGACCGAGATCTACGAGGGCACCAGCGAGATCCAGCGCATGGTCATCCACCGCCAGATCTACCGGGAGCTGGAGCGATGATGCGGCGGCCGTGGGCCTCACTTGCGGCGAGCGGAAGCGGAGGGCGAACGTGATCGACTTCGAGCTCAGCGACGAGCAGAAGCAGATGCAGGCGCTGGCCAGGGAGTTCACGCGCGAGCACGTGATCCCCGTCGCCGCCGAGCACGACGCGAACGAGAGCTACCCGGAGGCGGTCGTGGCCGCCGCGCACGAGCTGGGGCTGCTCAACGTCGGCGTGCCGGCGTCGGTCGGGGGGCTCGGCCTCGGCATGGTCGACGAGGTCGTCATCGGCGAGGAGATCGCCTACGGCTGCATGGGCATCTACACGGTGCTGATGGCCTCCGAGCTCGGCATCACGCCGCTGCTCCTGGCCGGCACGGCCGAGCAGCAGGAGCGCTTCCTGGCCCCGCTGCTCGAGGGGCCGAAGCTGGCGGCGTTCGCCCTCTCGGAGCCGAACAACGGCTCTGACGCCGCGGCCATGACCACCAGGGCCGAGTTCGACGGCGACGAAGTGGTGCTCAACGGCGTGAAGACCTGGATCTCCAACGGCGGCATCGCCGACTTCAACGTCGTGTTCGCCAGCTTCGACCCCGGCCTCAAGCACCGCGGCACGCTGGCGGTGGTGGTCGAGAAGGGCGCAGAGGGCTTCAGCCACAACAAGCTGCACGGCAAGCTCGGCCAGCGCGCCAGCCCCACCTACGAGCTGGTGCTCGACGGCGTGCGCGTGCCGGCCAGCAACGTGCTCGGCGAGCCGGGCGACGGCTTCAAGATCGCCATGCGGACCCTCGACAAGACCCGGATCCCGGTGGCGGCGGGCGCCGTCGGCGTGGCCCGCAGGGCGCTCGAGGAGTCGCGCGCGTACGCGCTGGAGAGGCACGCCTTCGGCCGGCCCATAGCCGAGTTCCAGGCGATCCAGTTCAAGCTCGCGAACATGAAGATCGGCGTCGAGACCGCCCGCTGGCAGACCTACCGCGCGGCCTACCTGGCCGACGCCGGCAAGCCCCACGCCGAAGCGGCGGCCATCGCCAAGGCGTACGCCTCGGACACGGCGTTCGACGCCGCCCAGGAAGCGATCAACGTGTTCGGCGGCTACGGCTACATGAGCGAGTACCCGGTTGAGAAGCTGATGCGCGACGTCAAGCTCAACCAGATCTACGAGGGCACCAACGAGATCCAGCGCCTGGTCATCGCGAGGCACGTCCTACAATGACCGTCAGCAGCGTGCGCCGCAGCGATGGCGCAGGTGCGAGGCCGAGAATCGTGGCGACAGTGACTGGCCGGCCAGGCAGCCGTCAGCGCGTCGCCCTTGGAGGGGATTCGTGAAGATCGTCACCATCATCAAGCAGGTTCCCGACGCCGAGGCGCGCGTGCGCGCCGACGGAGGCGCCGTCGACCTCTCCGGCGTCACCTTCGTGATGGACGGCATGGACGAGTACGGCGTGGAGGAGGCCATCAGGCTGCGCGAGGCGGGTCATGACGTCGAGATCGTCGCCCTGGCCCTCGGCCCGGAGCGCTACGAGGACGCCATCCGCACGGCGCTGGCCCTCGGAGCGGACCGCGCCGTTCACGTCGAGACCGACCGGCAGCTCGACCCGATCGCGCAGGCTCGCGTGCTGGCCGAGGTGGTCAAGGAGGAAGGGGCCGACCTGGTGCTGCTCGGCGGCAAGCAGGCCGACTGGGACAGCGCCGCATTGGGCCCCGCCCTGGCCGCGGTGCTCGACTGGCCGCACGCCGACTGGACCACCGCGCTGAAGGTCGAGGGCGGTCGGCTCGAGCTGCGCCACGACACCGACGACGGCAGCGAGACCCTGGAGCTGTCGCTGCCGGCGGTCGTCACGACCCAGCAGGGGCTCAACGACCCCCGCTACCCCACGCTGCCCAACATCATGAAGGCGAAGCGCAAGGAGCTTTCCAAGCGGTCCCTCGACGACTTCCCGGCGGTGAACCCGCGCACGGAGGTCGTGACGCAAACCATCCAGGTCCGCTCGCGGCAGGGGAAGATGTTGTCGGGAGAGGCGGACGAGGCCGCCAGGGAGCTCGCGCGGCTGCTGCGCGACGAGGCGAAGGTCCTCTAGGGGCAGTCGGCATGAGTTCACGCATGGGGTCAGGCAACAGGTTCGGCAACAGGTTCGGCTTGAGGTTCGGCATGGGGTTAAGCATGGGGTTAAGCATGGGGTTGGGCATGAGGCGGCAATCATGATCTTGGTCGTAGCTATCGCACAGAACGGGCGTATGCCGAAGAGCGCGCCGGAGCTGGTCAGCGCCGCGCGCCGGCTGAACGGCGGCGGCGCGGAGATCAAGGGCCTGGTCATCGGCGAGAGCCCCAGCGAAGCGGCGGCGGAGCTCGCCCGTTACGTCGGCGATGTGCTCACCGTCAGCTCCCCGAGGTTCGCGGCGCCCACGGCCGAGCTGCTCAGCGCGGCCGTGGCCGACGTGGCACGTGGCGAGGGCGCAGAGGTGGTGCTGGCCAGCGCCAGCCGCACCGGCTTGAGCTTCACCCCGAGGCTGGCCGTCGCGCTCGACGCCGCGCTGCTCGAGGACGTCATCGCCGTCGAGAGCGCAGCAGCGGGCGTCGAGGCGCAGCGCTACAGCTACCTGTCGAGGGTCACCGAGACGGTGCGCGCGCCGGCCATGCCCGTCGTCGTCAGCGTCAAGCCCGGCGCCATGCCGGCCGCGGAACCCGCCTCGGAGCAGGGCTCGGTGCGGGCAGCGGCGTTCGACGCCGACGGCTTCGACCAGCGGGTCACCGTGGGCGAGCGCAGCGGCGCCAAGGGCGGTCGCCTGGCTCTCGACGAGGCGAAGGTGGTGGTCGCCGGCGGTCGCGGCCTGGGCAGCGCAGAGCGCTTCGCGCAGATCGTCGAGCCGTTGGCCGACGCGCTCAGCGCCGGCGTCGCCTCGACCAGAGCCGTGGTCGACGCGGGCTGGCGGCCGTACGCCGAGCAGGTCGGGCAGACGGGGAAGACGGTCGCCCCCGACCTCTACATCGCGCTCGGCATCTCCGGCGCGGTGCAACACCTCTCCGGCATGAACCGCTCGAAGGTCGTGGTGGCGGTCAACAAGGACGCCGACGCGCCGATCTTCAAGGTGGCGGACTACGGCATCGTCGGTGACGTCGAGAAGGTGGGCCCCGCACTGCTGGAGGCCGTCAAAGCCACCCTGGCATCGTGACCGCAGAGGCCACGTCAGCCTTCACGGTAAGGCGTGCCGAGCGACGGGACCTCGACGCCCTGGTGGCGCTGGAGCGGGGCTTCCCTGGCGACAAGATGAGCCGCGCCTCGCTCGCCAGGCTGCTGGGCCGCGAGAGCGCCGAGGTGTTCGTGGTGGAGGCCGACGGCGAGGTCGTCGCCGACGCCGTCGTGCTGTTCCGGCGCGGCTTCCGCACGGCGCGTCTGTACTCGATGATCGTCCAGCCGCCGTGGCGCGGCCGGGGCGTGGCCAGCGCCCTGCTCAAGGCGGCCGAGACCAGCGCGCGGGAGCGCGGCAGCGTCTCGATGAGACTCGAGGTCCGCTCTGACAACCGGGCGGCGATCGCGCTCTACGAGGGCGCAGGTTACGAGGTCACCGGGACCACGGCCGACTACTACGAGGACAGCTCAGCGGCCCTGCGCATGCGCAAGCGCTTCACCAAGGGCGGCGCGACGCTGCTCAGCGTGCCGTACTACGCGCAGACCCTCGAGTTCACCTGCGGTCCGGCCAGCCTGATGATGGCGATGCGCCACCACGGCTACCCGGTGCCGCTGGAGCGCCGACTCGAGCTGGCGATCTGGCGCGAGGCCACGACCGTGTTCATGCTCTCCGGTCACGGCGGCAGCAGCGCCCACGGGCTGGCCGTCGCGGCCCTGCGGCGCGGCTTCAAGGCCACCGTCGTCACCCGCGACGCCGGGGCGCCGTTCCTCGACAGCGTCCGCGACCCCGACAAGAAGGACGTGGTGAGGCTCTCCCACGAGACCTTCGAGCACGAGATCCGCGCGCTCGGGGGCCGGCAGGAGATCAAGGACTTCGGCTTCGACGACGTGGTCGCCGCCGTCAAGCGCGGCGCCGTGCCGCTGGTGCTGGTCTCCGGTTACCGGCTGTACGCCGAGCGCCAACCGCACTGGGTGGTGGTCACCGGCTTCGACGACGCCAACCTCTACCTCCACGACCCGATCGTGACGGAGCACGGCGGCAAGGCCGACAGCATCAACCTCGCGATCAGCCGTGAGGAGTTCGAGGCCGTCAGCCGCTACGGCCGAGCGCGCCACCGCAGCATGGTGCTCGTCGAGCGCTGGGGGAAACTCAAGCGTCGTCGGCCAGATGCCGGATGATCGCGTCGTAGATGTCGCCGTCGGCCTGGTCCTCCTCGCCGGCCGCGATGGTCGGGTTGTCGTTGACCTCGATGACGTAGAAGCCGCCGTCGATCTCCTTGAGGTCGACGCCGTAGAGGCTGTCGCCGATGGCGTTGGCGGCCTTGAGGGCGGTGGCGAGCAGCTCGGGGTTGGCGCTGTCGCGCGGCACGCCGACTACCTTGGCCCACTCGCCCTCCTGCGAGCGGCCCATGGCCTTCCACTGCTCGGGCGCGAACTGGTAGCGCAGCACGGCCAGCACCTTGCCCGCCAGGGTTATCACGCGCCAATCGAACTCGCTCGGCATGTACTGCTGCACCACCAGGCGGTCCGCGCGGCGTAGGAAGCGGCGGCCGACGCGCACGTAGTCCTCGGGGCTGGTGACCTTGTCGACGTAGGCGCTGAAGCTCGAGTTCGGCGCCTTGAGCACCAGCGGGGTGCCGAGCTCCTCGAACAGGCGCGCCGCCTTCAGCGCGCTGAGGTCCTCCTCGGCCAGGACCCTGGTCTCGGGGATCGGCACGCCGGCCGCGCCGAGGCGGGCGTACATGTTGACCTTGTCGCAGCAGATGAGGATCGCGTCCGAGTGGTCGAGCACCCGCTTGCCTAGCATCTCCGCGGAGCGGGCGACGACGTAGCTGGTGTTCAGCGGGTCGGTCAGCGCCCGGATGAGGATGCCGTCGTAGTTCTTGAGGTACTTGAGCTCGTTCTTGAAGAGGAAGTCGAGCTCGTGGCCGCGCTCGAAGGCGGCCAGCCGGAAGTTGGTGAGGGCCGTGAGCTCGACCGACGAGCGGATGGTGTAGCGCTCGGTGAAGATCGCTAGGCGAGCCACGAGCTCCTCCGCACTCGGCGTCCCCGCGGCCGCGTCAAGCGCGCCACGTGCCCAACCCCTCGAGCTTGCCCCGCTCCTCCTTGGTCAGTTCGGCGAAGGGCAACGGCTCGATCGCCGACAGCTGGTACTCGCGGGTGGTGACGACGATCCGCACCTTCATGAGCGGCAGCCGGAAGACCTCGAACAGGCGCCAGGCGAGCTCCTCGTACTCCGGCACGAGGGAGAGGCCGAGCACCAGGCGAAGCACGTCGATGCGGTGGTCGTGCGGCAGGTGCTGGACCAGCACGGCGTACTTGCCGGTGTACGTGAGGCCCTTGCGGCGAGCCTCGACGGCCGCCTCGTCGAGCAGCAGCTCGCCCTTGGAGGAGAACGGGTTGACCGGGTAGGCCAGCAGGGGCGCCGGCGGGAAGCGGTCGGTCACCAGCTCGTGCTCGGGCACGGGCAGGCCGGCCTGCGCGGCCTTGGCCAGGGCCAAGGGCACCACGTAGGCGTCGAGCGCGTCGGCGGTCGTCGGCAGCACGGCGAGGCCAGCGAGCTCGGCGTCGAGGGAGGCGTAGTAGCCGCTGGTCAGGTAGGTGTAGTCGCCGGCGAGGTTCGCCACGTCGGCGCTCACCCCGCGGCGCTCCGCCTCCGCCGCCGTGGCGATTGAGCCGTCGGCGGCCAACGGCCGAACGGCGCCGAAGCGCTCCTTGTCGAGGTGGAACAGCGCCGGGGTGCTGTCGGAAGCCATCTAGCAGCGGTCCTTGACGGGGTTCACTCGCCGAGCGCGGCCACGCCCGGCAGCGTCTGGCCCTCGAGGAACTCCAGCGAGGCCCCACCGCCCGTGGAGAGGTGCGCGATCCTGTCGCCCACGCCGGCGCGGTTGACCGCCGCCAGGCTGTCGCCACCGCCGACCACCGTGAACGCGTCGAGCGCGGCCACCGCCTCGGCGACCCGCATGGTCCCGTGGGAGAAGGCCTCGATCTCGAACACGCCGAGCGGTCCGTTCCAGAACACGGTGGCGGCGTCCTGCAGGGCGGCGACGAACGCCTCGGTGGCGGCCGGGCCGACGTCGAGGCCCTTGAGGCCGGCCGGGATCGCGCGGCTCGGGTGGACCTCGGTGTCGACGCCCTCCTCGATGGCCGCTGCGCAGACCGAGTCGTCCGGCAGCAGCAGCGCGATGCCCCGCGCCCGCGCCTGCGCGGCGATGTCGGCGGCCACGCTCAGCATCTCCTCCTCGACCAGGGAGTCGCCGACGTCGCCGCCGGCCGACCTGATGAAGGTGTAGGCCATGGCGCCGCCGATGAGGATCGCGTCGCCCTCGACCAGCAGCCGCGTCACGAGCGCCTCTATGACGCCTAGCTTGTCGGAGACCTTGGAGCCGCCGAGCACGACCTTGAACGGCCTGCGCGGCTCGTCGGTGAGGCGCGAGAGCGCGTCGAGCTCCTTGGCCATCAGCTCACCGGCGGCGTTGGGCAGCAGCCTGGCGACCGCCTCCGTGCTGGCGTGCGCCCTGTGGGCCGCGCCGAACGCGTCGTTGACGTAGAGCTCGGCGTAGCTCGCTAGCGTCCTGGCCAGCGCCGGGTCGTTGTCGGTCTCGCGGCTGTCGAAGCGCGTGTTCTCGAGCAGCGTCACGCTGCCCTGCGGCGCCTCCTCGACGAACCGCTGCTGCTCCGCCGAGGCGGGCCCGGAGGTCGCGAGGTAGCGGACCTCGGTGCCGAGCAGCTCCTGAAGCCGCTCGGCGACCGGCGCGAGGCGGTAGCGGTCGTCGGGCCGGCCCTTCGGCCGGCCGAGGTGGCTCATCAGCACCAGCGTCGCGCCGCGGTCGAGCAGCTTGCGCAAGGTCGGCAGGCTGGCCCTCACACGCGTGTCGTCGGTGATGACGCCGTCGTCGAGCGGGACGTTGAGGTCGAGCCTGACCAGCACCCTGCGGCCGTCGACGTCGAGCTCGTCGAGGGTCCGGTAGTTCGTGCTCAGAGCGACTCGCCCATGAGCTCGAGCACGTCGACCATGCGGTTCGAGTAGCCCCACTCGTTGTCGTACCAGACGAACACCTTCGCCATCTTGCCCATGGTCTTGGTGAACAGCCCGTCGACGATGCCGGAGTGCGGGTCGCCCACGATGTCGCGCTGCACGATCGGGTCCATGGTCACGCGGATGATGCCCTTCTGCGAGCCCTTCGAGGCCTCCTCGAGCGCGGCGTTGACCTCCTCGGCCGAGGCCTCGCGCTTCAACATCGCGGTGATGTCGGAGATCGAGCCGGTCGGTGTCGGCACGCGCAGCGACACGCCGTCGAACTTGCCCTGGAACTGCGGCAGCACCTTCGCCACGGCCTTGGCTGCACCCGTCGTCGTCGGGATGATGTTGGTGGCGGCGTTGCGGGCGCGCCTTGGGTCCTTGTGGGGAGCGTCGAGGATGCGCTGGTCGTTGGTGTAGCTGTGGACCGTCGTCATCATCGCCTGCTCGACGCCGAACGCCTCGTCGAGCACCTTCATCACGCCGGCCAGCGAGTTCGTGGTGCAAGAGGCGTTGGAGACGATCTTGTGGTTCTCGGGGTCGTAGTTCTCCTGGTTGACGCCGAGCATGATGTCGTAGTCGCTGTCGGGTGAAGGCGCGCTGATCAGCACCTTCTTGGCGCCGCCCTCGAGGTGGGCGGCCGCCTGGCCGCGCTTGGTGAAGATGCCCGTGGATTCCACGACGATGTCGACGCCGGCGTCGCCCCAGGGGATGTCCTTGGGCTCGCGGATGGCGGTGGCGGCGACCTTCCTGCCGTTGACGATGATGTTGTCCTCGTCGTGCGAGACCTCACCGGGGAAGGGCCCGTAGTTCGAGTCGTACTTGAGCAGCAGGGCCAGCGCCTCGTTGTCGGTGAGGTCGTTGACCATCGCCACCTCGAGCCCGCGCTCCTCGGCTATGCGGAAGATCTGTCGTCCGATGCGTCCGAATCCGTTGATGCCGATCTTCATGGTCGTAAGTACCTCCAAGGTGTTCGGTGAGCCTGGTGCTCTGACGGTCGCGGTGGCGCCACTGCCTGGCGCGCACCGCTACACCCTCATCTTCCCGCGCTCATCTTATCGCCTGCACGTGAGTGTCCTGGGGCCCGCGCGGGCGCTCAAGTCCGGCGGGCCTTGAGGTCTCGCCTGGGAGGTCACCCTCGGCCGAGGAGCAGCTCGCGGTATGGCCCTCGCGCGGGTTCAGGCCCGGCTGGCCAAAGTGAGGCGCAGGGTCGCTCCGCCCAGCTCGTGCTCCTCGCGATGTCGCCGGCCGCGCGCGCCGTCGCCGGAGGCGTCCGGGCCGTCTGGGCCGTCCGGGCCGTCCGTAGCGTCCGGGGCCTCGTCGAGGTCGCGCACGTCCATCTGCGTGGCCAGCACCTCGGCCGCGATGGTCCCGGCGTGCTCGCGCAACGCGGTGAGCAGCTCGCCGCTGGCGGCCAGCTCTAGTGCGATGCGGTCACTGACCTCGAGGCCTGCCTCCTTGCGAGCGTTCTGCACCAGGCGCACGGCGTCGCGGGCCAGGCCCTCCCTGGCCAACTCCG
>CAZQVC010000019.1:3665-10482 GCA_964596625.1 uncultured bacterium | reverse complement strand
GCGTTCTGCACCAGGCGCACGGCGTCGCGGGCCAGGCCCTCCCTGGCCAACTCCGCTGTCACGCTGGTGTTGAGCGCCGCCAGGTAGCCCCGGTCCTCGACGGCAGCGAAGCCCTCGGGACTGCGCGCGTCGAGCAGCACGTCGTCCGGTTCGAGCTCGACGCGTTGCCCGTCGAGCTCGAGCACCGTGGTGCGGCCCTCGCGCACGTTGGCCGCCACCTCGCGGCCGTCGACCTCCTGCAGGGCATCCCTCAGCGCCGGCAGGAGCCGTCCGAGGCGCTTGCCGAGGCGCGGCAGGTTCGGCTTCACCTGGTAGTCGACGAAGGCGTCCTCGACGTCGAGGAACCGCACCGACTTGACGTTCAGCTCCTCGAGGATCTGGTCCTCGAGCCGCTTGACGCCGGCCAGCTCGTCGGCGTTGCGGACCCTCACCAGCACCTCGGAGAGCGGCTGGCGGAGCTTCACGCCGGAGGCGGCGCGCGCCGCCCTGCCCAGCTCGACGACCCGCTGCAGCGCCCGCATGTCGCGCAGCAGGTCCTCGTCACGCAGCTCCGGCCGGGCGGCGGGCCAGGCCGCCAGGTGCACGCTCGGCTCGGCGTTGGGCCTCACCGCGAGCTCGAGGTTGCGGTAGATCTCCTCCGCGGTGAACGGCGCCATCGGCGCCATCAGCTTGGCCACCGTCACCAGGGCCTCGTGGAGCGTCGCGTAGGCGGCGAGGGAGTCGGCCGCGTCGGCCGGCGAGGCGTTGGCGCCGCGCCAGAACCGCCGCCGGTTGCGGCGCACGTACCAGTTGGAGAGCTCGTCCACGACGAAGTCGCGGATGGCACGGCTGGCCGTCGTCGGGTCGAAGTCCTCGAGGGCGTCGGTGACCTGAGCCTTGAGCGCCTCGAGGCGCGCGGCGAGCCAACGGTCGACGAGCGGCCGCTGCCCCACGTCGGGCGCCGCCTCGACGTCGGGCTCCTCGAGGTTGGCGTAGAGCACGAAGAACCCGTAGACGTTCCACAAGGTCATGAAGAAGTCGCGCAGGGTCTCGTCGACGAGGTTGGCCGAGAAGCTCTTGGTCGCACCGGGCGGCGAGGCGCTGTAGAGGTACCAGCGCAACGGGTCGGCGCCCTGGACGTCGAGCACCGTCCAGGGGTCGACGACGTTGCCCTTGGACTTCGACATCTTCTCGCCCTTCTCGTCGACGATGTGGCCGAGCACGTTGAGGTTCTTGAACGAGGAGGAGGGGGGGAAGAGGTGCGCCAGCGCCCCCGGCGGTCGCCCGCTGGCCTCGTCGCCGGGGTCGGTGAGCAGCGTGGCGAGCGCGTGCAGGCTGTAGAACCAGCCGCGCGTCTGGTCGATGGCCTCGCAGATGTAGTCGGCGGGGAAGTACTGCACCAGGCGGTCCTTGGCCTGAGGCGTCGCCTCGTCGCCGAGGTAGTGCCACTGCGCGTACGGCATCGCGCCCGACTCGAACCAGACGTCCACCGTGTACGGCTCGCGGCGGTAGGTCTCGCCGTCGATCTCGAAGGTCACCTCGTCGACGTAGGGGCGGTGGAGGTCGAGTTCCGAGAGGTCGCGGCCCGTGAGCTCCTCCAGCTCCTTCACCGAGCCGACGCAGACCAGCTTGCCGCTGTGCTCCGCGCGCCAGATCGGCAGGGTGGCTCCCCAGTAGCGCTCACGGCTGAGCGCCCAGTCGACGTTGTTCTCGAGCCACTTGCCGAAGCGGCCGGTGCGGATGTGGTCGGGGTGCCAACCGATCTCGTCGTTGTTGGCCAGCAGCAGGTCCTTCACCGCGGTGGTCTTCACGTACCAACTGCGTTTGGCGACGTTCATCAGCGGCGTGCCGTCGCGCCAGTTGAAGGGGTAGGCGTGCCGGATCGTGCCGGAGCGATACATCAGCCCCGCCTCGGTGAGGTCGCGGGTGATCGCGGCGTCGGCGTCCTTGAACCAGGTGCCGGCGTACGGCCCCGGCACGGCCTCGTGCCCCGGCGGCCGCACGTCCCGCATGACGTTGCCGGTCAGGTCGACCGAGAACAGCGCCGGCAGCCCGTGCTTGCGGCCGACCTCGAGGTCCCCGTATGCGGGCGCGATGTGCACGATGCCGGTGCCGTCGCTCAAGGTCACGAGCTCGTCGCTCAGCACGCGCCAGGCGGCGCTAAGGTCGGCGCCGTCCGGGGCGTTGCCGTGCATGATCGGCCGGTAGCGCAAGCCCTCCAACTCGCTGCCGACGACCGTCTTGACGACCCTGCCCGAGCCGTCGGGGAAGACGGCCTCGACCAGCTCTTCAGCCAGCCAGTAGAGCTCGCCCGCCCCGCCCTCGCCGAAGCGTGCCGGACCCTCGACGAGCGCGTAGCTGGCGTCGTCCTTCACCGCCAGCGCGGCGTTCGCCGGCAGCGTCCACGGCGTGGTGGTCCAGGCCAGGAAGTACACGGGGCGCGCCTCGCTCGCTGCGATCAGCCCGCGCTCGACGAGGTCCTCGCGCACGGCGGGGAACTTCGGATAGATGGAGGGGTCCTCGACGTCCTCGCGGTAGCCGAGTGAGACCTCGTGGGAGGCGAGCGTTGTGTTGCTCGACGGGCTGTGCCAGGTCGTCTTGTAGTCCTCGACCAGCAGGCCACGGTCGAACAGCGACTTCATGATCCACCAGCACGACTCGATGTAGCTGTTGTGGTAGGTGACGTAGGCGTCCTCGAGGTCGATCCAGAAGCCGATGCGCTCGGTCATCGCGTTCCAGTCCTGGATGTTGCTGAAGACGTCCTGGCGGCACAGCTCGTTGAAGCGGGCGATGCCGTACTCCTCGATCTGCTGCTTGTTGGTGAAGCCCAAGCGCTTCTCGACGGCGATCTCGACCGGCAGGCCGTGGGTGTCCCAGCCGCCCTTGCGGGCTACGCGGTGGCCCTGCATGGTCTTGAAGCGCGGGAAGAGGTCCTTGAACGCCCGGCTGATCACGTGATGGACGCCAGGCTTGCCGTTGGCGGTCGGCGGACCTTCGTAGAACACCCACTCGCCCCGCGGCGCGGGGCGGTCCACCGAACGGCGGAAGATCTGCTCGGCCTTCCAGAACTCGATGATCTCGCGCTCGAGCCGCGGCATGTCCAGGTTGGATCCAACTGGGCGGAACACAGCACCACCAGCCTCTCCGTCGACCGGGCGTCGCCTCGAACCGTAAAGGCGCCCCAGGCCTCAAGCGGCGTTGGGGCGCCCTGATCTACTCGCTGACTGGCGCGGTACCACCCAACTTCATCACCGACCTCGCGGCCGGCGACCTCGGCGGCTGCCCTGCCCGTGGCGAACGGAGCGGGAGAGCCCGGCGCGTGACGTGCGCCTGACGGCCTCGTCTACTGGGCGCCGCCGCGGGCGTTGCCGGCGGGCCGTTCGGGAGGCGGCTCGGGGAGGATGCAGGTTCGCCGACGCCTACCGGGCTCTCACCGTCCCCGGCTCGCTACGAGGCGTTGTGGTTGCGCCCTGCCTGTTCCCGTCACAGCCGAACGAAGCGCGGTTCGTCGCTTCGTGCCGCCGCCGCTTTACAACCGTGTGCGACGGCGCATATACTCACGCTAGCAGCAGGCCAAAAGCACGTCAATACGCCGCTGTCTCTCCTGGCAAATCTTGTTCGAGCGCAAAGGGTAACAGCTACTGGCGTCAGGCGGTCATAGGACCGCAGGCGGCCCGCGGTGATACATCAGCGAACGATGGCTGAGCACCCAGCTCCGGGAGAAGATCGACCGTGAGGTACAAGACTATTTTCCGAAGCGAGCACGTAGATCCCCATGTCGTGGGAACGGAGAGTCGATGAGCCCAAGAGCCAAGAAGAGCCAGTCGGCGGCGGAAGCCCCCGGCGAAGGCGCCGTGGCCGAGGCCACGCCGGCGCCGCGCAAGCGCGGCCGGCCGCGCAAGAACCCGGAGGCCGCCGGCGCCGAGACCGGCACGGCGCAAGTCGAGGCCGAGCAGGCCACGACGGAAGCCGCGTCGACCAGCGCGGACGGTAAGGCGACCGCCGAAGAGGCCGCGCCCGCGCCGAAGCGTCGTGGTCGTCCGCCGAAGGCCAAGGCCGAAGCGAAGGTGGAAGAGCCGGCCGAGGAGGCGACCGAGGCCGAGAGCGAAGCCGACCAGCCGGAGGCCGACAGCACAAGGGGCCGCAAGAGCGCCCGCTCCCGGGACGACGAGAACGACGACGAGCGCGAGGGCCGCGGACGCTCAGAGGACGACGCTGACGACGGCAACGACGACCGCGACGACGACGGCGACGACAGCGACGACAGTGATGGCAGCGACGACGGCGATCGCGGCGGCTCACGCTCACGCTCGAGCGGCTCCCAGCGCTCCGGCCGGCAGGGCAGGGGGGACCGGCAGCAGGGCGGCAGGCGCTCTGACCGTCAGTCCGACGCGCAGGGCGACCGGCAGGACGGCGGTCGTGACGGCGGTCGCAACCGTCGCAACCGCGCCAACCGCAAGGCCGGACTGAACTTCCGCGACCTGCAGGCGAAGATCGTGCCGGAGCTGCACCTCCTCGCCAAGGAGGTGGGCCTCGAGGACTACCGCCAGATGGAGAAGGACGAGCTGGCGGTGGCCATCTTGGAGCGCTCGACCGAGCAGGAGGGCCTGCGGCTGGTGCGCGGGTACCTCGAGATCTCCTCGGACGGCTACGGCTTCCTGCAGGAGTCGCTGCTGCAGAACAACACCAGGAGCGTGATCGTCTCCGCCGGCCTGATCAAGCAGTTCAGGCTGCGCACCGGCGACTTCATCCTCGGCAAGGCGCGCCGCCCCCGCGACAACGAGCGCTACGGCACCCTGATCCGCGTCGAGGCCGTCAACAACACCGACCCGTTCCAGGCCTCCAAGCGCCCGCGCTTCGAAGACCTGGTACCCACCTTCCCCGACACCAGGATCCGCCTCGAGACCGTGCAGAACGAGCTGTCCACGCGGGTCATCGACCTGCTCGCGCCGATCGGCAGGGGGCAGCGCGGTCTGATCGTGGCGCCGCCCAAGGCCGGCAAGACCACGCTGCTGAAGAAGATCGCGACGGCGGTCGCGACCAACGAGCCCGACATCAGCGTGATCGTGCTGCTGGTCGACGAGCGCCCCGAGGAAGTCACCGACTTCCGCGAGTCCGTCCAGGGCGTCGAGGTCGTCGCCAGCACGTTCGACGAGCCGCCCACCAACCACATCAGGGTCGCTGAGTTCGTTCACGAGCGGGCGCGGCGCATCGTCGAGGACGGCGGGCACGTGATGATCTTGCTCGACTCGATCACCCGCCTGGCGCGCGCCAACAACCTCGTCACGCCGCCCACCGGCCGCACCCTCTCCGGCGGCCTCGACTCCAACGCCCTGCACTGGCCCAAGCGCTTCCTGGGCGCCGCCCGCAACATCCGCGGCGGGGGCAGCCTCAGCATCCTCGCGACGGCGCTGGTCGAGACCGGCTCGCGGATGGACGACGTCATCTTCGAGGAGTTCAAGGGCACCGGCAACATGGAGCTGCACCTGAGCCGTCAGCTCGAGGAGCGCCGGATCTTCCCGGCCATCGACATCCTCAAGTCCGGCACGAGGCGTGAGGACCTGCTCCTCACCGAAGAGGTGCTGGCCAAGATGTGGCTGCTGCGCAAGGTCATCTCCGACATGGACCCGGCCGAGGCGATGGAGATGCTGCTCTCGCGCCTCAACCGCACCAAGAGCAATGCGGAGTTCCTCTCAACCCTCGGGCAGGGCTAGTAGCACGATTCAGGCGTGGGCAGAGCGCGCCGTAAGTTGAGCCTCTGGTGGTTGTTGACGGCCACGTCGCTGGGCGGCGTGGCCGCAGCCCAGGTGCCCTTCGTCGACGCCGCGGCCCAGCTGCGCAGCGCGCAGCTCGGTGCGTTGCCTCTCGCTCTGGCCGGCCTGCCGGCCCTCGATCTCGCGCAACAGCGCTTCGTCTCGCCGCTGCCGGCCGGCGTCCGTCTGAGCTCAGGCTTCGGCTGGCGCAACATCTCCGTCAACGGCAACCGCTACCACGCGGGCATCGACCTGGCCGCCGACACGGGCACGCCGGTCCGCGCCGCGCGCGACGGCGTGGTCGTGAGGGCCGGATGGTGGGGCACGTACGGCTACGCCGTAGCTCTAGATCACGGGGATGGGAGCGAGACGCGTTACGCTCACCTCAGCAGCTACGCCGTCGGCGTCGGCGACGTGCTGCGTCAGGGCGACGTGCTCGGCGCGGTCGGCAGCACGGGCGCCTCGACGGGGCCGCACCTGCACTTCGAGCTCCGCTTCGACGAGCGCGCCGTCGACCCGACCGACTACCTGGAGCCGGCCATCTCGCGTTGACCGCGCTTCGGCGCCGCGGCTATACTGCGAGGCAGTTAGTCGGAACAGTTCCGAGAAAGCTGGCCGCCTGGCGGTCGACCCTGGACGAGAGGTACGGCATGTGGGTTTCAACTAGAGCGCAGTACGGCATGCGAGCGCTCGTCGAGGTGGCCATGTCCGGCACCAGGCCGGTGAGCCTCAAGACCATCGCACAGCGCCAGGACCTCAGCCAGCAGTACCTCGAGCAGATCTTCTCGCACCTCCGCAGGGCCGGCATCGTGGAGTCGGTGCGGGGCGCCCACGGCGGTTACCGCCTGGCGCGGCCCACCGACGAGATAGACAGCCTCGAGGTCATCGAACTGCTCGAAGGCAGCCTGGCTCCGGTCGCCTGCCTCGACGACAACGAGACCTGCCTGCGGGTCGGGCACTGCTCGACCGAGTCGCTCTGGCGCAAGGTCGACAACGCGGTCCGCCAGGTGCTCGGCGGCATCACCCTGGCCGACCTGGTGGCCGAGCGCGAGGCGCAGCCCTCCTTCGCCAACCGCGTGCACGGC
>CAZQVC010000019.1:0-3565 GCA_964596625.1 uncultured bacterium | reverse complement strand
TGGAGCGCGAGCTCGCCGGCGGAGACGAACCGGCGCTGGTGGCGTTGATGCTGGTCAACAACGAGACCGGCGCCCTGCTCGACGCGGGCGCCGTGGCCCGCCTCACGCGCGAGCGCGGTGCGCCCTTCGTCTGCGACGCTGTGCAGGCCGCCGGGCTCGAGGACGTGAGCCTGCAGGCCACCGGCGCAGACGTGATCACGCTCTCGGCGCACAAGGTGGGCGGTCCGAAGGGTGTCGGCGCGCTGGTCAAGGCTGACGGGCTGGAGCTGACGCCCGAGCTCACCGGCGGCTCCCAGGAGCGCGGTCTGCGGCCCGGCACCCACGCCGTCAGTGCGATCGTCGGCTTCGGGGCCGCGCTCGCCATGGCGGAGTCGCGGCGGCACGAGGCTCGCGCACGGCTCGCGCGCCTGCAGGCTGAGCTCGAGCGCGCCTGCCTTGAGGTGCCTGGGGTCAGCCTCAACGCCGCAGGTGCCCAGCGCGGGGTCAAGCACTCGAACTTCAGCGTCGCCGGCGTCGACGGCGAGTCGCTGCTGATGGCCCTCGACGACGCCGGCGTGCAGGTCAGCGCTGGCTCGGCCTGCGCGGCGGGCTCGCTCGAGCCGAGCCACGTGCTGCTCGCGATGGGCCTCTCACCGGCGCAGGCGAAGGCGAGCGTGCGCTTCAGCTACGGCGATAAGACCACCTTGGCTGAGGTCCTGGAGGCCGCGCGCCGCTTCGCTGCGGTGGTCGAGCGCTGCCGCGCTGTCGCTGCCTGAACCTCGGCTCTCTTTGGGGGACTGTTGGGAAGTTGCTGCGCCCTCAGGCGCTGCGCACCCGCTTGGCCCGCTCCAGCAGGCGCTCAGGCGAGTCGATGTCGGCCTCGCGGACGACGATCTCGGTGATGCCGCTGCCCGGCACCTCGTACATCAGCGGCAGGAGGATCCGCTCCATCACGCCGCGCAGCGCCCTCGCCCCGGTCTTGCGTGACTGCGCCCTGCGGGCCACCTCGCGCAACGCTCCCGGCTCGAAGGTCAGCTCGACGCCGTCCAACGCGAACAGCTCGGTGTACTGCTTGACCAACGCGTTGCGAGGCTTGGTCAGCACGTCGACGAGCGCGTCGAGGCTGAGCTCCTCGAGGCGCACCGTCAGGGGCAGGCGGCCGATCAGCTCGGGTATCAAGCCGAAGGCCATCAGGTCGTCGGGCACGATCTCCGCCTTGGATACCGGGTCGTCGCCGCCCGGTTCGAGACGCCTCACGTTCTGGAAGCCGACGCTGGAGACGTCGATGCGCCGCCTCACGATCTCGTCCATGCCTTCGAACGCGCCGCCGCAGATGAACAGGATCTCGCTGGTGTCGACGTCGATCAGCTCCTGGTGCGGGTGCTTCCGGCCGCCCTGGGGAGGCACGTGCGTGACGGTGCCCTCGATGATCTTCAGCAGCGCCTGCTGCACGCCCTCGCCCGACACGTCGCGGGTTATCGAAGGCCCTTCCGACTTCCGCCCGATCTTGTCGATCTCGTCGATGTAGATGATGCCGCGCTGCGCGGCCTCGACGTCGTAGTCCGCCACCTGCAAGAGGCGCAGGACGATGTTCTCGACGTCGTCGCCGACGTAGCCGGCCTCGGTGAGGGTGGTGGCGTCGGCGATGGCGAACGGCACCTTCAGGGTACGGGCCAACGTCTGGGCCAGCAGCGTCTTGCCGGTGCCCGATGGGCCGATCAGCAGCACGTTGGTCTTCTGGATCTCGGAGTCGGGGTGGGCGAGGCGCCGGTAGTGGTTGTACACGGCCACGGCCAGCGAGCGCTTGGCCTCTTCCTGTTCGATGATGTAGTCGTCGAGGACGCGCTTGATCTCCCGCGGCACCTGCGGTTTGAGCGCCGGCCTGAAGGTCGGGGTGGAGTCGACGACGATGTCGTGAACGCGGCCCGCGCACTCGCTGCAGATGTGCACGTCGCCGCTGGGGGCTGAGACCATGAGCCTGACCTCGGCGCTGCCGCGTCCGCAGAAGTTGCAGCGCTTCTGCCCGGGGCTCATGAGCCTCCTGCGTCCTCGAAGCGGCCGGCCTGGCGGGGTCGCACGACGTTGTCGATGAGACCGTACTCGACGGCTTGCTCGGGGGACATGAAGCGGTCGCGCTCCATGTCGCGGCGCAGCTTGTCGCGCGGATGGCCGGTGTGACGTTGGTAGATCTCTTCCATCATGTCGCGGATGTCGGTGAACTCCCTGGCCTGGACCTCGAGGTCGGGCAGGCTCGACCGGGGGAAGCCCGCGGAACCGGCGTGGATCATGATGCGGCTGTGCGGCAGGGCTACGCGGTTGCCCTGAGCGCCGGCCATGAGGATCACCGAGCCCATCGACATCGCGATGCCGACGCAGTTCGTGTGAACCGGCGCAGAGATGTACTGCATGACGTCGTAGATGGCGAGGCCGGCGTAGACCTCCCCACCGGGGCAGTTGATGAACAGGTTGATCGGCTGCTCGCTCGACTGCGAGTCGAGCAGGAGCAACTGGGCCGTGATGACGTTGGCGGTCTCGCTGTCGATGGGCGAGCCGAGGAAGATGATCCTCTCCTTGAGGAGCCGGCTGTAGACGTCGTAGGTGCGCTCGCCCCTACCGGTCTGTTCGATGACGTACGGGATCAGCGGCATTGTCGCTCAAGCGTAGCATCGTCGACCGCGGCCGCAACGTGCCGGCCGGAGCGCGGCGACCGCGGCGATCTACGTTTCCTCGTCAGTTGGGCCGGCCTTAGGCGCTAGCCGTGGTCGTGACCGTGGTCGTGGTCGTGACCGTGGTGATGATCGTGGTCGTGATCGTGCTCGTCGTCCTCGGCCATGGCGTCCGCCACCGCCGCGGCCTCGCTCGCGGCCCTGGCCCTCTCCTGCTCGGAGTTGGCCTCTAGCGGCTCGCCGGTGATCTCGGCGATGAGCTCCCGTACTGCCTTGTCGCGGGCGAGCATGAAGCGGTAGTTGTCGAGCCACTCCGGACCCATCTCCTGCATGAAGCTGCCGATGTCCCGGCGTCGCTGCGCCGCCAGGTGCTTGACGGCGTCCTGCAGCTCGGCGTCGGACACTTCAGTCTTGCGGACCTCGACCAGACGCTCGAGAACCAGGTCGCGACGGACGCCGCGCTCCGCCGACCTGAGCAGCTCGGCCTCGAACTCCTCGCGTTGGCCCCTGGCGTCGAGCCGCGCGACGTAGCTCTCCAGGGTCTGACCTTGTTCCTTGAGATCGGCCACCAAGCCCTCCAGCAGGCTCTGTTGGCGGCGCCTCACCAGGCCGGGAGGCAGCTCGAACTCTGCCCCGGCGATCAGCTTGTCGACGAGCTCGTCGCGTCGCGCCTCGAAACCGGACCGCGCGAAGTCGGCGGCCAGCGACTCCCTCACGCGCTGCTCGACAGCGGCCCAGCTATCCATGCCGAGCTGGGTGGCGAACTCCTCGCCCGGCTCCGGCTTCTCCTTGGCCTTGACGTCGTTGATCTTGATGCGAAGCGTCCTGACCGTCGGCTGGCCCTCTTCGTCCTTCACAACCTCGTCGGTGAGATCGACGTTCACCACGTCGCCGATGGAGGCGCCCACCAGCTGGCTGCG
>CAZQVC010000018.1:18964-35945 GCA_964596625.1 uncultured bacterium | reverse complement strand
TTGAGCTCGATGCTCTCGATCGGGCCGCCGACGCACGCGCACTCCGGATGCGCCTCGAGCTCACGCAGGCAGGCCGCCAGGAAGTCCGGCTCCACCTCGGCGTGACCGTCGAGCCGGACGACGACGTCGGCCCGCGCCGCCCTGATGCCGAGGTTCAGCGCATGAGGCACCGTCTTCTCCCGGTTGAGCAGAAGCGACAGCGAAGGCGTGGAGGCCCGCAGCTCCTCGACCAGCTCCCGCGTGCGGTCCTCGCTGAGGCCGTCGACGACGATGACCTCGAAGCTGCCGATCCGCTCGCCCGAGACCAGCACGGAGCGGATCGCGCGCAGGATGAACTCCTCCTCGTTGCGCACCGGCATGATCACAGTGATCTCGGGCCGCGGGCGGGCGGTGTCGTTGGCCTGCCGGCTCATGCGACGCCCCGTGGTCGCGAGGCGACCTTGTGCAGGACCGAGCGCCACTTCGGCAGCAGCCGTGACCAGTCGTGCGCCTCCGCCTTGGCGCGGGCGTTGCGCGACAGGCTGCCGGCGAGCTCGGCGTCCTCCGTGATGCGCTCGACCGCGGCGGCCATCGCCTCGGGGTCGCCGGTGGGGACGAGCAGCGCGTCGATCCCGTCGCGTAGGAGGTAAGGCGAGCTGCGGCCGTCGATGCTGACCACGCACAAGCCGCAGGCCAGCGCCGCGACGAGCCCATGCGGCGGGACGTCGCTCTCGAGGGTGTTGAGGTAGATGTCGGCGCGCGCCAGCAGCGCCGGCAACTCGGCCCTAGCGGACCGGTCCGTGACGGCGAGCTGACCCGACACCCCGAGGCGGGCGGCCGCCGCGATCGTCTTGGAGCGCGAGTCGGCCCCGGCGTTCTGGTCGATCAGCGTGAGCTGTGGACGCAGCGGTTCGGTGAGGGCGCCGTTCGCGCGCTCGGCGGCGCGTGCGGTGAGCTGGGCAAGCACGCTGACGGCCAGCGGCGTCTCGCACTCGGCGCGCAGGGAGCCGCTCCACGCCAGCTTGGGACCGACGGTCGTGCGCGCCTTGTAGGGATAGGCGCGTACGTCGACGGGCTGGGGGATCACCTCCGCTATCTCCGCGAAGCCGGAGAGCTCGTCGTACTGGTAGCCCGAGACCGCGACCACGGCACTGCTCATCTCAAGCAAGCGCGAGAAGCGCTCGCCGTTGGCCTTCGCGAAGTCGGTGAGCCGCGCTCCGCGCAAGACGTGCACGATCGGCACGCCGGTGCGCTGCAAGACGCTGGTGACCCAGGTCGCCCAGCGCAGGGCCGCTCCGGCGCGTACCTCGACCACAGCGACATCGACCCGGTTGGTGACCAGTAGTGAGGTGATGAGCATGTCGGCGACGCGCAACGTGGGCAGCGACTGGTAGGAGGTGGTGATCACGACCTCGCCGGCCTCGAGGAGCCGGGTCGCCAAGGCCTGCGCCTCGTGTCCAGGTCCGTTCGCGTCGGCGCTGAAATCGGCCACCAGCAGCAGCCGGGTGCGCGCCTGCGCCTTCGGCTCAGCGACCAGAGGCGTGCCCAGGCTCCTCACCACGGTCCGACCTCACCCATGGCGGAGCACGCCCTCACGTCGACGCGCTGGGAACGGTCGCGTAGAACTCCTGGTACCAGGCGAGGAACCGGCGCACGCCCTCCTCGAGGGGCGTGCCCGGGTGGAACCCCAGGTCGTCTGCCAGGTCGGAGACGTCGGCGTAGGTGGCGGGCACGTCGCCGGGCTGCAGCGGCATGAGGTTCCGCTTCGCCTCCATGCCGAGGCCCTCCTCGAGCAGCTCGATCAGCCGGTTCAGCTCGACCGGGTCGTTGTTGCCGATGTTGTAGAGACGGTACGGCGCGAAGCTTGTGCCGGGGTCGGGGTTCGCCCCGTCCCACTCCGGGTTCGCGGGGGCCGGCCGGTCGACGACGCGCACGAGCCCCTCGACGATGTCGTCGATGTAGGTGAAGTCGCGGCTCATGTCGCCGAAGTTGAAGACGTCGATGGGCCGGCCCTCGAGGATCGCCTTGGTGAAGATGAAGAGCGCCATGTCAGGCCTGCCCCACGGTCCGTACACCGTGAAGAACCGCAAGCCCGTCACGGGGAGGTCGTAGAGGTTGGCGTAGGTGTGCGCCATCAGCTCGTTGGCCTTCTTGCTGGCGGCGTAGAGGCTCAGCGGGTGATCGACGTTGTCGTGCACCGAGAACGGCACCTTGGTGTTGGCCCCGTAGACGGACGACGACGAGGCGTACACCAGGTGCTCGACCCCGTTGTGCCGACAGCCTTCGAGGACGTTCCCGAAGCCGACGATGTTGCTGTCGATGTAGGCCTTGGGGTTGACGAGCGAGTAGCGCACGCCGGCCTGCGCCGCCAGGTTCACGACGGTGCTCACGTCGGCCTCGGCGAAGAGCGCCTCCATGGCTGGCCCGTCGGCGAGGTCGAGCCGGTGGAAGGTGAAGTTGGTGTGGTCTTGCAGGCGGGCCAGCCTGGCCCGCTTCAGCTCGACGGAGTAGTAGTCGTTGAGGTTGTCGACGCCCACGACCTCGTCGCCGCGCGCCAGCAGCCGCTCGGCGAGGTGGTAGCCGATGAAGCCGGCGTTGCCCGTCACCATGATCCTCGCCATCTAACGTCGCTCCTCCACGGCGGCTCGTGCACCCCACCCGGTGGCCGTGAACCACTTGCGGATGACGCGAATCGGGGCGCCGCGTTGACAGCAGGTGGCGGTCATAGGCTCCAGTACCGGATCCCGTCGTCCGGCTCACGTTCGCGAAGGGCGGCCTTGACGTCCATCAGGATGCCGTCGGCGCGCAGGAACCGGCGCGGGTCGCGCAGCATCTGAGCGTAGCCGCTATGCGGCACGGCGAGTATGAGAGCGTCGAGGTCCTCGAACTCCTCGAGCCCGGCGAGCTCGATGCCGTACTCGGCCGCGGCCTCTTCGGGGTTGGCGCGATCGTCGTAGACCAGCGGCTCGATGCCGTACTCGTTGAGCTCCTCGATGATGTCGGGCACCCTGCTGTTGCGCAGGTCCGGCACGTCCTCCTTGAAGGTCAGGCCGAAGACGCCCACGCGGGCGCTGTTCAAGGGTCGACCGTTGGCGGCCAGCATCTTGATGAGCTTCTGGGCCACGAAGGCCCCCATGCCGTCGTTGATGCGGCGGCCAGCAAGGATCACCTCGGGGTGGTAACCGACCTCCTCGGCCTTGGCCGTCAGGTAGTAAGGGTCCACGCCGATGCAGTGCCCGCCGACCAACCCCGGCCGGAACGGCAGGAAGTTCCACTTGGTGCCGGCCGCTTCGAGCACCTCGATGGTGTTGATGCCGAGGCGGTCGAAGATGATGGCCAACTCGTTCATCAACGCGATGTTCAGGTCGCGCTGCGTGTTCTCGATGACCTTCGCGGCCTCCGCCACGCGGATGCTCGAGGCGCGGTAGACCCCGGCGTCGACCACGGCCTCGTAGACCGCGGCGACGCGGTCGAGCGTCTCGTCGTCCTGCGCCGCCACCACCTTGACGATGCGGCTTAGGGTGTGCTCCTTGTCACCGGGGTTGATCCGCTCCGGTGAGTAGGCGAGCTTGAAGTCGACACCGCTCTTGAGCCCCGAGACCTCTTCGAGCACCGGGCCGCAGACGTCCTCGGTGACCCCGGGGTAGACGGTCGACTCGTAGACGACCACGGTGCCGGGCTCGAGAACCTGGCCGACGCTGCGGCTCGCGGAGATGACGGGCCGCAGGTCGGGCCTGCGATCGGAGTCGATCGGCGTTGGCACCGCGACGATGATGAACGTCGCGCCGGCGAGGTCGCTCGGGTCGCTGGTGAACTTCACTTCACTCTCGGCCAGCTCGGCGCTCTCGGCCTCGCCTGTGGTGTCGACGCCCTGTCGCAGCCGGGAGATCTTGGCGTCGTCGATGTCGAAGCCGACGGTACCGGGGAAAGCGCGACCGAGGGCGAGGGTCAACGGGAGGCCGACGTAGCCTTGGCCGACCACGGCGATCCGCTCGGAGCGGACGCCGGCGCTGGCGCTCTCTTGGCTCGTCTGGTGCAGGGGGGCTTGGGTCACGAAGGTTTCAGTCCTCCAACTTCCGTCAACCATACTGGCGCATCCGCGCGTCCGGCGCTGCAGTACTTCATACGTGGTAGCGGTCGTTAGGCCGCCGTCCCCCATTGCAACACCGCGCTCCATGAGAGGTAAGAGGAGCGGCTCTGGTGTGCGTTGGGCCGAAGTGACCGGGAGTCAGCGCCTATACTCGACCCGATGCTGAAAGCGACGGCGGCCACCGCCATCCTCCTGCTCGCGGCTCTGCTGGCCTCGTGCGAGCCGCCCGGCGTGGTGCGTGCGGCGAAGCCTGTGCTGGCCGAAGCGCCACGGACCATCCCGTACCAGCGGGCCACGGCCGAGCCCGCGATTGGGAGCGACGGCTGTCACCTCGACCTGGACGGGCCCGCGGCGGAGCACGCTTCGGCCCGGGCGGCCGATCACGACCTGCGCGGCGACGAAGGGTTCGACCCCGAGCAGTTGAGCGCGCCGGCGCGCTGTTGGTACGAGCAGCTGTGGAGCGCCCTCGCGGAGCCGAGGCGGGCGGCTCACTACACGACGGTCGCCGACAGCGGTGACCTCTACCTCTACGCCAGAACCCTCAACACGCACGTCAACGCGCTGCTCACGGCTTTCCGCCTCACCGGCGACCTGCTGCTGCTCGACGAGGTCGACCGCCTCGCGCAGCACATGCGGAGCACCCTGGACGACGCCTGGAACGGGCCGGCGGCCTTCGACAGGGACGGCATCGACGGTTACCTCAACTGGACTTGGCTGCAGTCGCACCCGCTGCACAGTGGGCGCGACCTGCACGTGACCGACGAGATGCGAGCGCACTCGCTGGTGGCTCAGATCGCCTGGGCGTTCCGCGCCAACGAGGACCTCAGCAGCCCCAACGGCGTCGACTACCGGGAGAGGGCCGACTTCTGGACCTCGTACCTCGTCGAGCACTTCGAGGCGAAGTGGCGTCAACGCAACGAGACGCGCTGGCCGAAGTTCCCCTTCATGAGCCGGCCTCACACCCATGAGACGCTCGAGTTCGTCCGCTACCACCACTACCTCTATCTGCTCACCGGCAAGGACGAGTACCGCCGCGAGGCCCAGCGGCTGTCCACGCTGTCGTTCGAGAACTTCCAGGTCGCCGACAGCGACTCCGGCGAGGCCCTCGTCGTGACCCACAGCGTGATCGCCGCGGGCGGGCACGAGGACTACCTGCTGCCGTCTACCTACGTGCGCTACGTCTACTCGACAGCTGTCGACCTGTTCTTCGAGGGCGTAGAGCCGTGGTCCGACCCGAAGCTGATGGAGCGTCTGGCCCGCTCGTTGAGCGAGTTCATGATCGACAACGGCGCCGAGGACTTCGCCCGCGACATGGGCGGCGGCGAGACCAGGGGCGGGCTGAAGCCGTCCGACGCCTCCGACTGGGGCCGCTTCGGCGCCGAGAGGTTCAACAACAGCCCGTACGTGCTGATGGCGGCCTGGGACGACAGCGGCGAGGTCCTCTCGGTATCCGAGCAGGTCTACGCCGGGCTCGCCCCTGCGAAGCGCGACGTGTTCATCCCCGTCGGGGAGCTCGTCGCCTTGCTGCTCGAACCGGGCGTCGTGTCTCAGGGTCCTTGATCAGGCCGTCGGCTTCGGGTCGGGGGCGACTCGACCGACGTAGAAGGCCATCATCGCGATCAGCAGCCAGGTCGACCGAGCCGTGTATGAGACCCTTGCTACGTCCATCAGCAGGAGCACGAGGATGATGGCGAGCACCGTCCACGACGCCTGGGAGCCGCGGATCACCCCGCGCACGGCCCGCACCGTGAGCACGGCGATGATCGTGTAGTAGAGCAGCAGCCCGATGACCCCGAGGCTGGCCAAAAGCTCGGTGTAGTTGTTGTGCGAGTACGCTGAGTACTTGCTGACGATCCTGTACTGGTCGATGCCGTAACCCACGATGGGCCTCTGCCACCACTGCTCCAGCGCGTCGGCGATGAGGCCGCCGCGCACGTCGGTCTCACGGCCCTCCAACGTGCCCTGGATGCGCTGAACCACGGTGAGCTCTTCGAGCGGACCGAGCAGCATGGGCGCGAAGTTCGCCAGCCCCCACACGAAGAGCGGTAAGCCGATCATCAGCCCGGCCGTGATCACCGTGCGGCGCCGCAACTGCAGGCCGAGGTTGCGCGCCATGAGGATGGCGTACGAGAACCAGACGAACAACATCTTCCGGCTGCCGCTCGTGAGGGTCGCCACGATGATGAGCGCCAGCGCAAGGAGCTGTCCCCACCTGGCTTTCGGCACCACCAGCACGAGCAGGAAGGCGGCGCCGGAGAGCTGGATCGCCAGTGCGTTGGCGTTGCCGGTGAGGCCCTCCGCGCGGCTCGCGCCAGACACCAGGTACTGGTTGAGGGCAACCGCAGCCTGCACCGACGCGCCGACGGCCGCGCTGCCGACCACCACCAGCGGGCTCGCGCCGTTGTGCAGCGCCATGAAGATGAGGAACGCGCCCGCGATGTCGACGATGAGGCCGATGGCCGTCACCAGCGCGGCACCCTGGTCCAACGACCAGAACACGCTGGACAGGGCGTAAGCCAGGAACACGATGGCCAGCGGGAAGACCGGGTCGAGCCGAAGCCTGAAGCCGTGCCGCACGCTGCGCAGCAGCAGCGCGAGGAACATCAGGCCGACGGCGACGTGGACCGTTCGCGAGAAGCCGGGCACAGCCGATACCAGGTACGCCCCGAGGACGTAGAGGGCGACGGAGAAGCTCACCAGCCGGTCGGCGCGCCCAGTGGCCTCGGCCGAGACCGGCAGGCTGAGGCGACCGGTGTCGCGCGCGGTGCCGGGAGCGATCATCGGCGCCCGACACCCGCGGGTTCGACCGGCCGCCCGAGGATGCGGCACGGCGTGGTCTGTGCCCCCGTCACGTCGGCGGCGCCGAGCGCAGGACCTTGCCGATCTGGCGGATGTGGTTGAGCCCCGGCAGCTTCGGCCGGCTGACGAAGCGCGCCAGGGTGTGGCGCAGCTGCCCCCAGCGGTACGCGCGGCGGAAACGCGCGTCGTGACGCTCGAGCGAGTCGATCCGCAGCCGGTAGCGCTCGGGGGAGAAGCGACCGGGGGTGAGTCGTCCGTCGCTGAAGTGCAGCGGCTGGACGCTGACGCGCCGCGACGCCGGCTCCCAGCTCACGGCCAGGGAGCGGCGGTTCCACGGGGCCGGGCGCGAGTCGACCGCCCTGCCGGGATTGCCAGCTTCGTCGAAGTAGGAAAGGGAGCGGTGAGGGGGGAAGATGCAGTTGCCGATGCCGTAGAAGATCGGCTTGCCGCGATAGGTCTCGAAGCTCTGGATGCAGTGCGAGTGGTGGCCGATGACCAGGTCGACGCCCATGTCGACCATTCTCCTCGCCAACACGACGTGCTGGGTGTCGGGCAGCGGCACGTGCTCGTGGCCCCAATGCGCCTGCACGACGATCCGCTCGGCCCGAGCCAGCCGGGCAGCCTCGAGGTCGGCCTCGAGACGCTCGATGGTCAGCTCCGCGACCCAGGTCCCGGTTGCCGTTGCCAGCACGGGGTTGCAGCTGCGGTCGGCGTAGCCGAGCAGGGCGACCCGCACGCCGTCGACCTCGACGATCAACGGGTTGTTGAAGCCTTCGCCGGGGCGGCTGGCGCCGAAGTAGCGGACGCCGGCGCGGTCAAGCGCGTCGAAGGTCGCCTCGAGCCCGGCATCGTAGAAGTCGAGCGCGTGGTTGTTCGCCAGGCTCACTGCCAGCGGAGGCTCCGGGAAGGTCGCGGTGAGGTTCGCCGGGTCGGCGCGGAGGTTTATCTTCCGCGGGTAGGGGCGCGACGGACCGGTGAGGGGCGACTCGAGGTTCAACACGATCCGCCCCGGCAGGCTCACGTCGAGCTCCACGGGGTCCTTGAGGAAAACGTCACCTATGAAGGTAAGCATCGTAACCCTGGTGCCTGCTCCACTTCTCCCACGGTCTCAAGGCGCGGGCCTGGGCCCGCCACGGGCGTACAAGTCTAAGCGGCGACGCCGCCAAGACGCTCGCGGAGGGTCACAATGCCGGCCCGGCTGCGACTAGACGGCCCGAAGCCGGTCGCGCAGCCAGCGCCCGAGGAACAGAGCCACGTAGCGGACGTTGCCTGGGTCGAACACCAGGCCGAGGAACGTCCACGCAGCGTTGGCCGCCATCACCTGTCTGTCGCCGGCGTTGAGGGCGAAGTTGAACGTGCGGGCCGCGGTGCGGTGCCGCAGCTTCGGGCTGCGCCTGATGAGCGCGTCGTACTTCTGCGCGAACAAGATTGCGCCGGTCAGCTTCTTGCCGCGATCGCTCGAGATCCTGACCCCCGGGGTCTGCCTGATCCTCACCAGCGGGTCCGGCACGAAGTCGAAGATGCCGACCCCGGCCAGCCGCACGAAGAGGTCGAGGTCCTGAAGGGAGCTGAAGCGCTCGTCGAGGCCGCCGACGGCTTCGAGCAGGTCCCGCCGGGCCACGGCGACCGACATGCCGCCGATCCTGTTCCTGTAGAGAAGCTCGTCCTGCACCCACCCTCTCAGCTCCGGTTTGACGACCTCGGTGACGGCGTTGCTGCCCGAGCTGAACTTCTCGTGGCCGGTGTACACGAAGCCCACGTCCGGGACGGAGGCGATGAGGTTGTCGACCCGGCGCAGTTTCTCCGGCAGCCAGAGGTCGTCGTCGTCGAGAAACGCGACCCACTCGCCGCGGGCCCGAGCGACGCCGGCGTTGCGGGTGCCGGCGCCGCCGGCAGCGCGGTCGTTGTGGACGTAGCTCACCCGCTCGTCACCGAAGGACTCGACGACGCTGCGAGCGGTCTCGCTACGGGCGTCGTCGACCACGATCACCTCGAAGTCCGCGAAGGTCTGCGCCAGCACGCTCGCCAGCGACAGCTTGAGGAGCTCGTCGCGCCGGTAGGTCGGGATCACCACGGAGAAGCGGGGCCGCTCGGCCGTCATCGCGCCGCCCCCAGCAGCAGGGCCTCGTAGGCGTCGATGCTTTCGTCCACGGAGAACACGCTCGCCCGCGTGATGAGCCTGGCCCTGTCGTGCTCGGTGTCGAGGCTCCGGACGATCGCCGCGGCCAGCGCAGTGGGGTCGCGCATGGGCACGAGCTCACCATACTCTCCGCGCTCGAGCACCTCGGCCGGGCCGCTAGGGCAGTCGGTGGCGACCACCGGCGTGCCGCAAGCCATGGCCTGGATCAGCGCGCCGGGCAGCCCCTCGCGCACCGAGGAGAGAACGTAGAGGCTCGACCTTGCCATGTAGCTGAAGGGGTTGTCGACGAAGCCCGGCAGCTTGACGTCGTCGGTTATGCCGAGCTCGTCCGCGAGGGCGGTGAGCGATGCGCGCTCGGCGCCCTCGCCGAGGATCATCAGGCGCACGTCCCGCTCCCGGCGCACGATGGCGATCGCCCGCAGAAGCGTCGCGAAGTCCTTCTCGGGGCCGAGCCGCCCGACCCCGAGGACCACGGGCGGCTCGCCCTCGGCGAACCAAGGCTCGTCGACTGGCGCCTTCGCCGCCTCGGCGATCTTGCCGTCTACCACAGGGTTGTAGAGCGTGTGAACGCGCTCGGCCGGAACCGAAAGGAACCTCTTTATGTCTTCGGCAGCGCCCTGCGACACCGCCACCACGCCGTCCGCCAGCCGGTACGCCGCGCCCTTGAGCAGCTCGGCGAGGCGCGAGCGCAGGTCGAGAGTTCCCCTGTCGATCTGGGACGGTGTGCTCGGCTCGCGTAGGAAGGTCGGCGTCCTGGTGCGCGCCAGCAGCCGCGCGACGACCGCCGCGACGTTGGCGTACGACAGCGTGGCGAGCAGGGCGGCCGGCCGCTCGGCGCGCAGGTAGCGCGCCAGCTTGGGCACAGCCCTCGCCACGCCGCCGGTGTCGAGGTCGACGATCCTCACCTGCGGCGAGACCAGCTCGAGGTACGGGCCACGGGCAGCGGCGAGGATGAGGTCGACCGGCCAGCCGCGCTCGCCTAAGCCGTTGGCGATGTTCACCATCACCCTCTCGGCGCCGCCCCCGAACAGCTCGGGGACGAAGAGCGCGACCTTCCGCTCGTCGCTGCGGCTCATCACGAGGTCCGCGGTTCGCCGGGGCTCGCTGCACTGTTCGCCCCCGCCTTACCTGGCGGCCCGAGCTCGGAGATTGTGTAGCGCCGCTTGCCGGAGGGCCCAAGCGGGATCTCGTCTACCAGCTCGAAGATGACCTCGCAGCCCTCGCCCATGGCCTCCCTCACCGCCTCGGTGAGCTCGGCGCGATAGGCCTCCAGGGCTTCCTCCGCCCCCTCCGGCGAGGCCGGCACGATGCGGATGCGGATGCGGTCGTAATCCTCCTGGACGACCTGGAACTGGGCGACCCAGTCGCGGTGGTAGAACAGCCGCGTGAAGTAGCCCCCGTAAACCTGGTCGCCCGACCCCGTGTAGAAGATGTCGGTGACCCGGCCGAGCACGGCGTCGAGCCGGGGCCAGTGCGGTGGCGCGGTAGGCGCAGCGCCCACCACGCCGGCGTCGCCGATCTTGTAGCGGATCAACGGCATGGCGCGGTTGGTCAACAGCGTGACGAGCAGCTCGCCGGCCTCGCCCGGGCCGGCCGCTCGCCCCTCGGGGGTGACGACCTCAACGAAGTGCGTGAGGGCAGACACGACCAGCTGATGCTCCGGCCCGCGCTCGCAGGCGATCCCCCCGACCTCCCGCGAACCGTAGCGGTTGGTAACCGGCGCGCGGAAGACGCGTTCGATGACGGTGCGCATGTGCGGCTCGAGCGCGGTGGCCGAGGTGATGATCGAGCGCGGCGGCACCACCTCCAGCCCCTGCGCCTCGATGAACTGCGCCCACTGGTAGAGGCTCTGGGCGTAGGCGAGCAGGTGGTCGGGGCGGAACTCGTTGTAGGCGTCGACGTAACGCCGCATCGACTCGTTGGTGAGGCGATACGCGTCGAGCTGCAACTCGTTGCGCAACCACACCTTCGTGCGCGCTGCGAGCGACTGGTTTGCTCCGCTGAGGTCGCGCGGCGCGCCCCACAACAACGCCTTGCGGTCCCCCGGGTAGGTGCCAGCCCACTCGTCGAAGAGCATGCTGACGGCGGTGTTCCAGGTCTGCATGCGCCTGTCCTGAAGGAACTTCACAGGCTCGCCGGTGGAGCCGCCGGAGGTGTTCAGCTCGAGCTTCCCCAGGTCGTCGGCGCGCGAGCGCAGGTCGTCGAAGCGACTGCGGATGGTGTCCTTGTCGAGCGGCCTTACCAGGTGGAAGCGCTCTAGGTCGACCCGGCGGTCGTCGACGGCACCGGACTCTCCCAGGACCTCGCGGTAGTAGGGGACGTTGTCGTACGCGTCGCGCAGGAGCGCCGCGAGACGGCGGCCCTGCAACTGGCGGGTCTCGTCTGGCCCCAGCTGCGCCCACCGCCGCAGCTCGCGAAGATAGGTCAGCGAGCTGCCGTACGCCATGAGCCTAAGGCGCCACAGCGCGCCCTTCACGGTGCGCATCACGGCCGGCGCACGCCCGACTCTGGGCGGGTGTCTTCGCGTTCGACGAAGCTGACTCGGATCACCGTCTCTTCTCCTCGGCTACGGCCCACGCGGCTACGGCGCACGCGGCCCTCGGCCGAGATCGTAACGTCTCGCGTACCCGAGAAGGGTACGAGAAACGCGATCGGGAACGGTAGCCTCACCGTTCCCGATCGCGTCGGATGCGTCCTTGGTCGGTCGCTTATCCGCCGAGCAGCGCGTCGATGAGGAAGCCGGCTGGGATGTACACGGTCCGGTGGGCTTCCGGTCCGCCGAGACGGTCCTGCGCCTTCTTGGTGATGTCCTTCATACGGCCGGTCGAGTCCCAGTGCATGAGCCAGACGTACGGGCTGGCTTCCCAGCGGTAGATGTCCATGCGGCCCCAGTCGGGGTCCGGGTCGATGCCGGCACGGCGCTTCTCGCCGCCGATGTCCTTGGCGAACCAGTCGGTGCCGCGCTTGGCGCCGTCGGGGTCGATCACCCAGGTCGCGATGGTCCTCGTGGCGCGACGCAGGTTCTCCTCGCTGGCCCACTTGTGGAAGCCTTCGAGATGGAACTCGAGCGTGTCGCCGTAGGTGTAGCGGGCGTAGGTCGTCGGCTCGAGGTAGTCCTGGCTGCCGCCGAGGGAGAGCACGCCCTTGTTCCAGACGTAGGCGGTGCCGTTGCTGGTGGAGGCCGAGAAGATCTCCTTGTCCCACAGGATGCTGGCCATGCGTTCGGCTTCCTTGCGGTACGCCGAGTTGCCGGTGAGGTCGGCCATGTAGTAGTGCCACTTGGTCCAGGAGTAGTAGGTGTGGTTGTCGGGCCGCGTCATGATCGGGAAGCCGCTCGACTTCTTCTCGCGCTTGCGCCACTTCGCCTCGAACTCGTTGACCAGGTAATCGACCCAGAAGTCGGCGTGGGCGCCATAGTTGCGGCCCGCCGGGCTCTTGAGGTCCCGGTTCAGGTCGAGGGCGTACGCCACGGCCGCGACGATGGCGTGGGTCTTCATCTCGTCGAGCTTGTTGAGGTCCTTGCCGGTGTGGAAGTCGGAGTGGTTCTGCTTCCAGACCCAGTTGCGGTAGCCGTCCTTGCCGTCGGAGACCCTGCTGCCGTCGACCACGCCGCGCCACGAGTCGTGGAGCTCGGCGCGCATCAGCTCTACCAGCCGGTCGGCCTCGTCGAGCAGCTTGAGGTCACCGGTGAAGCGGAAGGCCATGAGGAGCGTCTGGATGTGCGTGTGGAGTGAGCGGGCGTAGGTGTAAAGGTCGCCGCTCTTGGCCCACTTGTCGGCGTCGTAACTGGAGTTGGGCGACTCGATGCCTTCCCACAGCCTGCGGTACCAGACCTGTGCTTCGGCCGGCATGGACGAGGCCTTGAAGGAGGGGTCACCGCGCAGGCTGCTGCCGTCGCGATCCTTCGCGGGCTGAGGGGCTGGCTTGGGCTCGGGAGCCGGCTGCGGCGCGGGCTGCGGCTCGGGCTGCGGCTGCGGCTGTGGTTCCGGCTGCGGCTGCGGTTGTGGCTGCGGTTCGGGCCGCGGCTCGTCGAGGTCGCCCGGATCGGCCGGATCGGCCGGGTCAGGCATCGCGGGCAGCGTGTCGTTCATCAGCCACGCCTCGAGGTCCTGCCCCAGCAGGTCGCCACGGGTCGTCACGACGACGGCGTCGACGCTCATCTCCGGCTCGGCGTGGCCGAAGCTGATCACGTGCTCGCCCGGCTCGAGCTCCTCGAAGGTCACGGGCAACCAGACGTAGGTGCCGTGCTGCTCGGGGAAGATGCGCTCGAGGCTGCCGTTGAACCCAAGGTAGATGGCGTCTTCGCTCTTCGAGCGGCCGTTGACCCTGGCCCACAGGAAGTGCACGTCGTTCCTCTCGACCGTGAACGTCAGGTAGGCGTCCTCCCCGACGGTGTTGGCCGACTGGATGGTGTCGGGCTGGACCAGGATGCGCCCGCCGGAGGTGCCGGGCTCGTCGCGGGCGATCAAGTGGGTGCCCGATATCTGGGCGTCCTCGGCCTCGAGGGCCAGGATCGTGTCGGTGGTTCCTTGTGGCGTGGAGTTCTCGGTGGTGGTGCTGCAAGCGCTGATCAGGAACGCGAGAAGTAGAAGTAGCGCTGTGGTCCAGTTCAGACGCCGGTTGGCCGGCGCCGTGCCCGAGCGCACGATGCGCGAACGGGAATTTGACATTGAATCTTGCCCCTCTCCAGAAGCCCTGGACGCGAACGATTCGCGTCGTCTCGATGTTCAGAGAGGGGGTGGGGAACACGACCCCGCTCTCTTCAGCCGGTTGCGCCACTGACTCGGCCCATCCAAGGCGCCCAAATTGAGGATGGGTTTCAACGTCTCTGAGGAGAACTGGTGCCTCCCCGCTGTGTTCCTAGGACATGCTAATGGGGGTCATCGTTGCTGACCTATGCAAAACCGCGCACTCGAATCTCGAGTTAGAAAATCTACTCATGAACTTCTAAGGAGTCCCTTCGTCACGGAATATCGTCACGTCGGCGGCGAAGGTCGAACGAGAACGAAGGGGATGACGTCCGCCTCGGGGACCATACCTGTTGCAAGGTGTGGCGCGACTGAGCGTTGGATGTGAACTATTAGCGAACGGTGTCTGCCGAGCCGCCGGTCCGTAAGGTCTTGGTCATCTTCCCGTGCCAAACACCGTCGGAGACGACCTTCGTCCAACCCTGCCTGACGTAGAAGCGCACGGCGGCCCGGTTGTCCTGTTGCACGGTGAGGAAAATCTCACTATGGCCGAGCTCGCGCGCGCGGGCCTCCTGGTCGGCGAGCAGCACCGCCCCGATGCCCTTTCGTTGGTTCGCGGGATCGACGGCGATCGAGAGCACCGAGTACCGTCGCCGCCTGGGTTTGCGGGCGGCCGGCTGCGGCGCACCGTTACCCGGGGTGTTGCGCTTCGCGTTGGCGCGCTTGAACGCGTCGATGGTCATCGCGAGGCGGTTCCAGAACGTCTTATTGAGTAGTAGCCACGGCTTGCGTGCGACCGAGGTCAGGATCAGGCGGCGGTTGGCCCGCACGAAACCCGAAAGCCCGTTGCGGAAGAGGCCGCCGACGGCGAAGCCGGCTAGCTCGCCCTCCTCGTAGACGCCGACGGCATGAGCGTCGTTGGGCTCGGAGAGCTGCCAGGCGTAGTAGCGTTCGACGACCTGAGGCCCGATGCGGCTGAGTATCGCCTCGGGGAAGGCCTGCAGGTGGACGCGGGTGACGTCCTCTAGGTCACCCTGCGACAGCTCCGCCGGGCGGGTGGGAGCCACGTCAGGTAGGCAACCAACTGCCGTCGACGCGGCTCCAGGCCTGAAGCTTGCTGGGCCCGAAGCGCTCGAGGAGCTCGACGGCCTCTCCCTGGCGCTCAGCCGGGACGCTGGCGTTGACGATCGTGAGGCGCCGTTGGACGTCGTCGACCTCGGGCGCGGGATCGAGGGCGGGCAGCGGGGCGTTGAAGATGAAGCCGGCGAGGGCGCCGGCGAGGCCGAGCACGACCGCGCCGATGAGCGCCGACCAGAACGGGCCGGCGGCCATCGCGGGCTCCTTGCCCATGATGTTCAGCGCGCCGGAGCCGAGCAGCAGGCCGAAGAAGCCGCCGCCGAGGAAGCCGAGCGTGAAGCCGACGGCGCCGCCGATGTCGGGCGGGACCACGGCCCTCTGTATCTCGTTGGGCGAGGCCAGCCGGCGGCGGCGGATGACCTCCTCGGATTCGCCAGGAACCACGTTGACGGTGGCGATCCCGAGGTCGGAGCCGGCCAGCGCAGCTTCGGCGTCGCGCGCGGCGGAGGGGTGGTCGAACACAGCGGTGATGGAGGTCTGTTCCACGTGTTATCGGCCTCTTCCCGAGGTGAGTGACGTTCCTCGAGGCTGATAATAAGCCCGTGCGACAATGGGGAGCGTGAGCCGCCCCGTCCAGCCACCGGGCCGCGGGACCCGAACTGAGCGGGCAGGCGAGGCGCCTACGCCTGCGCGGCCGCGTGCCTCCTCGCAGCGCGGCGCCCTGACGCTGATGGGCGGCACCCTGGCGAGCCGCGTGACCGGACTGGTCCGCAACTCGTTGTTGGCGCAGTTCTTCCCGACCGCGGTGATCGACGCGTTCGTCACCGCCTTCAAGGTCCCCAACCTGTTCCGCGAGCTGCTCGCCGAGGGCGCGCTTAGCAACTCCTTCGTGCCGGTCTACAAGCGCCTCTCGACGGCGGACGCCAGGCGACTCTCCGGCGCGCTGCTGGCGCTGCTGGTGGTCGTCAACGGGCTGCTGATGGCGCTGGCGTACCTCGCGGCGCCGGCGATCGCGCGGCTGCTCATCGCCGACGCCGGCCACGTCGACGTCGACCTGACGGTGCGGCTGATCCGCATCGTGTTCCCCTTCCTCCCGGCGATCTCGCTCTCCGCGCTGGCCATGGGCATCCTCAACGCCGAGGAGCGCTTCCTCGCGCCCGCCTGGGCTCCGGTCGCCCTCAACGTCGTGACCGTCACGCTGATGGCGCTGTTCCCCGGTCAGGCCGTGACGCTGGCCCTGGCCCACGTGCTGGGCGGCGTCGCCCAGCTGGTGGTTCAGGTGCCGCCGCTGGCCCGCGCCGGCCTGCTGCCGCGCCTCGGCTCCCTGTGGCACCCGGCGCTCGCCAGCGTGGCCCTTTTGATGGTGCCGTTCGCCTTCACGGCCGGCGGCCGGCAGGTGCTCAACGTGGTCGCCTCGAACGTGATCACCGGCATCGACGCCGGCGCGCAAGGGGCGTTCTACCTAGCCGATCTCTTCCTCGGCCTGGCGCTCGGCCTGTTCAGCATCTCCCCGGCGCTCGCCTACTACTCGCGCCTCTCCGACCACGCCGTCAACGACCCGCAGGCGTTCGGGCCGACCCTGGCCGAGGGCGTGCGCTTCATCTCGTTCCTCACGGTCCCCGCCGGCGTGGCGTTGGCGCTGGCTGCGGGTCCGGCCGTCGACGTCGTGTACAACTGGCGCTCACTGTTCGGCGAGCCGATGGACGCTCAGCTGCGCGCCTACACGGTGGCCGCCGCGGCGCCGCTCGGGCTCGCCGTGTTCCCGCTCGGCGTGTTCAACCTGCTCATCCGCACCTTCTACATACGAGGCAGGGTGCGGACTCCCGTGGTGTTGGTGCTCACGACCTTGAGCCTGCAAGGCCTGCTCTACGTCCTACTGGCGCCGCGCTTCGGCGTGTCCGGCGTGGCCGCTGCCACGGCGATCGGCGCGTGGGTCCAGCTGGTCGCGGCCACGGCGCTGGTGGCGCGCCGCGAGGAGCTCGACCTCGCCGCGGTGACAAGGCACGCCGCGAAGACCTGGCTGGCCGCGCTGGTAGCCGGCGGCGCCGCCTACGGCGCGCTCACGCTGGCGCCGCTGCCGCCCGGCTGGTTCGGCTCGCTGCTCGCGCTGTTGGTCGTCGGCGCGGTGATGGTCGCGGTCTACGCCGGCGTGGGGGCCTTGCTACGCCTGCCCGAGCTGACCGCGCTGCTGCGCCGCCGGCGTTGACG
>CAZQVC010000018.1:0-18864 GCA_964596625.1 uncultured bacterium | reverse complement strand
CCCGCGGCCTCAGACCCGCTTGAAGATCAGGCAGGCGTTCTGCCCGCCGAAGGCGAAGTTGGTCGACATCGCGACGTCGACCTGCTGCTTCCTCGCCTCGTTGGGGATGTAGTCGAGGTCTAGCTCGGGGTCGGGGTCGTGGTAGTTCCTGGTGGGCGGCAGCACGCCGCTGTCGATGGCCTGGACCGTGGCGATGGCCTCGATACCGCCGGCGGCGCCGAGCGTGTGGCCGGTCATCGACTTCGTCGAGCTCACCGGCGGCACCGGGCCGTGGCCTTCCCAGACCGACTTGAACGCCAGCGTCTCGTTGAGGTCGTTGGCCGGCGTGCTGGTGCCGTGAGCGTTGATGTAGCCGATGTCGGACGGCTTCAAGCCGGCCGACTTCAGCGACCAGACCATGGCCCTGGCCGCGCCGACCCCGCCGGGCGCCGGCGCCGTGATGTGGTGCGCGTCGGCGCTGGTGGCGTAGCCGACGATCTCGGCGTAGATGCGCGCTCCGCGGGCGACCGCCCGCTCGTACTCCTCGAGCAGGAGGATGCCTGCGCCCTCGCCGGCCACGAAGCCGTCGCGGGAGGCCGTGAACGGTCGGCTGGCGGTCTCCGGTGAGTCGTTCCTGGTGGACAGCGCCTTCATCACGGCGAAGCCGCCGATGCCCATGGCCGTGATCGGCGCCTCGGTGCCGCCGGCGAACATCACGTCGGCCTCTCCGCGCTGGATGACGCGGAAGGCGTCGCCGACGTTGCCGGAGCCCGTCGCGCAGGCCGTCACGACGCTGCTGTTGGGGCCGAGCAGCCCGTAGCGCATGGCGATGTGTCCGGCGGCCATGTTGGCGATGAGCATGGGGATGAAGAACGGGCTCATGCGCATCGCGCCGCGCTCGACGCGGATCTTCGACTGCGCCTCCCAGGTCTCCAGGCCGCCGATGCCCGAGCCGACGCACACGCCGGTCAGCTCGCCAGCGACCTCGTCCTCGCTGAGGCCGGCGTCCTGGAGTGCGTGAGCCGCCCCGACCATGGCCAGCTGCACGAAGCGGTCGAGCCGCTTGGCCTCCTTGCGGTCGAGGTAGTCGCTGACGTCGACGTCGACCTCGCCCGCGATGCGGACGCTCAGATCGGAGGCGTCGAAGTTGGTGATCTCCCTGATGCCGTTCTTGGCGGCGTGTTGACCCTCGAGGAACGCGGCCGCGCCGACGCCGATTGGCGTGACGGGGCCCACTCCGGTTACGACGACTCGTCTCATAGGCTCGTCCAGGGTACTAGACCGATGGCTAGGGGCGCGTGTCGCCCAATCGTCGGCGCCGTTACGGCGTGACGCTCTCGGATGCCGCTTTAGAATGCGCCCCGTCAGGACGCGTTCGCTTGAGGGTCTTTACTGCTTGTCGCTGATGAACTTGACCGCGTCGCCGACGGTGCGGATGCCTTCCGCCTCTTCGTCGGAGATCTCGACGCCGAACTCGTCCTCCAGGCCCATGATCAGCTCGACGACGTCGAGCGAGTCCGCGCCGAGGTCTTCGATGAAGCGGGAGTCCGAGGCGACGTCGCCCGGGTCGGCGTCGAGCTTGTCGGCTACAACGTCCTTGATCTTGTCGAGAATCTCTTGTTCGTCCACGTCGTTCTCCTCCTTGGGCCCATCCTAGTGAAAGGCGTGCGCTGTCGTCACGACGGATCGCTTGAAAGCGGTGGCGCAGGCCCACGTAAGCGAGCTTGGCGACCGACAGCCGTCGACCGCTGCGGAGCGCGGCTCCGTAGTCAGCGAGCGACCTTCCTCGGTCGGGCAATCATTACGGCATGACCATGCCACCGTCAACCGCCAGGGTCTGGCCGTTGACGTAGCCGGCCTCCTCGCTCGCCAGGAAGGCGATGGCGTTGGCGATGTCCTCGAGGCTCCCGAACCGACCCGCTGGTATCTCGCGCAGGTAGGCTTCGCGCAGCTCCGGGCTCAACGACGCCGTCATGTCCGACTCGATGAAGCCGGGAGCGACGGCGTTGACGGTGATGCCCTTGCCGCCGTACTCGCGCGCCAGCGCCTTGGTGAGCCCGACGAGCCCGGCCTTGGCCGCGATGTAGTTGGCCTGGCCGGCGTTGCCGCGCAGCGCGACGACCGAGCTGACGTTGACGATACGGCCGGCCTGGCTCCTCAGCATGCTGCGCAGCGCGGTCCGCGACAGGTAGAACGCCGAGGAGAGGTTGGTGTCGATGACGCTCGTCCAGTCCTCGTCCTTCATGCGCAGCACCAGGCCGTCGCGGGTTATCCCGGCGTTGTTGACCAGCACGTCGAGCCCGGCGAAGCGCTCGACGACGCCCTTCACCAGCGCCTGGCAGGCGTCGGGGTCCGACACGTCCGCGCGGAAGAGTTCCGCCTCGGAGCCGGCCTTGGCTATCTCATCGACGACCTCGCGCGCCGCCGCCTCGGAGCTCGAGTAGTGCACCGCCACGCGGTAGCCGAGCTCGCCGAGGCGCAGCGCGGTCGCGCGGCCGATGCCGCGGCTCGAGCCCGTGACCAGGGCGACCCTGCCGCTTGAACTCACGTCGTTACCTCCTCGAGGGTTGCAGTGTCGAAGACGGCGCTGGCCGTTGGCGGCGCGCCTTCGCCCTCGGTCGACAGTATCCGCTTGACGAGGTTGACGAGCACCTCACCCGAGCCGAACTCGAGGAAGCGCGGCGGTCCGCCCGGCGTGGCCGCCAGCCGCTGCACGCACTCCACCCACCTGACGCTGCCCGTGACCTGCGCCTCCAGCAGTCCCGGCGCCGCGGACGGCGCCGGCAGCGGCTCCGCCGTCACGTTGCACACCACGGGGAACGAGGGCTCGCCGAAGGCAGTGCTGCCCAGGTCGACGGCCAAGCGCTCGGCCGCCGGCTTCATGAGGCTGCAGTGGAAGGGCGCCGAGACCTTGAGCGGCACTACCCTCGCTCCGAGCTCCTTGAGCCTGGCGCCGGCCTCCTGCACACCCGCCGCGGACCCGGAGATCACCGTCTGACCGGGCGCGTTGTAGTTGGCGATCTCGACCAGCAGCTCTCGCTCGTCCTGCGCCGGCGTGCCATCGCGCAGCGAGCCGTCAGTGCCGGCACCGCCCGCTGCGCCGGAGACCTCGCGCACCACGCGCTCGATCTCGCCCGCGTCGAGCTTCAGCACGGCGGCCATCGCGCCGGCGCCGGCCGGCACCGCGTCCTGCATGTACTGGCCGCGCGCCCTCACCAGGCGCACGGCGTCCTCGAGCGCCAGCGACCCGGCCGCGACCAGCGCCGTGTACTCGCCGAGGCTGTGGCCGGCTCCCACGACCGCCGGCGCGCCTCCCGCCTCGAGGTACGCGGCGTAGGCGGCCGCCCCGGCGGCGACGAGGGCCGGCTGCTGGTTCGCCGTCAGCTGCAGCCGGTCCTCCGGCCCTTCCCACATCAGGTTGAGCAGCCCTGGTAGCGCGCGCTCGGCTCGGTCTAGCACCTCGCGGGCGGCTGCCGAGGCGTCGTAGAGCTCGCGGCCCATGCCGACCCTCTGTGAGCCCTGCCCCGGGAAGATGGCCGCGACGGGCCTGGCCTGTCCGGCGCCGGACGTCGCGCCAGCGCCGGGTGCGCTCATGCGGGCGGCGCCCAGGTGATCACCGACGAGGCCCAGGTGAGGCCCGCGCCGAACGACACCAACAGCAGGTTGTCGCCCGCTTCGATGCGACCGTTGTCGAGGGCGTGCTTAAGGGCTATGGGGATGCTCGCCGTCGAGTTGTTGCCGTACTCGTCGACGGTGACGACGACCCGCTCGCGCTCGAGGTCGAGCCGCTCGCGGGCGGCTTCGATGATGCGCAGGTTGGCCTGGTGCGGCACGAACAGGTTCACGTCGGCGGGGGTGAGCCCGGCCTTCTCGATGGCTTCGGCCGTGGCGGTGGTCATGACGCGCACGGCGAACTTGAACACCTCGCGCCCGTTCATGTAGAGCGACTCGGCCAGCGGCTCGCCGCTCGGCAGGTTGCGACCGACGGAGCGCTTGTGCAGCTGTCCGGCGCCAGATCCGTCAGCGCCCATGACGATCGAACGGACGCCGTACGGCTCCTCGACCGCCTCGACGATCACGGCGCCGGCGCCGTCGCCGAACAGCACCGCCGTCGAGCGGTCCTGCCAGTCGACGATCTTGGTGAGGGCCTCGCTGCCGATGGCCAGCACCCTGCGGCTCTGGCCGGACTCGACCAGCCCGCGGGCCACGCCGAGCGCGTAGAGCCACCCCGGGCAGGCGGCCAACAGGTCGAACGCGCCGGCGTTCAGCTTGAAGCGATCCTGGACCAGCGCAGCCGTCGCGGGGAACAGGGCGTCGGGCGTGTTGGTCGCGACGATCACCATGTCGACGCCCGCCAGCGCGTCGTCACCGTGACGCGCCAGCAGGTCCTCCACGGCCCTGAACGCGAGGTCGCTGGTGAACTCGTCCTCGCCCGCCACGTGCCGGCGCTTGATCCCGGTACGCGTCGTGATCCACTCGTCGGACGTGTCCATCATCCGCTCGAGGTCCTGGTTGGTCACGACGTTCGGCGGCGCGTACGCGCCGAGGTATGTGACGCCAGCGCGCGGGCCGCTGGTGCCGTGGTTGCCGGCTATGGGTTCAGGCCCCTGCGGTTACCTGCCGGCCGTCGTAGGTGCCACACTCCGGGCACACGACGTGCGGCGGCTTCGGCTCCTTGCACTGGGGGCAGGCAACCAGCGTCGGCTCCTTGAGAGCGTGGTGGCTGCGCCTCGCGTCGCGGCGGGCGCCGGAGGTCCTCTTCTTGGGCACTGGATGTTTCGCCATCGTCGTTTCTCCTTGTTCAGCCCAGGCGTCGCCTGGTGGCTACGAGTTCGTGTCCAGGTCTTTGAGGGCGTCGCTGAGCGCGGCGAACGGCGAAGGCCGCTCGGTCGCGGCGCCCTTGTCGTCGGCCAGCTCGGGGTGCTCGTTGAGGTTGACCCCTTCCTGGTTGAGGCCGCGGCAGCTCTCCATGCACAGCGCCGTCAACGGCGCCTCGATGGCGACGAGCTGCGTGAGCAGCTGTGCGAAGTCGACGGTGGGGTTGCCGAACAGCAGGCGTTCCTCTTCCTCGTCGTCGAGCTCGTCGAGCGTCAGCGGCAACTCCGACGGACGGTACGTCATGGGGTAGACGAAGTCGGTGTCGATCTGCACTGCTACCTGCGTGAGGCAGCGCCGGCAGTCGAGCACCGCCTGACCGTGCACCTCGCCGTCGACGACGAAGTCGTCGTCACCGCCGGTGTTGATAACCCTAACCCGCCACTCCAGGGGACCGTCGAGCGTGAGGCCGTCCGCTTCGAGAAGCTCGTCGCTTGGAGCCAGCAAGCCCTCTGCTTCGACCTCTGATTCGCTGCCTGGTGCCTGGTGAAGCAGGGAGGCCAGATTAAGTGTCGCGTCCCTGCGAGAAAGCATCCCTCCAAAGTATAGGTGCGCCACTACTAGTGTCAAGTTGCTTTGGACGTCAACTTACGGCATCTCTGCAGTTGCTGAGGGCGGCTGCGGGAGGAGCGTGTCTCGTCACTGAGAGCTGCCACCCAGCGGCGCTAACATGGGGCAAACCGCCGCTTCTACCGCGGTTTACGGGCTTCCTACGGAGGGCCGCCGCGCTCGGTGAAGCGAGCCGACGGGAAGAACGATGCTCAGTGTCATCATCCCTTGCGCTTCGCAGCTCGACCTCTTGACCGAACAGCTGGACGCTCTGTGCACCATGAGCTGCGCCGAGCCGTGGGAGGTGGTGGTCGTCGACAACGGCGTCTCCCGCACCGAACCCATCGCGGTGTTGGACAGGTACGCCGACAGCCTGCCCGGCTTCAGGGTCGTCGACGCAACGGCCAGGCGCGGGGCTGGCTACGCCCGCAACGTCGGCGTGAGCCACAGCCGCGGCGACAAGCTCGCCTTCCTCGACGCGGACGACGTCGCCGGAGACGGCTGGCTCGCCGCGATGGCGGACGCGCTCGACGACCACGACGTCGTCGCCTCGCGCTGGGACATCGACCGCCTCAACGACGGCGCCGTCAGGGAAGGGCGAAAGAACGGCCAGGCCGACGGCGTGAGGTCCTACGACCACCCGCCGTTCCTGGCGCACGCCGGCGCCTGCGGTCTCGGGGTCAGGCGGTCGGCCTTCACGAGCGTGGGAGGCTTCGACGAGGGATTCCTACTGCTCGAGGACACCGACCTGACCTGGAGGCTGCAGTTGGCCGGCCACCAACTGGCGTTCGAGCCGAAGGCGCTGGTCCACATCCGCTTCCGCGCGACCGCCAGGGCCTCCTTCCGGCAGGCCTTCGGCTACGGCAAGTACAACGTGCTCCTCTACAAGCGTTACCGCTCCCGCGGCATGCCGCGGCTGAGCGTCGTCGACGGCCTCTACTCGATCCTGAAGCTGGTCAGGAACCTACCGCGACTGCGCTCGCCAGACGGCGCGGCGCGCTATCTGCGCTCGCTCGGCTTCGCCCTCGGCCGCATCGGCGGCTCGATAATGTTCTTGGTCTGGGGACTCTGACGACGGCACGGAGGCTGTTTCGGCGCGCCGTCGCGCGGGGTCGCCGGCTGCTCCTCACCCGTCGTTTCGGCGCGATCGTCGGCGTGAGCACGGCGCTGCCGATGGCCGCTCTCACCTTCGACGACGGGCCCCATCCCGACGTCACGCCTCGGCTCGTCGCGCTGTTCGCCAAGCACGGCGCCAAGGCCACGCACTTCCTCGTCGGCGCTGCGGCAGCGGCTCGCCCTGACCTGGTCAACGCCATGGTCGACGCCGGCCACGCCATCGGCAACCACACCTACGGCCACCAGTCGCTGGTGCGGCTGAGCCGTACCCAGCGGGTAGAGGAGCTGGCCCGCGGCCAGGCCGCTCTGCTGCCGTACCCGACCGACCTGTTCAGGCCGCCGTACGGCCACTACGATCTCGACACGGCACGCATCGTGCGGCACCTCGGGCTGCGGTGCGTGCTGTGGAGCTCACACGTGCGTGATTGGGAGAGCGCTTCGGCCGCTGAACTCCAGGCTCGCCTCGAGCGGGCCATCAGGCCGGGAGCGATCGTGCTGCTGCACGAGGCCCTCTTCACCGCGACGGAAAGCAACCAGGAGGACCGCGAGCCGCTGCTGGAGGCCGTCGACGCCGTGTTGGGCAAGTTGTCGGGCCGCATCCGCTTCGGCACCGTGCCGGAGCTCCTCAGCGTCGGCACGCCGACCCTGCAACTGGTAGAGCGCCGCGGAGCCGACGACTTCGTCGCCGCGCAGCGGCCCGGAGCCGTCCAGAAGGACCTTGGCGATATACTCTCGCCTTGATGTTCCAGGTGATCCCGGCGGTCGACGTCCAGCGCGGCAGGGCCGTTCGCCTCTACGAGGGCGACCCGGCGAGGGAGACCGTGTACTTCGATGACCCGGTCGCGGCCGCGCGTCACTGGGACGCCCTCGGAGCCGAGCTGCTTCACCTCGTCGACCTCGACGCGACCCTCGGCACGGGCTCCAACGCCGCCGTGATCGAGGCGATAGCAGGCGCCGTGGGGGCGCGCTTGGAGCTCGGGGGCGGCATCCGCAGCGCCGCCGACGCCGAGCGCTGGCTGAAGGTCGTCGACCGCGTGGTGCTCGGCACCGTCGCGGTGGCCCAGCCGGAGCTCGTCAGCGAGCTCGTCGAGCGTCACGGGCCGGAGCGGGTCTGCGTGTCGGTCGACGCGCGCGCCGGCAAGGTCGCGGTGAGGGGCTGGGTCGAGACCACCGAACTGGAGGCGACCGACCTCGCCGCCGAGATGCATCGGCGCGGGATCACCGACCTCATCTACACCGACGTCTCGCGTGACGGCACCATGCAGGGCGTCGACGAGGCCGCCGTGGCGGAGGTGCGCGCCGCCTTCCCCGGCCACCTGCTGGCCGGCGGCGGCGTCGGCCGCGACGCCGACCTCGACCTCTACCAGCGGCTGGGGCTGCAGGGGGCGATCGTCGGCAGGGCGCTGTACGAAGGGAAGATCACCTATCCCCGAGCTGCCTGAGGTCGAGACCGTGAGGCGCGAGCTCGCGCCATGGTTGACCGGCAGGCGCATCGCGGCGGTCGACCGCCGCGCCCCCGCCGGGCGCAAGTACGCCGACCTCGAACGGGCCGTCGGCCAGCGCATCGAGCGGGTGGGGCGCCGCGGCAAGTTCCTCGTGCTGCCCCTCTCCGCGGGCGACGAGCTGATCATCCACCTCGGCATGACCGGCGTGATAAGCCAGTGCCCTCCCAGCGGCACCGGATCCAGGCACGTCAGGGTCGTGATGAGGCTCGAGGGCGAGGAGCCTGCGACGCTGCACTTCCAGGACATCAGGCGCTTCGGCAGGTTCATGGTGGTGCCTGCCGGCGAGTACGACGACCTGCCGACGTTGGCGGCCCTCGGCCCCGAGCCGTTCGACGAGGAGCTCGGACCCGCCCGGTTCCACGCTGCGCTGCAGCGCTCCTCGATGGCGATCAAGCCGTACCTGCTGAGCCAGCGGCCGATCGCCGGCGTGGGGAACATCTACGCCGACGAGGCGTTGTGGGCGGCGCGCGTCCACCCGTTGACGCCGGCCAACGCGGTCAGCAAGGCCAAGGCCGGCGCGCTGCTCGAGGCGCTGCGCGCCGTGCTGTCCGACAGCATCGCCGCGCAGGGCACGACCTTCGACGACTACCGGACGGTGGCTGGTGAGGCCGGCTCGTTCGCCGCCAGGTTGAAGGTGTACGGCAGGGGCGGCGACGTCTGCCTGCGCTGCGGAGGGCAGCTGCGCAAGTCGGTGATCGGCGGGCGCGGCACGGTCCACTGCCCGAGGTGTCAGCGGCGCCCCAGGGCGGCCAGGCGGCGGAGCGCGGGGTGAGCGCCTCCCATCGCGGTTCCGGCGCAGCGGGCGCCGTGAGCTCGAAGCTGCCGCTGCAGTTGCGCTTCTCCGACACCGACAAGCTGGGGCACGTCAACAACGCCGTCTACGCCACCTACGCCGAGCTCGGCCGGCTCGCGTTCGTCGCGGAGCTCGGCCTGAAGGCCACCTCGCTGATACTCGCGCGGTTGACGATCGACTTCCGGCGCCAGGTGAGGCTGGGGGACGAGTGCACCATCCAAAGCAGGGTCGTCGCTATAGGCAACAGCAGCTTCACCTTGGAGCAGACCTTGGAGGCCAACGGCGAGGTCGCCGCGGAGTTCGTCGCCGTGATGGTCTGGTTCGACTACGACGCCCAGGCGTCAGCCCCGCTGCCCGACCGGGTCAGGAGCGCCTTGGCGGGGCGGCCTAACGGCGAAGGCTAGACTGTGCCCGTGCTTGCACACAACGAGCAGTCGACGCCGGCGGTCTTGGTCACCGGCGCCTCGAGCGGCATCGGCCGCGCTGTGGCCCTGCACTTGGCAGAGCGCGGTTACCGGGTCCACGCCGGGGTGCGCACCGACGAGGCCGCCGCCGATCTGCGCTCGGCAGCGGACGCGCTGCGCGCCGGCACGGGTTGCGTCGAGCCGCTCATACTCGACATCACGGTGCGAGAGGACATCGCGGCCGCGGCCAAGGCCATCGCCGCGGCGCGGCCGGGAGCGCGCCTCGCCGGCATCGTCAACAACGCCGGCATCGCGGTGGCCGGCCCGCTCGAGTTCCTCCCACTCGACGACCTGAGGCAGCAGCTCGAGGTGAACGTCCTCGGCCACGTCGCTGTGACCCAGGCCATGCTCCCGACCCTGCGCGCGGACGACGGTCGCATCGTCTTCATCGGCTCGATCTCCGGGCTCGTCTCCTCGCGCCTACTGGGGGCGTACTCGGCCTCGAAGTTCGCCATGGAGGCGGTCGCGGACGCGTTCAGGCGCGAGCTCGCCACCTGGGACCTGAAGGTCAGCGTGGTGGAGCCCGGCCGCATCGCGACCCCGATATGGGACCGCTCGGTCGCCGCCGCGCGCGAGCGGTTGGAGGGCCTGCCACCCGAGACCATGGAGTACTACCGGCCGCTGGTGGACACGCTCCTCGGCGAGGCTAAGCAGGCTGGCGAGACCGGCGCCGCGCCCGAGGCGGTGGCCGCGGCCGTGCTGCGCGCCCTCACCGACCGCCGCCCCCGCACGCGCTACTTCGTGGGCGGGGACGCTCACATCGTCAACTTGCTGCGCCGCGTGCTCTCCGACCCGCTCCTCGACCGCCTGGTGCGCTCGAAGAACCGCTGATTTGGCCGGCGGTGATATCGTTTGACACCCCCAGACCGGCTACCCCCACCAACACCCGTCTCGAAAGGTGACACGATGCGTAGAACCCTCGCAGTCCTGCTGGCTCTCGCCCTCCTCTCGACCCTGCTCGGCAACGCCGCTGCCCAATCGAACTGGACCTGCCCGGAGGAGTTCGCGGGTCAGAGCCTCAACGTCTACAACTGGAGCACCTACATCGCCGACGACACCATCGCCAACTTCGAGGCGGCGTGTGACGTCGACGTGGTCTACGACACCTACCCCACCGACGACGACATGCTGGTGCGCCTGCGCCAGGGCAACCCGGGCTTCGACGTCGTGGTGCCGTCCGACGTGGTCGCGACGCTGATGATCGAAGAGGGCCTGCTGGCCGAGCTGAACCACGCCAACATCCCCAACCTCGCCAACCTCGACGACACCTTCCTCGACCTCGACTTCGATCCGGGGAACCGATACACCGTGCCGTACCAGTGGGGCACCACGGGCATCGGCTACAACGCCGAGCGGGTCGACGGCGTCGAATCCTGGGCCGACCTCTTCGAGTACGACGGCAGCGTCGCCTGGCTCGACGACGTGACGATGATGATCGGCGTCGCGTTGATCATGACCGGGCACGACCCCAACAGCTCCGATCCGGCCGAGCTGGAAGAGGCCAAGCAGTTCCTCATCGACCATGGGAGCAACGTCGTCTACATCGCGGAGGACGACGGTCAGGAGATGCTCGCCCGCGGCGAGATCGACATGGTCATCGAGTACTCCGGCGACGTCTTCCAGATCATGGACGACTGCGAGTGCGACGACTACGCGTACGTGATCCCCAGCGAGGGCACGAACTTCTGGATCGACAGCCTGGCCATCCCAGCCGGCGCGCCCAACCAGCCGCTCGCCGAGGCGTTCATCGACTACATCCTCGACCCCAGCGTCGGCGCCGACATCTCGAACTACACCGCCTACGGCACCCCGAACGCCGCCGCTCTCGACCAGGGCTTCATCGACGAGGAGCTCGCCGCCGACCCCGGCATCTACCCCACCGAGGAGACGCAGGAGCGGCTCTTCTTCGCCACCCAGGACGAGGTGCGCGAGGCGCTGCTCAACGACCTCTGGGACGAGATCAAGATCTTCGTCGGCCGCTGACGTCGAGCGCAGGCCTAGGTTGACCGTCACACCGCGCACCGCCAGCACGAGCACCGCGACCGGCGCCGTGCCGGCCGTCGAGGTGCGCGACCTGGTCAAGGAGTTCGACGAGCGCCGCGGAGAGGCGAAGGTGCGCGCGGTCGACGACATCGACCTCGCGATCCGAGAGGGCGAGTTCTTCGCCCTCCTCGGACCGTCGGGTTGTGGCAAGACCACGACGTTGCGGATGATCGCCGGCTTCGAGGAGCCGGACTCGGGTGAGGTGCTGCTGCGCGGCCGCTCCGTGAAGGGCGTGCCGGCGTTCCATCGGCCCGTGAACACCGTGTTCCAGGACTTCGCGCTGTTCCCGCACATGACCGTCATTCAGAACGTGATGTTCGGCCTGAAGATGGCGGGCGTGAAGGCCAAGGAGGCCAGGGCGAAGGCCGAGGAGGCGCTCGCGCTGGTGCGCCTGCCGCACGTCGGGGGCCGCAAGCCCCAGGCGCTCTCCGGCGGGCAGCGGCAGCGGGTGGCGGTGGCGAGGGCGCTGGTCAACCGGCCGGCCGTGCTGCTGCTCGACGAGCCGCTGGGCGCGCTCGACCTCAAGCTGCGCAAGACCATGCAGTTCGAGCTGAAGACGCTGCAGCAGCAGGTCGGCATCACCTTCGTCTACGTCACGCACGACCAGGAGGAGGCGCTGACCATGGCCGACCGCATCGCGGTGATGAACGACGGCAAGGTCCTCCAGGTCGGACCGCCCGACGACATCTACGAGCGACCGACGTCGCGCTTCGTGGCCGATTTCATCGGTGAGACGAACTTCGTCGACGGGGTGCTGGAACGCTCTGAGGGCGGCTTCGGCATCGTGCGCCTGCCGGGCGGCAGGACGCTGAAGGGCGCCTTGCGCGACCCGGACGCGGCCGTCGGCGACGCGGTGGCGCTGGCGGTGAGGCCGGAGAAACTCGAGGTGTTGGACGCCGCGAGCGGCGGCAGCGACAACGGCGGCGGCTCGCACGTCCACGCCGACGGCGCCATCGGGACGGCGCCCGTCGACCCGCACGCGAGCCTGCCCGGTGTCGTGGTCGAGGCCCACTACCTCGGCACCGACGCCCGCTACCTGGTGAGAGCGGAGGACGGCGTGCAGCTCGTCGCGCGCATCCAGAACCAGCACAGGGGCTACGCCGACATGCTCGAGGTCGGCTCTAAGGTGACGCTGGCTTGGCGCGCCGAGCAGGCCTCTGTGCTGCGATGAGACCGAAGGGCGCGCGGCACCCTATTATCGAGCCATGAGCGTCCCGGTACTGAAGGTCTCCGGCAGCCCGTACGAGATGGGGTTGGCGCACGGCAAGGCGATGGCCGAGCAGATCGCCGCCTACGCGGCGGAGCGGGTGCAGCTGGCTGGCGAGCGCGGCTGGACCGGCAGGGAAGCCTCCAGCGAGGAGGTGCTGGCGCTGGCGGCCGCCTGCGGGAAACGGCACCAGGAGTACTCTCCCGGCCTCTACGAGGAGCTCGAAGGTGTGGCGGCCGGCTCCGGCGTCTCGGTGCCGGCGTTGATCGTCGCGGGCGGGTTCACCGACTTCGTCGACGTCGTCGCCTCCTCGCGTGGGGTCGAAGACGGCCTTGACGCAAGCGGCGCACGTGGCGGCGCGGCTGACGGCGACGCCGCACGCGAGGCGGCCGCTGCCCCCGCCGGGGCAGGCGCGCGGGCGCCGCTCGAGCACGAGACGGACGACTGCACGGCGTTCCTGGTGCCGGGAGCGCGGCTGCGTGACGGCGGCGGAGCCCTGGCCCAGACCTGGGACATGCACGAGAGCTCGGCCGAGCACCTGGTGCTCCTGCAGGGCCGCCCCGACCACGCACCGGACTTCGTCGTCTACACCACCGCCGGTTGCCTCGGCATGATCGGCATGAACGAGGCGGGGCTCTGCGTCGGGATCAACAACCTGCTCTCGGCCGACGGCCGCGTCGGCGTGACCTGGCCGTTCGCCGTCCGCGCGCTGCTCGAGCAGGAGACGGCGGCGGCGGCGCTCGAGTTGCTGCTGGCAACGCCGCTCGCCGGTGGTCACAACTACCTGATCATCGACGCCGACGGCGAGGGGGCCAACGTCGAGGCGATGGCGACGCGGCACCACGTCACGCGGCTGGGGAGCGATCCGCTGGTCCACGCCAACCACTGCCTGCACCCGGCGACGCGCGCCGTCGAGCGGGCCCGCGAGGCGTCATCCCAGGCCAACTCCGAGGCGCGCCAGGCCGACGCGGAGCGCCTCCTCGACCGCTTCGACCTGACCGTTGCCGACCTGCAGGCCGCGACCGCCGACCAAGCCTCGATCTGCCGGGTGGGCGAGGCGCCGCTGTTCGTCGGGACGTGCGGCGCCGTCGTCATGCTGCCGGCGCAGCGGGAGCTGTGGGTGGTCGGCGGCAGGCCGAGCGAGGGCCGCTACGAGAGGTACGCTTTCGGCCCCGTGCCGGCCTGATGCAAGCCGCCGACGTCCGGATCGTCAACAGCGCAGCCGAGCACGCCCTCGAGCTCGAGGAGCTGCAGCGCGTCTGCTTCCCCGGCCTCTCCGAGTCCGAGCGGATGAAGGCCCCGCACTTCCTCGAGCACCAGCGGGTCTTCCCCGAAGGCGAGTTCGTCGCGCTCGCGCGCACGGCGCCAGACGGCTCGCCGCTCACGAAGGAGCGCGTCGTGGGACTGGGGTCGGGCTTCCTCATCGACTTCGACCTGACCAACCCCGACCACACGTTCAGCGAGATCATCGCCGGCGGGACCTACGCCAACCACGACCCGAGCGGCGCCTGGTACTACGGCGCCGACATCAGCGTGCACCCCGACTACCGCGGCCGGGGCATCGGTCGGCGGCTCTACAGGGCGCGTCAAGACCTGGTGAGGCGCCTCGGCAGGCAGGGCATCGTCGCAGGGGGAGCGCTGCCCGGCTACCGGCACCACCGCGCGGCGCTGAGCGTCGAGGAGTACGTTCGGAAGATCGTCGCCGGCGAGCTCCACGATCCGACCCTGGACTTCCAGCTCGCCAACGGCTTCGAAGTGCTCGGCGTAATCCGTGGCTACATGACCGACGAGGACACCGGCGACGTCGCCAGCCTCATCGTCTGGCGCAACCCCGACCTGCGCAGCGGCGCGTGAGCGACGCGCTCGGACAAGTCGTGGTCGTCGGCAGCGCCAACCTCGACCTGGTGGTCGAGGTGGAGCGGCACCCGGCGCCGGGCGAGACGCTGATGGGCTCGGATTACGAGCGCCACCCCGGGGGCAAGGGCGCCAATCAGGCCGTGGCCGCAGCTCGGCTCGGGGCGCGCACCGCCTTCGTCGGTTGCGTGGGGCGTGACGACTTCGGTGACGCTTTGCTGGCGTCGCTCAGCGAGGCTGGCGTCGACGTCGTGGCCGTCGAACGAGTCGATCGTCCGACCGGGGTCGCGTTCATCCAAGTGGACGCCGGGGGCGAGAACTCGATCGTGGTGGCGCCGGGCGCCAACGCCGAGCTGACGCCCGCCAGGGCGCAGCGGGCGTTCGCGAGGCCCGGTGCCCGGGCCGGCGCAGGGTCCGACGTGCTCTGCCTGCAGCTCGAGGTGCCGCTGCCCAGCGTGCTCGCCGCCGCGAAGGCCGCCCGCGAGGCCGGCGCGGCGGTGCTCCTCAACCTCGCGCCGGCCGTGAGGCTAGGCGCCGACGAGCTGCGGCACGTCACCCATCTGCTGGTCAACACGCACGAGGCCGCGCTGCTGCTCGAGGTGCCGGCGGCCGAGGTGTCGCGCGAGCCGGAAGCGGCGGCGACCGAGCTCACCGCCCTAGTCCCCGCCGTCATCGTGACGCTCGGCGAGCGCGGCGCGGTCTGGGCGCAGCGCGGGCGGAACGCCGGTGGGAGCGGCCCCGCACGGGCCCGCAACGGCCGGCTGCCCGCGTTCGAGGTCGAGGCGGTCGACACCACGGCGGCGGGCGACGCCTTCGCCGGCGCATTGGCGGCGCGACTGAGCGCCGCTCCGGGCACCGCCGAGGCCGATCTGGGCGCTGCCGTGCGCTACGCCAGCGCGGCGGGGGCGCTGGCGACGACACGCCCGGGCGCGCAGCCCTCGCTGCCCACGGCCTCTGAGGTCGAGCGCTTGCTGGAGCGCGGTTAGCTTCGTCGTCGGCGGTGGCGGCGGGCGAGGGCGCGGCCGGAGGCGGGCTGCGCGGGCTGAGGCGCTCAGTTCAGCTGAGCTTGCGCGATCACGGTGCGCTCCTGGCCGCTGGCGAGCACGACCTCGACGCTGCTCACGCCGCCCGCGTCGAACTGCAGCAGGTTGTCGCGGCCGCGCGCCAGCTCGCGGCTGCCCGACGGCCCGTCACCGACCACCAGGTAGGTCGCGCCGCGAGGCGCAGCAGCGGGCTGCAGCAAGAGGGCGCGGCCGTCAGGCAGCACACAGACGATGCCGAGCCGGGCGGTGGCCGTCTCCGGCCGAGCGGGATCGTCGAGGCTCACCAGGCGCATCTCGGGGTTGGCCATCCAGTACGCGAGGATGCGCTGGTCGTCGCGCAGCTTGGCGGCCTCGCCGGCCTTCAGCGAAGCCCAGCTCCCGGCCGTAACCACCGCCGCTACCAGCACCAGACCGACCGCCCAACGCGCGCCGTTGGCCGCTCGGCTGGACGTCGGCGGTCGTCGCGGGGCGGACCCCTCGGCCCTTCCCGCCGCGGCGCCGGCGCCCCGCTCCCACGCGCTGTTCGACTCCGCCGCGGCCGCCCTGCTCTCCCGTCCCACCTCGCGAGCGGCCGAGCCGCCCGCCGCCTCCTGGGCCTCGAGCCTGGCTCTCAGCGCCTCGAACCCGCCGGCGGGCAGCTCATCCTCGCCGAGCGCGCCGACCACGGCCTCGAGCGCCGGCGCGAGCTCGCGGTCCTCGGCGATGAGTTGGTTGATGGCGTCGAGCTCGTCGCCGCTCGGCGACGCTGCCCGGACGCCCCTATCATCACGGCTCATGCCGTTCCCTCCAGGACTTCCTTCATCTTCAGCAGCGCCCGCCGCAACCGGCTCTTGACCGTGCCGAGCGGCAGGTCGTGGCGCTGCGCCAGCTCCGAGTGGGACCAGCCGCCGAAGAAAGCCTCCTCCAGCAGCAGGCGGTCTGCCTCGTCGACGGCTGCCATGGCCTGTCGGGCCAGCACCGCGGGGAGCGGGTCCGGGCTCACCGAGAAGGCGAGCTGAACCGCCCCGGCCGACTCGTCGACGTCATCGACCCTCGGCCGCGAGCGCCTGGCGCGCAGCCGCGTGAGGCACAGGTTGCGGGCGATCGCGAACAGGTAGGTCCTCACCGACGCCCTGGTCTTGTCGAACGTCGCGGCGTTACGCCAGAGGCTGAGGAACGCGTCCTGCAGTACCTCCTCGGCCTCCTCGGGGCTGCCGAGCATGCGCCTGCCAAGAGCCAGCACGGCCCCGCCGTGCCGTTCGTAGAGGTCGCGGAGCGCCCCCTGGTCGCCCCTTGCCACCGCCTCCACCAGCTGGCTGTCGCTGCTGACGGTGTCGGCCAACGTCGCTAGCACCTACCTTCAGATACGTACCCCGCCGCCGAACGGATGCAACGAGCGCCGTTTCGGCGCCCGGCAGCGGCTGCCGTGCCGCAAGTCTATGGCACGGCAGCCTGCTATCTTCGCCGGTGGAGGCAGCAGATGAGCGTTCCCACCTTCGACCAGTTCGCGGCCGTCAGGCAGCTAAGGAGTCCGCACTACTCCCCCAGGGGTGACCGCTTCGCCTACCTCTCGAACGCCACGGGACTGCCCGCACTGTGGTCGCAACCCGACGGGGGCGGCTTCGCCCGCCAGTTGACCAACCTGCCGGACCTCAGGGTGCAGAGCTTCGCCTGGTCGCCGGACGGCTCGAGCATCGCGTTCACCGCCGACCGACACGGCGACGAGATGAACCAGGTGTTCGTGGTCGACGCCGCTGGGGGCTGGCCGCGGCGGCTCACAGATGCACCGGAGGCCCAGTTCGCGCTCGGGGGCTGGACCCCGGATGGCAGGAGCGTGGTCGTGAGCGGTAACGACCGCGACCCGGCGGAGGTCGACGCGATGCTGATCGACGTCGCCAGCGGCGAGGTCGACCGGCTGGTCACCGGCGGGCAGTTCTACGCCGGCGAGGTCTCTCCGGACGGCCGCAGCCTGCTGCTGCTCGAGCACCTCGGCAACACGCGCCACCGCACCTGGCTGTACGACTTCGCGAGCCGCGAGAAGCGCTTCCTCTTCGGCGTGCCGGAGGGCGACGACGCCGCCTCCGTCACCGCGTTGCCGCAGCAGTGGCTGGCCGACAGCTCGGCGTTCTTCCTGCTCACCGACGCCGACAGCGAGTTCACCGGCGTGGTCCTCGTCGAACGGGAGAGCGGCGACCACAGGCCGGTCCTGCGCGAGGACGCCGAGGTCGAAGGCCTGCTGCTCAACGAGGAGCGCACCAGGCTGCTGGTCCTGGTCAACAGCCGCGGGGTGTTCGAGGCGCGGGTGTTCGCCCTCGAAGGCGGACGCGAGCGGCCGCTGGCCGCACCGTCCCTGCCGCTCGGCGTGCCGAGCGGCGCCACCTTCCACCCCGCCGGCGAGAGGCTCGTGCTGGCCTACGCCACGCCGCGCCAGGCGACCAACCTGCTTCAGGTCGACCTCGCGACGGGCTCGCAGGCGACGCTGGAGCAGAGCATGCTCGGCGGCATCGACCCCGACACGATGGTCGAGCCCGACTCGATCGACTACCCCAGCTTCGACCGCGACATCCACGCCTGGCTCTACCGCCCACGGGGCGAAGGGCCGTTCCCCGTGGTCGTCTCGATACACGGCGGGCCCGAGGCGCAGGAGCTGGCGGGCTACGAGTACCAGGGCATGTACCAGTACCTGCTGTCGCGGGGCATCGGCGTGCTGGCGCCGAACATCCGCGGCTCGACGGGGTACGGCAAGTCGTACCAGACGCTCATCTACCGCGACTGGGGCGGAGGCGAGCTCAGGGACATCGAGGCGGCAGCCGACTACCTCGGTGGGCTCGACTGGGTCGATCCGCAGCGCCTGGCCATCTTCGGCGGCTCGTTCGGCGGCTTCGCCACGCTCTCGGCGCTCACGCGCCTGCCCGACCGCTGGGCGGCGGGGGTAGACCTCGTCGGCCCGTCGAACCTCATCACCTTCGTCGACAGCGTGCCGCCGTACTGGCGGCAGCTCATGGAGGCCTGGGTGGGGCACCCCGAGAAGGATGCTGAGCTGCTGATCGAGCGCTCGCCCATCACCCACGCCGACCGCCTGGTGGCGCCGCTGCTGGTGATCCAGGGCAAGAACGACCCGAGGGTGGTCAAGGCCGAGAGCGACCAGTTCGTCGAGCGCCTCCGCGAGCGCGGTGTCGAGGTCGTCTACCACGTCGATGAGACGGCCGGTCACGGCCCTCCGGGACGCGAGGGTTGGGTCGAGTGGATGCGCTTGACGGTGGACTTCCTCGAACGTCACCTGACGGAGGGTGAAAACCCCTAGGCGGCGGCCGCGCTCACTCCTTCACGGTGCGAGCCCCGCGCCGCTGCAGCGCCAGCGAGACGCCGATCAAGAGGATGGAGGCGGCGATCATCAGCGCCGAGATCGCGTTGATCTCCGGCGGCACGCGCTGCTTGAGCATCCCGTAGACGAACA
>CAZQVC010000017.1:33200-36566 GCA_964596625.1 uncultured bacterium | reverse complement strand
GGTGAGTATCTTGCTTCACAAAGCGCCGGAAACGCGTCCTGGGCGACAACCCACGCTTCTCATTCACCGTTCATCCGGTTTGACATGCGGGGGGTCATGTGGTGTACTCTTGCTTGGACTCTCAGGAGTTCTCAGCCGTACTGGAGGGAGGTGACACCCACTTGAACCGGTTGCGAACTGCGAGGGCCGCGGCGATCCAAGCACGACGAGGGGAACTGGCGAGGAAACTCGGAAACTCCCAGTGCCCCGCTGAACTGCGCAAGTCGCCGAGCAAGGAAGACTTCTTAAAGTTCAAGGGGTAAACCACATGAAGAAACTCATCATCACGCTCCTGGCAGCAGTGCTGGCGAGCGGCGCATTCGCGCAGTCCTCGTTCCCGGACATCCCGGCGAACCACTGGGCTGGCGACGCCGTCGACCGCATCGCTGACCTAGGCATCGTCATCGGCTTCCCCGACGGCACGTTCCGCGGTAACGAGGCTTTCACTCGCTACCAGGCCGCCCTCGTGGTCAGCCGCATGCTCGACGTCCTCAACGCGAACATGGACGCTGCGCTCGCGCTAACGCAGGCCGACATCGAGTCGCTGCGCAACGCTGTGCAGGAGATCGGCTCCGACGTGGCCGCCCAGGGCGTGCGCCTGTCCGCCGCCGAGAGCGCCATCGCCGGCCTCTCCGACGACGTCTCGGGCAACACCGCCCGCCTCGACGAGCTCGAAGCCAGCCTTGGCGCCGGCAGCGACGTCGATCCGGCGGTGCTCCGCGATCTGCAGAACCAGATCGCTTCGCAGCGGGTCGCCATCGACACCGCACAGGCTCAGGCCGACGCCGCCGCTGCGCGCGCGGACGACGCCTACAACCTGGCGAGCCAGGCGAACACCCTCGGCCGGCAGAACGCCGAGGAGATCGCCGCCATCAACCGCATGCTGCAGCTCATGGCCGATGACATCACCGGCCTCAAGGGCTCGGTAAGCGGCGCACCGAGCGGCGAAGTCGCTCCGCCCCCCGCGACCGATCTGGCCGGCGTCAACGCCGCCATCGAGCGCAACCGCAGCGACATCGCCAACATCCGCGAGTTCGTCATCCTCCTCCGGCGTGACCAGGTCGCCCTGCGTGACCGCGTCTCCGCCCTGGAAGCCTCCGACGCCGCCCAGAACGAAGCCATCGCTTCGCTCGAAGACCGCGTCACGGCCCTGGAGACGAACCCGCTCGGCATCACCGGTTCGATCTCGGTCGAGTACTTCGTCGGCCGCGTTCTCGGTAACCCGTTCGACGTCGACCGCGTCTACGGTCTGAACAACGACCGTGACATGGGCGCCTCCATCTTCTCGTCCGGGGTCAAGGACCTCGACGGCGACGCGAAGACCAACTCCGGTTACCAGACCGAAGTCTCTGAGGTCGCTCAGGACCGCCACGACATCGAGCAGACCTCCGGTGACGTCTCCGCGACCCTCAGCCTCAGCTTCGGCCTTGGCTTCGGGTTCGACGGCGCCGGCAGCCCGAACGCGCTCAACTCGTTCACTGCCGTCCTCGTCATCGACATCGACGATGTCGACCTGACCGAAGGCTCGCTGGTCCCGCTCTTCGAAGTCGAAGAGTTCACCACGACCTTCACCCCCATCGGCGCCGTGCCGCTCGAGTTCGCGTTCGGCACCAACGTCGAGACCAGCTTCACCCCGTACATCGTCGAGACCGACGATCCTGGCTTCGTGGCCACGGTTGGCTCCCCCGACTTCCTCTCGTTCCTCGACCCGTCGCTCACGGTGGTCTACACCACCCCGACCGACGAGCGTGGACCGCTGGACGTCAACGGCGACCCGACCAACGAGCCCGATGACTACCTCCGCGGCGCCCACCTCGCGATCAGCCCGCTCGACGGCCTGACCCTCGGTGGCTCGTTCGTGCAGGAAGCCCGCAACGCTGGCGACAAGGATGACGTCCTCAACGACAACGAGACCCGCACGGTCTTCGGCGTCGACGGCAGCCTCTCGCTCAGCATCTTCGACCTGGCCTTCGAATGGGCTCAAGGCTCCGACTCCCTCGGCAACAGCGACTCCGTCCTGTACGCCATCCTGGGCATCGACGCCAGCGGCCTGCCGATCCTCGAATCGCTCGAGGCCAACTACCGCGCCATGGGTGCCAACTGGGCCAACTACGGCTACAACTTCGGCGCCGACGCGGACGATCCCTTCGAGCTTGACCAGACTGGTTTCGGCGTCGAAGCCGGCCTCAGCCTGTTCATCCTCGATGTCGACGCTTACTTCGACTCCTACTCCGTCACGAACGGCACGGGCAGCGATGTCACGGCCTTCGGTGTAGACGTCGAAGCCGACCTGTTCGCCGGCTTCAGCCTCGGTGGCTGGTTCCACCAGGCCTCGGTCGACGGCACGGTCGTTGACAACGTTCGCACCCGCGTCGACGGCAGCGAAGCCGTCGTCACCGCGAACGACGTCGAGCGCGACAGCAACTACAACACTGGATTCGGCGTCGACCTGACGCACGACGGTGATGCCGAGAACGCTCTCATCAGCGGCCTCAACATCGCTGCCGGCTACTCGCAGACCGAAGCCGACTTCAGCAAGACCACCATCTACGCCAACGCGGACATGGACCTGACGGTCTCGATCGTCACCCTGACCCCGTACGTCGGCTACGAGATGGTCAACGACGCTGACGCCGGAACCGACGACACCACGACCCTCAAGGTCGGCACTGGTCTCGTCACCGACGCTCTCAACGTCTACACCCAGCCCAGCCTGATGGCTGCCGTCAACTACCGCACGACCAGCCACAGCGACGCGAACGTCTACACCGCCACTGAACTCCAGTGGAGCGTGGGCCTCGTTCTCAACGAGTTCATCTTCGAGAACAGCGTCCTGACGGCCAAGTACGGTAGCTGGACCGGCACGAACATCACCGCCACGAACCTCAACCGTGCTTCGCACCCCGATCCGAACGACTTCGCTTCGGACATCAGCAACGGTGACGCTCCTGGCACTGGCACCCAGACCACTACCGGTTACGAAGTGATCTGGAACTACTTCGATCTCGAGTTCGCCTACGGCGTCTACGAGAACACCCACGCCGGCGGCTCTGACTCCGCCCAGGCGTTCTCCATCTCCTACACGGTCGACTTCTAAGGAGACCGCTAGGAGCCCGGCGCCAGTAGTCGCCGGAAAGAGGGACCCCGCTTCGGCGGGGTCCCTCTCTTTGTGCCCGAATCTTCCTGGTCGCCCTCTAGGCTCGCTCCAAGCGGCGAACGTCAGCCGAGGACCGTCAAGCCGCCTGGCTCGACGTGCACCTCGAACGAGCGGGCCGCGCCGAGCGGCTCGCCCTCGGTGTGCGCGTGCCGCGGCGTGGCCCACTCCAA
>CAZQVC010000017.1:9522-33100 GCA_964596625.1 uncultured bacterium | reverse complement strand
CCGCGCCGAGCGGCTCGCCCTCGGTGTGCGCGTGCCGCGGCGTGGCCCACTCCAAGGACAGCCTTCGACCCCTAGTGAGGTGCACCCGTGGGTGACCGAGGTGGTTTCCGCGCATCACGCGCGGCAGGAGAGCTAGCGTGCCCGGCACGCCGAGGTCGCCGGCGACCACGACGTCGAGTTGGCCGTCGTCGTTGTGCGCGTCGGGAGCGAACAGGAAGCTGCCGCCCGTGCGCGGCCCGTTCTGCGTCGCAACGAGCAGGGAGCGGCCTCGGTAAAGCACGGCGTCGTCGACGCAGACCTCGACCTCCACGGGCCGCAGACGACCGAGGGTGACCATCACGGCGTAGAGGTACGCTGCCAACCCCTTGAGGAAACGCGGCGCCAGCGTGAGCCGATGGGCGACCTCGGCGTCGAAGCCGACCCCCAGCGCGTTGACGAACGGCTCGCCGTTGACCCAGCCGAGGTCGATGGCGCGCGGGTTCGGCGCCAGCAGGCGGGCCACCGCGCCCTCGACGTCGCGTCGCCGCAAGCCGAGGGCGAACGCGAAGTCATCCCCCGAACCCACCGGTATCACCCCGAGCGTCTTGCGCTCGGCCAGGGGTACACGGTTGGCGTCAGGGTTCACCGGGGTCCCGGTCACGGCGTCGTCAGCCTGCCGAGCGCCCACCGTGCCGCTGTGCCGCGCGAGGCACCTGCCGGGGCGCCGGAGCACGAGCCCGCGCACGACCTCGTTGACGGTCCCGTCGCCGCCGACGGCCACCACCACGGAGCCCGGCGGGGTCGCTGCGGCCAGTTCACTGGCGTGCCCTGGAGCCTCGGAGGTGTGCAGCTGGTAGCCTGCCCCGGCCTGGTCGAGGAGCCGCAGGGCCGCCTCCAGCGAGGACGGCGCCCTGCCCCGCCCGGCCGCCGGGTTGTAGACGAGGTGCAGCACGCTGGCGGATTCTACCCGTCAGTGACGCGAGCTGAACACGCATAGTCCACTCGTGCCCGCCGCCTTTGGCTAGACTTGGGCATGCTCAAGCCAGCGGAGCTCTTCGACCTCGCGCGCGTCCCGGACGCACTGGCTTCGCTGCTCGACGTGGAGTGGCCGTGGGAGTCCCTGGCGCGCCTCGACGAGTTCGGCGCCGCGCTCATCGACAGGCCGGGCGGACGGGTCCACCCCACGGCGATCGTCGAGGGCCCGTTGGTGATGGAGGACGGCGCCGAGGTCGGTCCGTACGCCTACCTCCAGGGACCGGTCTACCTGGCGGCCGGCGCCATGGTGGGTCACGCCGCCTACCTGCGCGGCCCCGTCGTGCTGGGGCCGGGCGCCAAGGTCTTGCACGCCAGCGAGGTCAAGCGCTCGTTGCTCCTGGGCGGCGCCAAGGCCCCGCACTTCAACTACGTCGGCGACAGCGTTGTGGGCCACGACGCCAACCTCGGCGCCGGGGTCAAGCTCGCCAACTTCAAGGCCTTCGGCGACGAGGTCAAGGTCGGCAGCCACGGCACGGGCCTGCGCAAGTTCGGAGCGGCCATCGGGGACGGCGTCTCGATCGGCTGCAACGCCGTCCTCTCGCCCGGCACCGTCATCGGCCAGCACGCCGTGGTCTACCACGGCGCAACGGTGCGCGGCCTGGTCGCGGCGAGGACCGTGGTCAAGCTGAGGCAGTCGCAAGAAGAGGCGACGCTAAGGGAGTGAGGGGCCCCGGCCCGCACCCACCGAGCGGCAGCCCGGCGACTGGCGACCTGAGCGAGCGGGCGGTCGACGCTTGATCCCGTTACGCGACGCCAACCCGCCGCACGGTCGCCCGTTCGTCATCTGGGTGATCATCGCGCTCAACGTCGCGGTGTTCAGCTATCAGTTCTCGCTGGGAGAGGGCCTTAGAGGCGTCGCCTTCATCCTCGACTACGGCTTCATCCCCGCGCTCTTCAGCAGCGAACCTCAGGCCGTCTGGCACACGCTGTTCACCAGCCTGTTCCTGCACGGCAGCTGGGCGCACCTGCTCAGCAACATGATCTTCCTCTACGTCTTCGGCGACAACGTCGAGGACCGGCTGGGCCACCTGCCGTTCCTGCTCTTCTACCTCATCGGCGGGGCGGCCGCGACGGGCGTGCACGCGCTGTTCGGCGGGCTCTCCCTAGTTCCCCTGGTCGGAGCTTCCGGCGCGATCAGCGCGGTGCTCGGAGCGTACTTCCTGTTCTACCCGCAGCAGCGGGTGATGACCTTCATCCCCCCGCTGCTGCTGCCGTGGCTGCTGCTGTCGTTCTTCGCGCGCGTGCCTCGCTTCTTCATGCTGTGGCTACCGGCCTGGATCTTCATCGGCTACTGGGCGTTCCTCCAGCTGCTCGAGGCCGGCGCGTCGAGCCGCGTCGCCGATGGCGGAGGCGGCGGCGTAGCCTGGTGGGCGCACGTCGGCGGCTTCGCGTTCGGCTTGCTGGTTGCGCCGCTGTTGGCGCGCTTGCGAGGCGGCCTCAGGCCGGTTCGATGAGGCCGTAGTCGCCGTCGTGGCGCAGGTAGATGACGCTGATGAGGTCGGTGTCGAGGTTGCGGAACACGAAGAAGGTGTGCCCCAGGGCCTCCATCTGCATGGCGGCGTCCTCCGGCGCCATCGGCCGCATCACGTGACGCTTGGTGCGCACGATCGCGGGCTCGCGCGGCTCGTCGTCGACCGGGTCGGGGACCTCGGCGTGCGTGACGTCGCTCGGGACCGGCGCTGAGGGCACCTCGTTGCGCTTGGCGATCATGCGGCCCTTGAAGCGCTTGAGCTGCCGCTCGAGCTTGTCGACCACCAGGTCGACCGCGGCGTACGTGTCCTGGGCGCGCTCCTCAGCGCGGATCACGCCGTTAGGCAGGTTCAGCTGGACCTCGACCTTGGCGGGCTCGCCGGCGTTCTGCTTGGTGTCGTACGACATCACGACGCTGGCGTCGACGATCTGGTCGGAGAAGCGGTCGAGCTTGGCGAGCTTGTCCTCGGCGTACTGCCGCATGGCGTCGGTGATCTCGAGGTTACGGCCGATCAACTGGTAGATGTTCATGGCGCTCCCTTCGCGCTCTTACGATCCTCGGGCGTACGTCAGAGGCGCAGTGGCGCGGCTCGCGGGCCGCTACCCTATGGCGCGAGTCTACCACCGCCGAAGCGGCTTCCAGGAGGGACCTAGGTTCCTTGTGGAGGCTGTGTCTGCTGTGCTAGACGGCAGTTCTGGCGTCGATGGTAGACTCGGGCAGCATGGCCATAAAGGAGTTCAAGCGTTGCCCTGCCGGTGAAGGCATCGAGGTGCTGCAGGAGAAATGGGTGCTGCACATCGTCAACGCTCTGCTCGACGGACCGAAGGGTTTCAACGAGCTGGGCCGTGACGTCGGCGGCTGCAACCCGACGACCCTCACCCAGCGGCTGGCCCGGTTGGAGGCGCTCGGCGTGCTGCACAAGGAGGTCGACAACTCGGGCAGCCCGCGCTGCAGCTACTCGCTGACGGAAGCCGGTCTCGGCCTCGAGCGCGTGATCGCCGCCATCCGCAGCTGGGCCTCCGCGCACCTCCGCGAGGAGCGTACTCGCGCCTGAAGCGCTCGGAGCGTTCGGCGTTCGGAGCGTTCGGCGCGTTCGGCGTTCGGCTCTCCCGGCACAGAGCCTAAAGTGGGCTCGGCCGGCACGCCCCGGCTTATCGGTTCACCCGTGAAAGTTTCGGAGCAGGTCGAGCTAGCGACGTCTGCCGAACAGCCCGCCGCGCCGGCGCTTGAGGTCGTCGAGCTCGGCCTTGAGGCGCTCGATCGTCTCCTGGGCGGCCAGCACCTTGCGCTTCAGCTTGACGTTCTCGTCGCGTAGCTTCACCAGCTCCCGCGCCAACACCTCGCCGTCGGCCGTCGCCCTGCCGGTGCGCTGCGCCGCGGTCTTGGCGGGGTCCGCTTCGTCGCTGCCAGTAACGCTCGGCGAGGCCCCGTCCAGCTCCTTCAAGGTGTCGTCGATGACGGCAGTGGTGGACTGCCTGCGAGCGCCGCTGCGCGGCTGCTGCTTGGCTGCGTCCGCCTCCTGCATCAAGCGGCGCGCCCGCTCCTTGAGCGCCTTGTCCCCGAGCGGCTTCGGCAAGAGCAGGTCGACCCCGGCATCTTCGGCTGTCTGCCGCAGGTCGACGGACACGCCTAGCCCCTCGGTGACCTCGGTGGTGACGATCACCGGCACGTTGCCGAGACGCTGGACGGCCTTGAGTCGCTTGGCGACGGCGATGCCCGGCATGTCGGGCAGCTCCTGGGCCAGGACGACCAGGTCGGGCGTGTTCGACCGCAGGAACTCCAGGGCCTGCCTGGCGGTGCTAACGGCGACCAGAACGCTGTTCGCGTCGGCGAGTAGCAGATCGAGAAGTTGGCGCTGACCCTCGTCGGGATCGGCAATGAGGAACTGCCGCGAACTCATGCGGTAACGACTGTAGCACCCACGCTACTGCCCTCGGCGCACGGTCGTCACCAAGGAACAGCGACGGCGACGCCCCTTACGCGTGCCAACGAGCGGCCGCTTGCGCCTAGGAAGCCTTCACGGGCAGGTTGGCGATGAGCACCATGCGCTCGCCCTGCTGCTCGACCTTCACGTCGAACTCGCCCTCTTCGTCGGCTGGGAAGTACTTCTTGATGACGGTCAAGAGCTCGCGCTTGAGCTCCTCGACGCTGCCGGGTGAGAGCTTGGCGCGGTCGTAGGAGAGGACCAGCTTGAGCCGCTCCTTGAGCTTGTCTTTGCTCTTGCGTCTGGAGAACAGTCCGAACATCAGGCGCCGCCGAACAACCTTCTGAGGCCGGAGAGGAAGCCGCCCTGCGGCTCGTAACTGGGGTACGGCACGTCCTCACCCCGCAGGCGGCGGGCGATGTCGCGGAACGCGGTGCCGGCGCCGAGCTTGGTGTTGTCGTCGAGGGAGGCGGGGCTGCCGATGTTGGTCGAGACCAGGATCCGCTCGTCCTCCGGGACGATGCCGATCAGCTTCACGCCGAGGATCTCGAGGACGTCCTCGACCTCGAGCATGTCGCCGCGCTTGATCATGGCCGGGCGCAGGCGGTTGATGATCAACCGCACCTCACCGATCTCCCTGGCCTCGAGCAGCCCGATGATGCGGTCGGCGTCGCGGACGCTCGAGACTTCTGGGTTGACGACCACGACCGCGCCGTCGGCGGGGCTGGCGGCCGTCTGGAAGCCCGATTCGATGCCGGCCGGGCTGTCGATGAGCACGCGGTCGAAGTCCTCGTCTTCCAGCAGCGCGCGCACCGTCTCCTTCATGCGTGACTCGGAGAGGGCGCTCTTGTCGCGGGTCTGTGAGGCAGCGAGGAGGTGGAGGTTCTCGACGCGCTTATCGCGGATGATCGCCTGGCGCAGCTTGCAGCGACCCTCGAAGACGTCGATGAGGTCGTAGACGACCCGCCCTTCGAGGCCCATGACGACGTCGAGGTTGCGCAAGCCGACATCGGTGTCGATCACGCAGACCTTCTCCCCCAGGCGCGCCAGCGCCGCGCCGACGTTCGCTGTCGTCGTGGTCTTGCCGACGCCGCCCTTGCCGGACGTGACCACTATCGCTTTGGCGTTCACTCTTAGGGTTCCTCCTCCGACGACTAGCGCCGCCACGACCGAAGGAAGCATCGAAAGATAATGCTCGGTCGCTCCCGATTCGCGGAACTATACCATCGTGAGCGGGCCGCCCTTACTCAGGCTTTCGAGAGGCTGGCGTACTTCAGCAGCAGCCGCTTCGCGCCGGCGGCCTCGAACACGACGGTGATCTCGGTGCGGGCGCCCTCGCCGCTCAGGCCCACCACCGTGCCCTGACCGAACTTGGGGTGCTTGACCCTCTCACCGCCCTTGAAGCCGTGCTCGAGCTCGCCGTTGCCGCGCGGCCGGGCAGCCTGCTGCTGCGCCGGCGGCTGCCACACGCTGCGCGAGAACTTCGAGAGGTGACGCGAGTCGTCGACGTTCTGGCCGAAGACGTCGGTCTCCTGCAGCAGGTCGCGCGGCACGTCCTCGAGGAAGCGGCTCGGCCTGGTCGGCTCGGTGCGGCCGAAGGTCAGCCGGGACTCGGCGTGGACCAGGTAGAGCTCCTCCTGCGCGCGGGTGACGCCGACGTAGAGCAGACGGCGCTCCTCCTCGAGCTCCTGAAGGCTGCTGGTGGTGTTGCGGTGCGGCAGGAGGTTCTCCTCGAGCCCGACGAGGAACACGACCTCGAACTCCAGGCCCTTGGCGTTGTGCAGCGTCATCATCGTGACGGCGTCCTCGACCTCCTCACCGTTGACGGCCTTCACCGCGCGGTCGTCGACGCTGGCCAGGAGAGCGGCCTCGTCGAGGAAGTCGGCTATCCCACCCTGGTTCTCGTCCTGCCACTCGGTGACCGCGTTGAGGAGCTCCTCGAGGTTCTCCATGCGGCCCTCGGCCTCGTGCGTGCCCTCCCGCCTCAGCGCCTCCAGGTAGCCGGTCTGGTCGAGCACGGCGGCCAGGAACGTGGCTGCCGGCAGCTCCTCGGCCTGGCGCGCGAGGTCGTCCATCAGCTCGACGAACTCGCTGACGCGTTTCACGGCCGGCGTGCCTTGCAAGACGGTGTCGACCTGGCGCAGCGCTTCGGAGAACGCCCGGTCGTGACGCGCGGCCCACGCCACGAGGCGTTGCTCGCTGGTGCCGCCGATGCCGCGCTTCGGGCGGTTGATGACCCTGCGCCACGAGACGTCGTCGGCCGGGTTGAGGGCCGCGCGCGCGTAGGAGAGCACGTCCTTCACCTCGCGGCGGTCGTAGAAGCCCACCCCGCCCACGATCCTGGCTGGGATGCTGGCGCGCCTCAGCGACTCCTCCATCACGCGCGACTGCGAGTTGGTCCGGTAGAGCACCGCGAACGACTGGTACGGCAGACCACGCTCCGCGTGCAGGCGCTCGATCGTCCGCGCGACGAACTCCCCTTCGGCCCGGTGATCGGCGGCGCGGTAGATCCGCACCTTCTCGCCCTCGCCCTTGACGGGCCGCAGGTCCTTGTCGATGCGTCCCTGGTTGTGCCTGATGACCGCGTTCGCGACGGCCAGCACGCTGCCGACCGAGCGGTAGTTGAGCTCGAGGCGGTAGACCTTCGCGTCCTCGTGGTCGCGGCGGAAGTCGAGGATGTTGCGCACGTCCGCGCCGCGGAAGGCGTAGATGCTCTGGTCGGGGTCGCCGACGACCATCAGGTTGCCGTAGGTGTCGGCGAGCTGCTGGGTGAGCTTGTACTGCGCTGCGTTGGTGTCCTGGTACTCGTCGACGTGGATGAACACGGCGCGCTGCTGAACCCGCTCGAGCACGTCGCGGTGCTCGTCGAACAGGTCGACCGTGCGACCGAGGATGTCGTTGAAATCGACGGCGTTGGCCTGCTTGAGGCGCGCCTGGTAGCGCTCGTAGACCTCGACGACGCTCTCCAGTGGCAGCCCCGAGACGATGCGCCCCCAGGCCTTCTCGCCCTCCTCGCGCATGGTTGCCGGCGTCCACAGGTTCGACTTCGCGCGGTCGATCAGGGAGCGCAAGGTGCGTGGGTTGACGTCGACCATCCCGGGAGTCGCGCTCAGCAGGTCCTTCAGCACGTCGAGCTGGTCGGCGTCGTCGTAGATCCCGAAACCGGGCTTGAGGTCGATCCGCTCCCCGTAGGTGCGCAGCACCCTGAGGCACGCAGAGTGGAAGGTCGAGACCCAGAGGTCGCGTCCGGCCGGCCCGATGAGGGACTCCACGCGCTCCTTGAGCTCGCCTGCGGCCTTGTTGGTGAACGTCACGGCGAGCACCTGCTGGGGGAGCACGTCGTGATGACGCAGCAGGTAGGCGATGCGGTGGACCACGGTGCGGGTCTTGCCCGAGCCGGCGCCCGCCAGGACCAGGGCCGGTCCTTCGAAGTGGAGGACCGCCGCTCGCTGCTCTTCGTTCAGTGGATCGATGAGGTCGTTCTCAGACACGGCGAACCAGCATACCGCGGGGGAGTGGCCGCTCCGGGTTAGGCTGATGGCCTGCGAGCGCACGTCACGAACCGGACATCACCAGCCACTTCGGCCGAGTCGAGCCTTAAGATGCGGAGTTCATGAGCCACAAGGTAGACGCCATCTGTTTCGACCTGGACGGCACCCTCGGCGGCTACGCCGGGGACTTCTCCGGGCTGCTGGCACTGGTCAGGACCGAGCTGATGCTGGAGCAGTGCGCGATGAACGAGTTCGCCGCGATCGTGGCGGAGGAGCTCCGCCGTGACGGCCCGCTGACGCTGAGACTGGCGCTCGAGCGCACGCTCGAGCGGCTCGAGCAGCGGCCCCAGGTCGATCTCGACAAGCTCGCCGCCGACGTCCTCGCCGCCTACGCCGCGGAGGTGAGGCCGGCCCCCGGCGCGGCCGAGCTCCTGGCGCGGCTCGACGCCCAGGGCGTCAAGCTGGGGCTGCTCTCCAACGGACCCGTCGACATGCAACGTGCCGCCCTCGGCAAGATCGGCTTCGAGCGGCACTTCCGCGTCGTCCTGATCTCGGGCGACCGCGACGTCGGGGTGCGCAAGCCCGGCAGCCGCATCTTCTCCCTCGCCTGCGCCGGCCTCGAGACCGTGCCGGAGCGCACCCTGATGATCGGCGACGACGTCACCGCCGACATCGAAGGCGCCATCGCTTACGGCCTTCAGGCCGTGCTGCTGGGGCCGGACCGCGAGGCGCGCGAGCTCGGCGTGCCGGCCGTTGGCGGCTTGGCGCCGCTCGATACCCTGTTGCGCACGCGCTTCGGGATCTGACCGGACGCACCCTCGGCCTTGCAGTAGACTCGTGACATGAGCGCGATGATGGCCTTCTACGAAGCCTGGGCCGAGCTCCTCGACTGGATGCGCGAGTTCGCAGCCGAGCGTGAGGGCGTCAAGTTCACGGTCGAAGCTGACTTCACCGACTACATCTACAGGATGGAGCGCCCCTACGACCTGCCGACCACGGTGATGGTCGCCAGCCTCTCCGACCTCGACGGCCGTCCGGTGCTGATGGCCAGCGCCAGCCAGCGCGGCGCGGTGTTCAAGGAGGTCGTGCTTCACCCGTTCGACAGCCACGTCTACCGCAAGCTGACGCTCGCGAAGGAGGGCAAGGGCCTGGCGGAGGGTCGGCGCGTCTTCACCAGGGAGATGCTCTTCGACCTCGCCGACGATCTCTTCCGCTTCGAGCGGCGGCCGGAAGCTGCGCCGAGCGCCTGAGCCCGAGCTCGACCGGGCGCTGCCGCTGCGCGGCTAGCTGCCCAGCTCGGTAGCCAGAGCGGCTGCCAACCGGCGCGCCAGCAGGGGAGCGGTGAGGAAGCCCCGCCCCGCCAGGGCGCCGAAGAGCGTAACGCCAGGGGCCAGGCGGCGGGCGACCGGCGTGCCCGAGGCCCGGCGCGCCCTGACGCCGTGCCAGACCGCTCCTGGTGCCGCGTCAGCCACCGCCACATCGTCCAGCGCGGGCAGGCTCCAGGCTGCGGCCGCTCGCAGCTGCTCCGCCGCTAGAGCCATCTCCGACGTCGTCGGTCGGCCGTCGGCCAGGGACAGGGTCCCACCGCTCACCACCACGCGGTCCTGAGCGCAGACGACGCCGAACGAGCCGGCCAGCGGCGGCAATGCGCCGAGTGACGCTTGCGGCGCGGCGAGGGTGAGCGCCACGCCGGCCGCGAGCTCCAGTCGCGGCAGGCGGCAGGCGAGGGCGTCGTAGGCGCCGAGGCAGAGGACCAGCGCCTCGGCCCTGAGCTCAAGGCGCTCCTCGGTGGTGAGGTCAATCGCCGCCACGACGACGCCTCCGCCGCGGTCGGGTCGCCAGCCGGTGAAGCGGACCTCGGTGAGCGTGCGCGCGCCGAGGGCGACGGCCGACTCACCGAGTGCCCTCAGCAGCAGCCGCGGCTCGAGCCAGCCTCCCGCCCTCACCAACAACCCGCCGAACGGCGCGTGATAGGCGGAGGGGAAGTCGACCGGCTCGAGCCACGCGAGGCCGTCGTCGGCGCCCGCCGCGACCAGCCGCTGCCAGCTCTTCGCCTGCCGCCTGTCGGTCGCGGCGCGCAGCACCCCGCTGCGCCGGGCGCCGTGTTGAGCGCCGTGCGTGTCGAGCCGCTCCGTCAGCTCCCAGAAGGCGGCGAGACCGTCGCGGTCGAGCTGCCTGGCGCGGGCGGCGCGCCCGCGGTGCGGGTTGAGCAGCGCCGCGGGCACGGTCGACGACCCGGTCGGTCCGGAACCTTGCTCGAGAAGCAGGGCGCTCACGCCCCGAGCCGCCAGCTCGTACTGCAGGCAGGCGCCGGCGACGCCGCCGCCGACGACGATCACGTCGGCCTTCTCGTCGACCTTCCCGCTGGCCTTCACGTCGACCTTCACGCCCTCGATTCGTCCCGGGGCGCCTGCGCCACCAGCATCTCGCGCTTGCCGCCCGCTGGTCCCGGCAGCTTGCGCACGTCGGCGCCGGCTCTGGCGAGGGCGCGCCTCACCTCGCCGCTGACGCTGTAGCTCACCAGGCGACCGCCGGGCTTCAGTGCGGCGAACGTCCTGGCGAGGAACTCGCCGGTCCACAGCCGGGGGTTGACCTTGGGGCTGAACGGGTCGAGGTAGACGGCGTCGAACGTCCGCCCCCGGGAGTCGTAGCCGTGCGCGTCGCCGATCACGAGCTCGAGCCGTACGCCCACGCCGAAGCGCCCGAGGTGGGTGCCGACGGTGGCCGGACGGCCGAGGCTTTCGAGCCAGGCGAGGAGCTCGGCGGGGAGTCGGCTCGAAGGCAGCAGCCGCTCGTAGCCCAGGGCGGAGAGTGCCGCCGCCGGCGGCAGGTCGTTCTCGAGTGCGGTGTAGTCGAGTGGTGTCTCGCCGGCCGCGACCGCCGTCACGAGGAAGTTGAGGCCCGTGCCGAAGCCGACCTCGAGCACGCTGGTCGACTGCCCGTCGCGCAGCCGCTCGAGTACCCCGCTGGCCTCGAGGAACACGTGACGCGCCTCGCTCAGCGCGCCGTGTCGCGAGCGGTAGCTCTCCGCGTAACGCTGGCTGTGGAGCGTCAGTGAACCATCGCCGGTCTTCAAGGGTTCCACCGTGCCACTCTAAAGCTGCCGTGAAGGTCTGGTTAGCCGTGAGCGGTTCGCTCTCATCCGCAGCGGATACCGTCTAGCCTGGCGACGTGGCGCGGGCGGGCGCGGTCGCACCACGAACGAGAGTGGTGGCGCCGTGCGACGCCGCTGTCGAGGATCCCTTAAGGGGGCCTGGACGCGCGCTCGCCACCGCGGCTGCGAGGACCGATGACTGACTTCCTGTTCCAGACCTGGCAAGACGTTCAGCGCTCCTACGAGGCGGCGCTGCAGTGGCTTGCCTCGCTGCAGTACGACCCTCGCGAGTGGGACGGCCTCACCTGGTTGGTGGTGGCGGCCATCGTGCTGGTCGTCGTGCTTCTGCTGCTGTCGGCGGCGCGCCGGCGGCGTCAGGGCGCGGGCCCGCAGTTCCTCCTCACCAACGGTCAGATCGTGCTGCTGGGCGAGGCTCCGCAGGCCGCACCGGCGGACGGCGGTCGGCGCCAGCCGGCGCTGTTGCAGGCGCCGGCCGAGGGCGACTATCAGCTTCGCGTGACGGTCAACAACCTCAACTCCTACCCGGTCCAGCTGCTGGAGATCGCCGTGCGCACCAGCGGCGGCAAGCTGCCGGTGGTCGCCGACGCCTCCGCTGTCGTGCCGCCGAACGGCGCCGTCGACGTGGTGGCGGACATGGCCGACCTGCCGGGCGAGCGCGGCACGCTCGAGCTCTACCTCTACACCACCAAGGTCGCGCCGCGCTCCATGCGGCTCATCGCGCCGCTCGACTGGGAGCCGTGGAACCAGCGCTACCGGGTGCGGGCGACCGCGCAGCACGTCGAGGGCACCAGGGTCGTGGCCTCCGAGGTGAGGCAGCGCCAGGAGCGCGCGGCCGTGCGGCGCGACAAGGTCAAGGAGTGGGTCGGCACCACCACCAAGGGCGTAACCGAGCGCGCCGGCGAACTCCGCCGTGAACTGGCCGAGAAGCGCCAGCAGGCGGCTCGTGAACGCAGAGCGAGGCGCGAGCTCGAGCGCCAGGAGGCCGAGCGGCAGGGCCCGTTCTCCGTGCCGCTCGCGCCGGTGCGGTCCCGCGGCGCGGAAGCGGCGGACGGCCCCGAGCGTACGCCCGGACGCGGGCCCGAAGGCGCGCCCGAACGGGCGGAGTGGCCGCCCGCACAGAGCGAGCGCGCGGCCGAGCGGGACGACGCCGTCGGGTTCGACCACGACGAAGACGCCCGGGAGCCGGACGACATCGAGCTGACCGACCGCAAGCCTCCACCGCGGCCGCGCCTGGAGTTCCCCGACGAGTTCTGAGCGAGGCTCGTCGTCGCTGCCGTGAACGGCGGCCAGCGACGGCCGGTCTGGTTATGCTGGCTCCTCGGAGGCTCTCATGAAGATCGTCGGAGTCGAGCTGCGTGAGCTCGCTGTCGACCTGCAGTTCAGGTTCGAGACCAGCTTCGGGGTCGAGCAGGACCTGCGCAAGCTGATACTGGTGCTGCGCGCCGACGGTCTCGAAGGCTACGGCGAGGTCACCGCCGGGACCGTGCCGGGCTACAGCTACGAGACCACGGCGACGGCCTGGACGGCCCTGCACGACTACGTCCTGCCGCGCGTCGTCGGCCGAACGTTCGCGACGCCGAGCCAGCTGTTGGCCGCGGTCGGCAACGTGCGCGGCCACAACATGGCGGTGGCTGCGCTCGAGACCGCGTTCTGGGACCTGCAGGCGAAGGCCGCCGGTATGCCGTTATGGCAACTGCTCGGCGGCGTGCGCACCGAGATCGAGGTCGGCGCCTCGCTGGGGATCCAGGGCAGCGTCGAGGAGACGGTCGACATCGCCAGGCAGCACCTGGATCAGGGCTACCGCCGCCTGAAGTTCAAGATCAAGCCGGGCTGGGAGGTGGAGCCGCTGAGCGCCGTGCGCGAGGCGCTGCCTGACGCCAGCCTGACGGTCGACGCCAACAGCGCGTACTCGCTCAACGACGTCGCTATCTTCCACCGGCTCGACGAGCTCGACCTCGACTACATCGAGCAGCCGCTGGCGCACGACGACCTGGTCGACCACGCCGCCCTGCAGGACCAGCTAACGACCGCGATCTGCCTCGACGAGTCGATCCACTCGGCCGCCGACGCCCGCAAGGCCCTGGCCCTCGGCTCCGGTCGGGTGATCAACCTCAAGCTGGGGCGGGTCCGCGGCCACCTCGAGTCGCGCCGCGTGCACGACGTCGCGCTGGCGTTCCACGCTCCCGTGTGGTGCGGCGGCATGCTCGAGCTCGGCATCGGAAGGGCCCACAACCTGCACCTGAGCACGCTGGAGAACTTCACGCTGCCGGGCGACACCGCCAGCGCCACGCGCTACTGGGGTCAGGAGGACATCATCGACCAGCGGCTCGACGCGGTCGACGGCATCCAGAGGGTGCCGGCAGACGGCCCCGGCCTGGGCATCAGCCTGCGCCGCGACCTCATCGAGCGCCTGACGGTGCGCTCGGCCGTGCTCTAGCTGGCGGAAGGGCCGGGCTTCTCGGCGCGCCGCTCTACGCCACCACGGCTTCCAGCCGCAGCACGTCGAGCAGCTTGCCGTGCAGGTGCCCGTTGCTGGCCACCAGGATCAACTCTCCGAGGCGGTACGGCGCGCCGCCGTGGCCGGTGACGGTGCCGCCCGCCTCGCGAATGACGAGCAGCCCCGCGGCCGCGTCCCAGGGGTTTAGGCCGAGCTCCCAGAAGCCGTCGAGGCGGCCGCAGGCCACGTAGCAGAGGTCGAGCGCCGCGGCTCCGGGGCGCCTGATCGCCTGCACCTGCGGCATGACCCTGGCGAACACCTCGAGGTTGAGCTTCATGCGGTCCTCGGTGTACGCGAACCCGGTGCCCAACAGCGCCTTGCGAACGTCAGGCAGGGCGCTCACCGCGATGGGCCGACCGTTGAGGTACGCGCCGCGACCCTTGACGGCCGAGAACAGCTCGTCGCGTTCGCCGTCGTAGACCACGCCGACGACGACCTCGCCGCCCACCTCCAGCGCGATCGAGACGCAGTAGAAGGGGAAGCCGTGGGCGTAGTTGACCGTCCCGTCTAGGGGGTCGACGATCCAGCGGTAGTGCCCCTCCGCCTGCTGCCCCAGCTCCTCGCCGAGCACGACGTGCTCGGGATGCTCCTCGGCGATGATCCGGCGGATGCCCTTCTCGCACAGCTCGTCGACGCGCGTGACGAGGTCGATGTCGGTCGACTTGGAGGCGATCTCGAGGTCGGAGTCCCGCTCGGCCAACTGGATACGCGCGGCTTCACGGGCCGCGCGTATCGCAGTTCTCAGGTAGGCGTCGAGCTCCCCCAGTTCAGGCTCGTTGGGTAGCTGCTTGGTCATGCTCGACTCTAGCAGCAGGACGCTTCGCGCTCGGGGCTGCGCGTCCGTTGCCGCTCGCGCCCTTGGCATTCGCGCCCTTGGCGCCGGCTGTAGCGCCGGCCGCCGCCTTCGCCTGCGGTGTCGCAGCCGGGGCTGTCGCCGCCGGGGCTGTTGCCGCCGGGGCTGTCGCCGCCGGGGCTGTCGCCGTCGCGTTGGCCGCCTCGGTCGCGGGGCGGGCGGCGAAGTCGTCGGTGCGGTGGGGATGCAGTATCAGGCGCGCGTGGCGGTCGTACGTCAGGTAGTTGTAGGCCCAACTGAAGAAGGCTGAGAAGCGGTTGCGGTGCCCCGGCAGGTAGAGCAGGTGCAGGAACAGCCAGCCGAGCCAGCCGATGAAGCCGCGCAGCTTGATGCCGAGGAAGGTGCGCGAGAGGTCGGCCACCCCGGCGTTGCGCCCGATGATGGCCATCGTGCCGAGGTCGTGATAGCGGAACGGCTCGCTCTGGCGCTCGAGCATGCGCGCCCTGATCGTGCGCGCGACGTGCTTGCCGCCCTGGATGGCGACCTGCGCGACCTGCGGCAGCAGCTTGCCGTCCTCGTCGGTGGCGCCGGCGATGTCGCCGACGGCGAAGACGTCCGGTCGGCCGGGGAGGCTGAGATCGGGCTCGACCACCAGCCGGTAGCCGCGGGTGAGCTCACCGCCGACGGCCTCCACCAGCGGACTGGCCCGCACGCCGGCCGCCCAGATCAGGGTCCGGCTGGGGATGAACTCCCCAGAGCGCAGCGTGATGCCCTCGGCGCTGGCCTCGACCATCGCGGTCGAGAGGCGCAGGTCGACGCCACGCTGGCGCAGCACCTTCTCCGCGTAGCGCCTCGAGGTGTCGCTGAACGGCCCGAGCACCTCACTGCCCATCTCGACCAGCACCACGCGGGCCAGGCGCAGGTCGAGCTCCGGGTAGTCGTCGGGCAGCACACGTTGGAACAGCTCGACCAGCGCGCCGGCCATCTCCACGCCGGTGGGACCGCCGCCTACGATGACGAAGGTCAGCGCGCCCCGGTCGATCAGCGTGGGGTCGACGGCCGCCTGCTCGAACTGCGAGAGGATGTGGCCCCTGAGGGCTACCGAGGTCTCGAGGCTCTTGAGCGCGAAGCCGTGCTCGCGGACGCCCTTCGTGCCGAAGTCGTTGTAGACCGCCCCGGCGGCGAGTATGAGGTAGTCGTAGCCGACCCTGTCGCCGTCGGCGAGCACGACCTCCTTGGCGTCGTGGTCGACGCGTTCGACCCGACCGAGCCGGAAGCGGAAGTTCTTCTGCCGCTCGAAGATCCCGCGGATCTGATGGGCGATGTCGCTGGCGTCGAGCGCCGAGGTCGCCACCTGGTAGAGCAGCGGCTGGAACGTGTGGAAGTTGTTCTCGTCGATCATCAACACGTCGACGGGTGCGTGGCGCAAGCTCTTGGCGGCGTTGAGCCCGCCGAAGCCGGCGCCCACGATCACCACACGTGGACGTTCACGCGGTCGCACGCTGTCCGGGGTTGGTGCGGTGTCCATGAGCCTCTCCTTGGCCCGGCGGCGAATCGAGACCGCGCGGACCGGGACAATCGTCCCTCGTGAAACATTGTACAAGCTCATGCCGCGGGTGTGGTGTCCAGTGCGACGTGAAGAACGCCGGTTGTCGTCAGGCTTGGATCAGCGCGCCATGTCGAGCGCGATGCGGCGGCCCGTCGGCGTGTCGGCTATGCCGCCCTCGCCGGTCTCGCGCAGTTCGGGCGGCAGGAGGCGACCGACGCTGGCCATCGCGCCGACCACCTCGTCCGGCGGTATCACCGACTCCAGGCCGGCCAGGGCCAGCTGCGCCGAGCTGATCGCGTGCACCGCGTAGAAGGCGTTGCGCGAGACGCACGGCACCTCGACGTAGCCGCCGACGGGGTCGCAGACCAGCCCGATGGTGTTCATCAGCGCCATCGCCCCGGCGTGAACGCTGGCCTTCGCGTCTCCGCCCAGCAGCTCGGTGACCGCGGCCGCTGCCATCGCCGCGCTCGAGCCGATCTCCGCCTGGCAGCCGCCGGTCGAGCCGGCGATGAACATGCTCTTGCCGATGATCTCGGCGATCCCCGCCGCCAGCACCAGGGGCATGACCAGGTCGTCGTCGCTGACGCCGAGGTGGTCGGCCACGCCGAGCAGGGCGCCCGGAACGGTGCCGGCGCTGCCGGCGGTGGGCGCGGCAACGATGCGGCCCATGCGGGCGTTCTCCTCGTTGACGGCCATCGCGTACGCCTGGACGCGCTTCAAGAGCGGCGCGTCGAGCTTGTCGGGCGCCTCGTCGAGCGTCATCGCGTTCCAGCCGACCATGCCGGTGCGGCTCTTCTCCTTCGAGGCCAGGCCGCGGGCGATGGAGTCGCGCATCTCGCCGATGCGGCTGCGCATCGTCGCGAGCAGCTTGGCCGAGGCAGCCGTGTCGTCGCCGACCTCGTTGCGCAGCACGGCCGTGGAGGCCTTGCCGTCGAAGCGGGACAGCTCTTCAAGGTTCATGCCAGCTCACCTCCGCTCGCCGGTCCGGCTTCCGGGCTCTCGATCGCAAGCTCCTCTTCTGGCTCGTGGCGCATGACCTCGGGCAGCGCCCTCAGCCAGTGCACGTACGGCAGGCTCTCCAAGTAGGCGATCGCGGAGTCCGAGAGGCGCTTGTCGGTCTCCACCGACATCATCGCCTTGCCGCCGCGCTTCTCCCTGGCGGAGAGGATGCTGCCGATGTTGCCGTCGTCATCGGCGACCACCCCGGCGACCCTGGCGATCACGCCGGGCCTGTCGGTGTGGAGCACGAGCAGGGTGTGGAAGGCGCCGCTGAAGCGCACGTCGAAGCCGTCGACCTGGGAGACCTGCACCAGGCCGCCGCCGAGGCTCGAGCCGAGCAGCGTCAGCCGCTGGTCGTTTCCGCCCGCTTGCAGCTCGATGCGCACGCTGTTCGGGTGCACGTCACCCAGATCGGTGGTGACGAACTCGTACGACAGCCCTGCCTGCTCGGCCTCCTCGAACGCACGGCGGATACGCGGATCGTCAGGCAGGTAGCCGAGGCTGCCCGCCACCAGCGCGAGGTCGGTGCCGTGGCCGCGGGCCGTCTTGGCGAAGGAGCCGTGCAGGGCGAACCGCGCCCGCGTGGGCTCGGCCCCCAGGGTGTGACGGGCCAGCAGCGCCAGGCGGCAGGCCCCTGCGGTATGTGAGCTGGACGGTCCGATCATCACCGGACCGATCTGGTCCAAGAGCGCCATGTGCGAGTAAGTCTAGCGCCGGTCCGGCCGGGATACCGGGCTCTGGTTGACCTCCGGGGGCACAGCGCTACACCGCGGGCGGTCCGCCTAGGGACCGCCCGCAGGTCTTAAGTCGAGTTGGTGGCCCCGGCCGGCCGCCCCAAAGCGACCAAGCAACTAGGGAGCCTGGCGTCGGCTAGCGGCGGACGCGGTCCTTGAGGCCCTTGCCGGGCTTGAAGGCGGGGTACTTGCTGGAGGGGATCTTGATCTTGTCGGTGGTGCCGGGCTTCACGCCGGTGCGCTCCTTGCGCTCGCGGACCTCGAAGGTGCCGAAGCCGGTCAGTTGGACCTTCGAGCCCTTGTCGAGGCTGGCGCTGACCTGGTCGAGCATGGCGTCCATGACTTCCTTGACGTCCTTCTTGCGCATGTTGAGGTCTTCGGCGACCCGCTGCACCAAGTCGGCCTTAGACACTGTCTTAGCCTTCGCCATCGGCATCCTCCTTGAACTATGAGATCAGCTACGGGCACTGTAGCAGACGCTTTTAGCGGTTACAAGTGAAGATTCATAGTCTGGCACGCGATTTAGGGCGCGCTGTCGGGTAGCAGCGAGCGGATGCGCGAGGCGGTTTCGGCGGTCAACGCTCTCATGTTCTCGCGCCCCTTGCCGCCGGGCCAAAGCGGTTCGCCGAAACGCACGTGGAAGGCCCGGCCTTCGCGCCACACCGCCGTTGGCACTATCGGGGAACCGGTGGTTTGCGCCAGGTAGGCGGCACCGTCGAGGGCCGCTGCGTCGCCAGCGTTGCGCGTGCCCTGGATGAAGATGCCTATGACCCGCCCCTCGCGCAGCCTCCTGACGGCCTCCTTGACCGCGCCGATGTCGTTGCGCTCGCGGTCGACGGGGAAGGCTCGCAGTCCGCGCAGCACGGCCGCGATGAACGGCTTCTCGAACAGCTCGGCCTTCGCCATGAACTCGAGCTTGCGGAAGGTCGCAACGCCGACCACCGGCGGATCCCAGGAGCTGACGTGGTTGCTGGCGACCACCGCCGCGCCTTCTGCGGGGACGTTCTCCCGGCCTTCGACGACGAAGCCGGTGAACAGCCTGAGGTAGGCCCGCACGACGTGGATGGCCAGGGGCATGAACCAGCGCGGCGAGAAGATGCGCTCGAGCAGTGTCACGCGCCCCATCCTACCCAGGGCGTCGTGTACGACGCGTCCTCAGCCGGGTGCGGCGACGTCCTCGAGGCTGCCCTGGGAGCGCCTCAGCGAGGCGCTCACCTCCGCCGCCAGCGCGGCGCCGACCAGGGTGAGCAGCAACGCGAGGTAGAGCCACAGCAGGATCGCCACCAGGCTGGTGATGACCCCGTAGATGAGGTTGAAGCGCTCGGCGTTGAAGAAGACCCGCAGCAGCGCGCGCATGACGACGATGCCGAGCGTGCTGGTCAGCGCGCCGCTCAGCGCGCCGAGCCAGCTGCTCGAGCGGCGCGGCAGGAAGCGGAAGGCGAGCGTGAACGCGCCGGCCACCCCCAGCAGCCGCAGCCACCTCACCCCGGCGAGCGGTTCGAAGACCTGGGTGGCTACGGGCGGCCCGAGGTCGTGCGCGTTCAGCCAGCCAGCGAGCGCGGCCCAGGCCTCGCGCAGCCCGGAGACGATGAACCCGCCGATGATCTCGACCGCCACGATGACGGCGATGCTGGCCACCAGCAGCACGGCGACCAGACGCTTGCGCCAGAAGGCGCGGCGCTCCTCGACGTCGAAGATGACCTCGAGCGCGTGCTGCAACGAGGTGAAGAAGTTGCCGCTGGCCCAGATCAGGACCAGCAAAGACACGATCGAGCTGAGCACGGCGCCGCGGCTCAGCTCGCTGACGACGACGTCGAAGCTGCGCGTGACGACGGCGTCGGCGTCGACCTGCAGCGGCAGGACCTCGCCGAGGAGGCTGATGAGCGTGGCGCGGTACTCGTCGGCCAGTTCGGGCCGGTTGCGGAGGAACACAGCGAGCCAGCCGGCCAGCAGCAGCAGGAGCGGGCCCAGGGAGAAGGCGGCGTAGTACGCGAGCGCCGCGGCCAGCATCTGCAGCCTCGACTCGTTGAAGCGCCGGTAGAAGCGCCTCAGCAGACCCCAGGCCGAGTGGCCGAACCGGCGCAGTCCGCCGCTCGGGCCGAGGTCCACGTCAGCCGGTGCGCGAGCGCCTGCGGTCGAGGAACAGCGCCACGAGCACGCCGGCGGCGGCTACCAGCAGGTGGAGCGCTATCCAGTTGGTCTCCTGCCCGGCCCACGGCAGCGCGACCTCGAACAGCGGCCGCGACGACAGCTGCCAGGTCAGCAGCGCCGGCGCGACGAGGAGCAGCGGCGAGACGATGAGGGCGGGCAGCCGCCAGGCGAACTCGAGCCCGAGCATCGCCAGCAGGTTCCCGCTGAGCAGGATCGGCAGCATCACCAGCCACTCCTGATCGCCGCGGATGAGCCCGAGCGGCGGGGCCAGCAGGGCGGTCAGGTAGGCGGCCGGCATGCCGCCGGCGGAGAACGCGAGGTACGCGCAGAGCACGATGCCGACGCTGCGGAACATCAGCGGCAAGGGCGCGACGGCGAACGCGACAGCGGCCAGGAAGACGAAGAGCGCGACGAACAGACGCTGGGGCATCGGGGCTGTGCGGATCACGGCCGACCCTTCGAGGGCTGGTAGGCGGGCCGGCGGCACGACGGGTCGCTGGTCACGAGCGCATGTTAACGCCGGCGGCTACCGCGGGCCGCCGGCTGCGCCGTTGCGCGGCCCTGTCGGCAACGCGGTCCCCAGGGGTTCGCGAGCTCGGAGGAGCCAGCGGCCCTACGCGACCTTGGCGGTCCGCTGGCTCTTCTTCCTGGCGCTTGCGACCTCGCGGCCGCCGGACGATGAGCCGACCACGACGGGCGCCTTCCCGCCCAGTCGCTCCGCGATCTCCGGCACCCGCAGGAGGAACGCACCCGTGGCGCTGTCCTCGTCGGCCGCCACCTGCTCGGGTGTGCCCTCCGCGACGATGGTGCCGCCGCGCGCGCCGCCGTCGGGGCCGAGGTCGACTATCCAGTCGGCGGTCTTGATCACGTCGATGTTGTGCTCGATGACGACCAGGGTGTTGCCGCCGTCGACCAGCCGGTGGAGCACGTCGAGCAGCTTCCGCGTGTCCTCGAAGTGCAGGCCGGTGGTGGGCTCGTCGAGGATGTAGAGCGTCTGCCCGGTGCTGCGCCGCCCCAGCTCGGAAGCGAGCTTGACGCGCTGCGCCTCACCGCCCGAGAGCGTGGGGGAGGGCTGGCCGATCTTGATGTAACCCAGCCCGACGTCGACCATCAGGCGCAGCTTGCGCGCGATGGACGGCATGTTCTCGAAGAACTCGAGGCCCTCGTCGACGGTCATGTCGAGGACGTCGGCGATCGACTTCCCGCGGATCTTCACCTCGAGGGTCTCGCGGTTGTAGCGCGCGCCCTTGCAGACCTCGCACGGCACGTAGATGTCGGGCAGGAAGTACATCTCGACCTTGACCGTGCCGTCGCCCTTGCACGCCTCGCAGCGGCCGCCCTTGACGTTGAACGAGAAGCGGCCCGGCTTGTAGCCGCGCTTCCTGGCCTCGGGCGCGCGGGTGTAGAGGTCGCGGATCTCGGTGAAGATGCCGGTGTAGGTCGCGGGGTTGGAGCGCGGCGTGCGGCCGATGGGGCTCTGGTCGATCTCGATGACCTTGTCGACGTGCTCGGTGCCTACGATGCGCTTGTGCGACCCCGGGTTGGTCTTGGCGCGGTGCAGCTGCTTGGCCAGGGAGGCTCGCAGGATGCTGTGGACCAGCGTCGACTTGCCCGAGCCGGAGGCGCCGGTCACGCAGGTGAGGGTGCCGAGGGGGAAGGCGACGTCGATGTCCTTCAGGTTGTGCTCGCGCGCGCCCTCGATCACGAGGCGCTTGCCGTTGCCCTCGCGGCGCTGCTCCGGCACCGCGATGTGACGGTCGCCGCGGAGGTAGGCCGCGGTGAGGGAGTCCTGGTCGCGGGCCAGCTCCTCGGGCGGTGCGGCCGCCACGATCTCGCCGCCGTTGATGCCGGCGCCGGGGCCGAGGTCGACGATGAAGTCGGCGGAGCGCATGGTCTCCTCGTCGTGCTCGACGACGATCAGGGTGTTGCCGAGGTCGCGCAGGTTGTGCAGGGTGCGCAGCAGGCGCGCGTTGTCCCGCGGATGCAGGCCGATGGACGGCTCGTCGAGGACGTAGAGCACGCCGGTGAGGCCGCTGCCGACCTGGGTCGCGAGGCGGATGCGCTGCGCCTCGCCGCCCGAGAGCGTGTTGGCGCTGCGGTCGAGCGAGAGGTAGTCGAGCCCGACGTCCTCGAGGAAGCCGAGCCGGGAGCCGACCTCGCGCACGATCGGCCGTGCGATCTGATCGGCGGCGCCAGGCAGCTTGAGCGAGCCGAAGAACTCGCGGCTGTCGAGGACCGTCATCGAGCTGAGCTCGGCGATGTTGCGGCCGGCGACGGTGACGGCCAGCACCTCCGGCTTGTAGCGGCTGCCGCCGCACTGCTGGCACGGGACCAGCGACATGTACTCCTCGAGGCGCTCGCGCGCGAAGTCGCTGGTGGCCTCCTTCAGCCGGCGCTCGAGGTTGTGCACGACGCCCTCGAACTCGGCCTTGAAGCGCATGGTCTCGCGGCCGCCGCGGCTGTAGACGACCTCGATGGGCGCGTCGCTGCCGTGGAGGATGACCTTGCGCGCGCTCTCCGGCAGGTCGCGCCACGGCGCCTGCAGGTCGAAGCCGAGGTGGTCGGCGAGGGCGCGCAGGCGGTCCCAGTAGAAGACCTTGCCGCCGTCCGAGCGGCCGCCGGTCCAGGGGGCGATGGCGCCCTTGGAGATCGAGAGCGAGTCGTCCGGGACGATCAGCTCGGGGTCGAACTGCTGCAGGAAGCCGAGGCCGCTGCAGTTGGTGCAGGCGCCGTACGGCGAGTTGAACGAGAAGGTGCGCGGCTCGAGCTCCTCGAGGAAGGTGCCGTGCTCGGGGCAGGCGAACTTCTCGCTGAACAGCTCGTCGGCGCCGCTGTCGGGGAACAGGACACGCAGGAGCCCCTCGCCCTTGGCCAGGGCCAGCTCCACCGACTCGGCCAGCCGGGCACGGTCGTCCTCGGCGATCTTGACGCGGTCGATGACGACGTCGATGTCGTGCTTCTCGAAGCGCTCGAGCTCGGCGTCGAGGGCCTGGTCGAGGGTCTGGATCTCGCCGTCGACGCGCACGCGCGTGTAGCCTTCCTTCTTCAGGTCGGCCAGCAGCTTGCGGTACTCGCCCTTGCGGCCACGGATGACGGGGGCCAGGATGTACGCCCGCTGGTCCTCGAAGCGCTCCAGCAGGCGGTCGACGATCTCGGAGGCCGACTGGCGGCTGATCTCGCGGCCGCACACCGGGCAGTGAGGCTGCCCGGCGCGGGCGAAGAGCAGGCGCAGGTAGTCGTGGATCTCGGTGACGGTGCCGACCGTCGAGCGAGGGTTGTGGCTGGTGGTCTTCTGGTCGATGCTGATCGCCGGGCTGAGGCCCTCGATGCCGTCGACGTCTGGCTTGTCCATGATGCCGAGGAACTGCCTGGCGTAGGCCGAGAGGCTCTCGACGTAGCGCCGCTGTCCCTCCGCGTAGATCGTGTCGAAAGCCAGCGTCGACTTGCCGGAGCCGGAGACGCCGGTGAAGACGATGAACTTGTTGCGAGGCAGGGTGATGTCGACGTTCTTCAGGTTGTGCTCGCGTGCCCCGCGGATGATCAGGTCTTGCAACGCTCCTCCTCGATGGGCGTGGACGAAACGCCGTTGTCGTCGCGCTTCTCGGTGGTGGCCTAGGAGCGCCGAGGCTGTTTTGACGTTCGGCCCCTCGGCCGAGATAACGTAACAGTCTATCAGAGGCTTCCGAGGCGCTGGTAAGCTGGTTGCATCTCGGTAGGCTGCGTGGGCGCCGCGCCCGGCGCGCGCCGCGCCGGTCTGCGCCGGCCGACACGGCCGAGCGAACACACGAGTGAACACAGGAGGGTCGATGTACACCGCTACGCTCGAAGACGGTTCGCAAG
>CAZQVC010000017.1:0-9422 GCA_964596625.1 uncultured bacterium | reverse complement strand
CGAGTGAACACAGGAGGGTCGATGTACACCGCTACGCTCGAAGACGGTTCGCAAGATCGCGGCGAGATCCGCGTCGACAACGAGAGGGTGCTCGGCGTATACGGCATCATCCTCGGGATGCTGCCCGGGGCGCTCGTCCTCATCTTCTGGGCCATGGGCGCACTTCACCTGCTCACCGGCAACGGCGGCCTCATCAACGAGCTGCAGCTCACCGGCGCCTGGCGCTTCCTCTTCCTGGCGTACCCGGTCGTGCTGGTTCTGGCCTTCCTCGCGGCGCTCGGCGCCTTCGCACTCAAGCGCTACAAGGAGGCGGCCGGCATCGCCATGCTGCCGGTGATCGGCGTGGTGGTCTACTACCTGGCGCTGGTACAGCTTCGCTAACGATGCACCTTCGCTACCTGGGTCACAGCGCCGTCCAACTGCAGTCGGACGACCTCGAGATCCTCATCGACCCGTTCATCTCCGACAACCCTCGCGCGCCGATCGGGGTAGCTGACGTCGCGCCCCACTACATCGTCATCACCCACGCCCACGGCGACCACTGGGGCGACACCGAGGCGTTGGCCAAGGAGCACGGCGCGACGATCGTCGCCAGCGCCGAGATCGCGACCTACGCTGCCGAGCGGGGGCTCAAGGCGCACGGGATGAACGTCGGCGGCGCGTGGGACTTCGGGCCGTTCCGGGTGAAGTTCACGCCCGCCTGGCACTCCAACTCGTTCCCCGACGGCACCTACGCCGGCATGCCGATGGGCGCGGTCCTCGAGGTCGCCGGCAAGCGGCTTTACCACGCCGGCGACACCGCGCTCTTCTCCGACATGAAGCTGATCGGGCGCGGCGGCCTCGACCTCGCCATGCTGCCCATCGGCGACAACTTCACCATGGGCCCGCAGGAGGCCCTCGAGGCGATCGAGCTGCTCCAACCGAAGCAGGTGATGCCGATCCACTACGACACCTTCGACGTCATCGCGCAAGACGCTGCAGCGTTCGCCGCCCAGGTCGAGTCGCGCACCGCAAGCTCGTGCCTGCTGCTGGAGCCGGGACAGACGGCCCAGCTATAGCCCGTCGCACAACCGGCCGTGGCGTACGGGGATAGACTGGCGCTACCAGCGAACTGCGCTGCCGAGCTCGCGGTCCGATCCGGTCGGCCGGCGTGCACGTCGTGGCGCGCGCCAATGGGAGGGCGTAGTTGAGTTCCGATCAGGCAGGTCCGGCGTTCGTACCGCCGGGCTACGCGATCGTAAACAAACTCGGTTCGGGGCAGACGGCCCACGTCTACCTGGCCAAGCACCCCGTGTTCGGCGAGGTCGCCCTCAAGCTGCCTCGTGCCGAGGTGCATGACCGGCCCGTGCTCAAGCGCATGTTCGAGAACGAGGTCTCGATCACGGTGAAGCTCGCCAACCCGCACATCGTGGCCGCCTACGACGGCTACCCCGCGGGGGACGGCGCCTTCCTCGCGCTCGAGTACTGCTCGGGCGGCACCCTCGACCAGCTGCTGCTGGAGCAAGGCCGCCTCCCCTCCGACCGCGCCTTCCGGCTCGTGCTCGACGTCGCCCTCGGCCTGGCCCACACCCACGAGCGGAAGGTCCTGCACCGCGACGTCAAGCCCGCGAACGTCTTCCTCACCGCCGACGGCAGGGCCAAGCTCGGCGACTTCGGCACCGGCGTGTTCCAGGCCGACGAAGGCGAGGACAGGGTCGGGACGGCGTTCTACATGGCTCCGGAGGTCTTCGAGGGCAAGTCGGCCGGGACCCGCTCAGACGTCTACAGCCTCGGGGTGCTGGCCTACGAGGTCATCGCGGGCGTGCGACCCTTCGTCGCCGACACGTACGAAGCGCTGATGGTCGCCCATCACACGGCCGTGCCGAAGGACCTGGCCGGCTACCGGCCAGGGCTCGACCCGCGCATCAAGCGCGTGGTGACCAAGGCCATGACCCGAGACCCGCAGCTGCGCTTCGAGCACGCGCGTGAGTTCGCCACGGCCCTCGGCGCGCTGCTCAACGGGGCGGACGGTGAGGTCGTGGCCACCGCCGATCGGCCAGCGACCGGACGCGCCAGCCGCGTGCCGACGGACAGGACGGGGCAGCGTGACGGCGTCGGGAGTGAGGGCGCCGCGCGCGGGGACGACAAGGACGGCCGCGGCAGGGGCCGCGGCGTGTTCGGCTGGTTGCGCCGCAACCGCGACTAGGCGCCCAGCGCCTGAGCGCGGCCGCTCGCCCGGTACGTTCAGCGGGTCGCGTGGACCCGAGCGGCGCCGGGCTATACTCGTAAATCGGAACGAGTCCTACTTACACGCGGTCGATGGTGGACCGCTGCAGGCGGACCGACGCTACGCATCAGACGGCAGCACAGATCCAGGACGAGGTGGATAGATGAACGACAAGAAGCTGGAGATTCGCGACCTGCACGCCAAGATCGTCGGTGGCGAGAAGATCCTGAAGGGTGTCGACCTAGAGGTGCCGCGCGGCGAGGTGCACGCGCTGATGGGCCCCAACGGCTCGGGCAAGTCGACCCTCGCGAAGATCATCGCGGGCGACCCGCAGTACGAGATCACCGACGGCGACATCCTGCTCGAGGGGCAGAGCATCCTCGAGATGGAGCCTGACGAGCGGGCGCGCGAAGGCCTCTACCTGGCCTTCCAGTACCCCGTCGAGGTTCCCGGCGTCTCCATCGCGAACTTCCTGCGCCTCGCGCTCAACGCGCGCCGCGAGGAGGGCGACGAGATCGGCGTCATGGAGTTCTACGGCAAGCTCCAGAGCGCCGTGAAGAACCTCAACTGGGACGAGTCGATCCTCGAGCGCAACCTGCACGAGGGCTTCTCGGGCGGCGAGAAGAAGCGCTCGGAGATCCTTCAGCTGCTGGTGCTGGAGCCGCGTTACGCGATCCTCGACGAGACCGACTCCGGCCTCGACGTCGACGCGCTCAAGGTCGTCTCTCAGGGCGTCAACGCCGCGCGTGGCCCGAACTTCGGGGCCCTCGTCATCACCCACTACCAGCGCCTGCTCAACTACATCGTGCCGGACAAGGTGCACGTCATGGAGGGCGGCCGCGTGATCACCAGCGGGCCCAAGGAGCTGGCGATGGAGCTCGACCAGAAGGGCTACGAGTGGGTCAGGGAGACCGTCGGAGCCTGATGACGCCGCACGCAACGACGTATCTGGTCGAGCGGCTCGCGCGCCGCGAAGGAGGAGACCATGTCCGACCTCAGTGAGGTCCGCAACGGAATCGAAGGCGAAGTGCACCCTGACGCGCACAAGCTGCAGGGCATGGAGCACATGCGCCAGTACGACTTCAAGCTGGAAGAGAACTACTTCTACAAGTCAGGCAAGGGCCTGAGCAAAGAGGTCGTAGAGAAGATCAGCTACATGAAGGGCGAGCCGGACTGGATGCTCAAGTTCCGACTCCGCGCCCTCGAGATCGCCGAGAAGAAGGGCCGCCCGAAGTGGGGCCCCGACCTCTCCGATCTCGACTTCGACGACATCCACTTCTACGTGAGGCCGAACGAGAAGCAGGGCACCGTCGACGACTGGGAAGAGATCCCCGAAGACCTCCTCAAGACCTACCAGCGCCTCGGCGTGCCCGAGGCCGAACAGCGCGCGCTGGCCGGCGTCGGCGCCCAGTTCGAGTCGGAGATGGTCTACCACAAGCTCAAGGAGGAGTGGGAGAAGCTCGGCGTGATCTTCCTCGACACCGACACCGGTCTCAAGGAGCACCCGGAGCTCTTCAAGGAGTACTTCTCGACGATCATCCCGCCTGAGGACAACTACTTCGCGGCCGTGAACTCGGCCGTGTGGTCCGGCGGCTCGTTCGTCTACGTGCCGGAGGGCGTCGAGGTCGGCGTGCCGCTGCAGGCGTACTTCCTGCTCAACGCGCAGAACATCGGACAGTTCGAGCGCACCCTGATCATCGGCGCGCCCGGCTCGAAGTTCCACTACATCGAAGGCTGCACCGCGCCGGCCTTCACCAGCAACTCGTTCCACTCCGGCGTCATCGAGATCGTCTGTGAAGAGGGCTCGGACGTGCGCTACTCGACCATCCAGAACTGGTCGCACAACGTCTACAACCTCGTCACGCAGCGCGCGATGGTGCACCGCAACGCCTCGATGGGCTGGCTCGACGGCAACCTGGGCTCGAAGGTCACGATGAAGTACCCGAGCACCTACCTGGTCGGCGAGCACGCGCACGGCGAGATCCTCTCGATCGCCTTCGCCACCGACGGCCAGCACCAGGACGCCGGCGGCAAGGTCATCCACGCCGCGCCGCACACGACCAGCAGCATCGTCAGCAAGTCGATCTCGAAGGGCACCGGCCGCTCCAGCTACCGCGGCCTCGTGCAGATCCACGAGGGCGCCGAGTTCGCGCGCTCGAACGTCGAGTGCGACGCGCTGCTGCTCGACGAGCAGGCCCGCACCGACACCTACCCCTACATCGAGATCAACGAGAAGACGGCGCACATCGGTCACGAGGCGACGGTCAGCAAGCTCGACGAGGAGCAGATCTTCTACCTCATGACCCGCGGACTCGGCGAGGAGGAGGCCATGGCGCTCATCGTGCGCGGCTTCCTCGACCCGGTGGCCAAGGAGCTGCCGCTGGAGTACGCGGTCGAGCTCAACCGCCTCATCGAGCTCGAGATGGAAGGGAGCGTCGGTTGATGCAGACGCTCGAGGGCAACCCCGCGATCAGCGAGGCGGCGGTCGAGGAGCTGATCACGCGCTTCGACGAGCCGGCCTGGCTGGCCGAGGAGCGCCGCGCTGCCTTCCGCAGCTATCAGGCCACGCCGTTCCCCACGGCGCGTGACGAGCAGTGGCGCTACAGCGAGCTCGACCGCTTCACGCTGAACGGCCTCGACCTCGTCGACGGCCCCTTGAGCGACGTCGTGCCGGAGCGCATCACGATGCGCGCCGGCGACTCCGACGCCGAAGGCGTGCAGGTCATCAAGAACGGCAAGGTCGTCGAGCACAGGGCGAAGATCAGCCAGCAGGGCGTGATCTTCACCGACCTGCGCAGCGCCGTGCGCGAGCACGAGGACCTGGTGCGCGAGCACCTGTTCACCACGGTGAACGCCACCCAGACGAAGTACACAGCGCTCAACTCCGCCATGTGGACCAACGGCACCTTCGTCTACGTGCCGAAGGACGTCGAGGTCGAGCTGCCGCTCGGCACCTTCACCACCGCCGACCGCGGCGGCATCGGCGCGGGGCGCACGCTGATCGTCGTCGACGTCAACGCCAAGCTCACGTTCATCGACGAGTTCACCAGCGAGCCGTTCGACGAGCGGCTGTTCTACGACGCGGCCACCGAGATCGTCCTCAAGGACGGCGCCAAGCTCCGCTACGTCAGCCTGCAGAACTGGAGCCGCAACGTCGTGCACCTGCACAAGCAGCGCGCCGACGTCGGTCGCGACGCCCGGCTCGAGTCGCTGACCGTGAGCCTCGGCGGCGACGCGGGCCGCGTCGAGATCGAGAGCGAGCTCTCCGGCCCCGGCGCCGAGAGCGAGATGCTCGGCCTCTACTTCGCCGACGAGGGCCAGCACTTCAACCAGTACACCGTCCAGCATCACGCCTCGGGGCGCGCCTTCTCCGACGTGCTCTTCAAGGGCGCCGTGCGCGACGCCTCCAACGCCGTCTACTCCGGCATCATCATCGTCGACCCGGGCGCCCAGAAGACCGACGCCTACCAGACGAACCGCAACCTGCTGCTCGACCGCGACTCGCACGCGGTGTCGATCCCGCAGCTCGAGATCGCCGCGAACGACGTGAAGTGCTCGCACGGCTCGACCACCGGCCCGGTGCCCGAGGACCAGCGGTTCTACCTGATGAGCCGCGGCCTCAAGCCAGAGGTCGCCGAGCACCTGCTGGTGACCGGCTTCCTCTACGAGGTCATGAGCCGCGTCACGCTGCCGAAGGTCGCCGAGTACGTCGAGCGTGTGGTGCAGGCCAAGCTCGGGGTGCCAGGGGTCAAGGAGAAGCTGTGAGCGCGGTCGGCGCCGCGGCGCTCAGAACTCGCCAGGCCGCCCTCCCGCGCTCATGAGCGCCGACGCCGAACCCGACATGTTCGCCGCCCCCGCCCCGGAACCCGTCGAGGTGCCGGAGGCGGGGGAGGGCGTGTACGACTGCGGCAGCGTCGAGCAGTACGCCGAGGACAGCATCACCCCGTTGGTCATCGGCGGCTCCGAGATCATCCTCATCAAGCAGGAGGGCGAGTTCTACGCCATGCCAGACCAGTGCACGCATCAGCGCTACCCGCTGAGCGACGGCGAGATGCTGCCGGGCAAGATCCGCTGCGTGCACCACGGGGCGACCTTCGATCTCCAGACGGGCCGGCCGACGCTGCCAGCGGTGAAGAAGATCCAGCTGTTCACCGCGTTCCAGCGCGGGGGCCGCGTGTTGGTGAGCCTGCAGGAGCGGTGAGGTCCGCCGCGCCGGCGCCCCTTCGCCGGCGGCGGTTCGTCGCGGGTCAGGTCAGCCGAAGCAGCACGGTGGCGCTGGCCTGCACGTGATCGGGCGCCAGGCCCTCGCTGGTCTTGAGGGTGAGCCCGACGTCGCGCTCGTCGACGTCGAGAAGCTCCGCCACCGACCGCGAGATCGCCGCGCGCAGCGGACCGAGTTTCGGCGCGTCGAGGGTCACGACGACCGCTGCGTTCTGCACGACCGCGCCTGGAGCCTCACCGTGCACCTTGCTCAGGACGGCGCGGAGGATCTCACGGCTGTCGAGCCCGGCGAACGCCGGGTCGCTGGGTGGGAACAGCACCCCGATGTCGCCCAGCCCGAAGCACGACAGCAGCGCGTCGGCCACAGCGTGCAGCAGCACGTCGCCGTCTGAGTGGGCCTCGGCTCCGCGCGGGCTGTCCGGCACCCTCACGCCGCCGATGACCAGCGCTCGGCCGGCTCTCAGGCGATGGGCGTCGAGGCCGTGACCGACGCGCAGCTTCTCCGACATGCCGGGATGCTACCAGGGCGCCGGGCGACGGTGAGCCCGGCACGCAGGCCTGACGCCCGACCGACAGCCTCCAGGCACCCGAACAGTGAGACAATGTCCGCCGTGAGTCGCGTCTCGTGAGCCCGGCCGTAGGCATCGTCTCGCTCGTGGTCGTCACCGTCATCTGGGGCACGACGTTCGTCGTGGTCAAGGAGGCGCTCGACACGATCTCGGTGCCGCTGCTCCTGGCGGTGCGGTTCACCCTCGCCGGGCTGCTGTTGGCCTGGGGCGGCTGGGACCGGCGGGCGTTGCTGCCGGCCCTGATCCTCGGAGCGCTCTCGTTCGCGGGCTTCATGACCCAGACCGTCGGCTTGTCGATCACCAGCGCCTCGAACGCGGCCTTCATCACCGGGCTCTCGGTCATACTCACGCCGCTGCTCGGGCGACTGTTCTGGCGCAAGCGTCTGGCGCCGCGCGTCTACGCCGCCGCGCTCGTCGCGCTCGTCGGCCTGGCCCTCATCACCCTGCGCGACGGCTTCGGCGAGGTCAACGCCGGAGACTTCTGGGTGCTCCTCACGGCGCTGAGCTACGCGCTCTACATCATCTACCTCGGCGAGGTGGCCGCGAAGCACAAGGGCACCACGCTGGCGTTCATGCAGCACGTGCCGATGGCGCTGCTCGCCTGGCTCTGGGCGCTCCCGCAAGTGGGGGACCTGGCCGCGGTGCCGCTAAACACCTACCTGGCGATCCTCTACCTCGCCGTGGTGGCGACGGCCCTGGTGGCGGTCATCCAGACCTACGCGCAGCGGGTGGTGCCCGCCCACGTCGCCGCGTTGATCTTCGTGCTCGAGCCGGCCTTCGCCGCGCTGTTCGCCTTCCTGCTGCTGGGCGAGCGGCTCGGTGCGCTCGGCTGGATCGGCGGAGCCGTCATGCTCCTGGCGATGATCATCGCCGAGGTGCGCTGGCCGGCGCCGCGCCTGCCTGGACGAGCGCGCGCGGGGCCTTGAGCGTGCGCGCGTGCTTGCGCTCACGGTGAAACGCGCCCGGCAGCGTCCACCACGCGAATGTGTCGAGCCCTTACGGTGACATGAGCAGCCGCTTTGGTTACCGTTGCCCGGTGAATCGTTTTACGCAGATAGCCACCGTGCAGAACGTCGTCCCTCAGCAGTTCCGGCCGCAGTGCAGGCTTCCCGCCCTGCTCGCAGCCTTGACCCTCGTGTTGGCAGCGTGTGGCGGCACGCAGGCCCCGGATGGGGGGCAACCGCAACCCGGCGGGGAGTGTGCCGTCACGATCACCGAGGACATCACCATCCGCACCCAGCTCGCTAACCTCGGCGCGGGCTGCGACTACCGGGTGAACGGCGACGTTCGGGTGACAGGCGAGCTCGTCATCGATCCGGGTACCGAGGTGCAGTTCGGCCAGGACAGCCGCTTGAGGATCGAGGACACGGGCAGCATCCACGCGGTGGGGACCGAGGACCAGCGCATCGTCATGCGCGGCGCCGTTAACACCACCGGCTTCTGGTACGGGCTGTGCTTCAGCGACAACAGGGTGAGCCGGCTGGAGCGCGTCGACCTGCTCAACGCCGGCAAGGTCTGGTTGGGCGGCACCTCCGTCTGCCGCGCGGCCATCGGCCATGGCAGCGGTGGCGGCGAGCCGTTGAGCATCGTCGACACGCTGGTGGCGGGTGCGCAGACCACCGGGTTGGATGCCACCACTCTGGAGCTGGGCGAGTTCGCGCGCAACGTCTTCGCCGCCAACAAGGAGTACGGGGTGCGTGTCTCCGCCGCAAACCTCGCGCGGCTCGACGCGGCCAGCGACTACCTGGGTCACAGCGTCGGCACGCCGAACTCCAAGGCGTACGTCTACCTCACGGGGAGGCTCGCCGACCCCGGCGTGAAGCACGAGTGGCCGCGGCTGAACGCGCCGTACTTCGTCGGCGAAGACGCCATGGACTACCACCGCAACGTCATCATCGACGAGGACACCGACGTGGAGGTCGGTCCGGGCACGACCTTCGTGTTCGGACCTGAGGGGAGCCTCAACGTGTGGGAGTACTCGACCTTCGCGGCTGTCGGCACCCCCGCCGAGCCGGTGGTGCTCACCGGGCACGCGGCGGTCCCGGGAAGCTGGGAAGGCCTCTCGGTGGTCGAGGCCGCCGTCTTTCTCCAGCACGCCGAGGTCAGCTGGGGCGGCGGCGACGCGTTCTATCCGGCCAACATCGCCATCGTCGGCGTGGACGTCACGCAGGACAGCTACATCCTCAGCTCGCTGATCAAGGGGAGCGCCGACTGTGGCCTGCTCATCTCGGACGGCGCGGCGGACCTGGTGTGGGAGGACGAGCACAACACCTACGAGGGCAACGTGACTGATGTCTGCGGAGGTTGAGCGCGGGGCTTCCCGACCGGGCGCCCGCTGAGGCGCCGGGCGTCCGGACCCGGCGCCCCCGCGGGCGCCGGGCGGGGAGCCCCCCTCGACAAACCACTAGGCACCCCGGTCCCGCCGC
>CAZQVC010000016.1:23611-36771 GCA_964596625.1 uncultured bacterium | reverse complement strand
CGGTGCGAGACCACCAGGCAGCTGACCTCGCGGCTGGCGAACAGCCCGTCCCACAGCCGCCTCTCCGTCTCGACGTCGAGCGCGCTCGAGAGGTCGTCGAACACCAGCAGCTCGGCGTCTTGCAGGAACATGCGCGCAGCGGCGGCGCGCTGCACCTGACCGCCCGAGAGGCGCACGCCGCGCGTACCGACCTCGGTCTCGAGGCCGTGCTGGAGCGTCGCGATGTCGTCACCCAGCACGGCCAGTGCGACTGCCCTGTCGACCTCAGCGGGGGACTGACGGCCGCCGAGCTGGATGTTCTCGCGCAAGGTGTCCGAGAAGAGGCGCGGCACCTGGCTGGTGTAAGCGGTGCGGGGCGGCACGAAGAAGGTCGCCGGGTCCTCGACCAGCTCCCCGTTCCAGTAGATCTCGCCGGCCGTCTTGGGCAGCAGACCGAGCAGGACCCGTACCAGCGTGGTCTTGCCGGAGCCGACGCGCCCGGTCACGACCACGAACTCGCCGCGGGCGAGGCCGAAGCTGACGTCGGCTATCCCCTCGGCGGCGCCGGGGTGCGTGTAGCCCAAGCCCTCGACCCGCAGCTCCCGGAACGGCTCCAGCGCCGCGCCCGCGGGCCGGAACTCGTTCTGAGGGCGCTCGAGGTCGTACGCACGCGGCTCGATGAGGGTGGCGACCGGCGCGTCGACCATCAAGCGGCCGAGGCGCTCGTAGGCGACGCCGGTGCGCTTGTGCTGCACGACCATCAGGCCGAGGAAGGTCATGATCCCGGTGAGCCGCGGCAGGTACGTGACGAACAGCGCGAAGTCGCCGACGGTGAAGCTGCCGCTGCGCAGGCTGGCGGCGCCGACCAAGAGGATGATGCCGGTGGCGATGTTGACCATGTTGTCGGTGATGGTGCGGAACAGCTCGGTGAGCACGGTGTCCTTCAGGGCGCGCTCGCGCCGCGCGTCGTTGAGGCCGACGAAGCGCCGCATCACGCTGCGTTCGCGGCCGGAGGCCTTCACCGCCAGGACGCTGCCGAAGGTCTCGCCGAGGAAGTCGGTGACCCGGCTGGTCGCCTCCCGCGACTTGCGCCTGGCGGCCCTGATGTGAGGCCGCAGCAGGTTGGTCAACACCACGGTGAGCAGCAGGGGTATGCAGGCCAGCACGGTGAGCAGGGGGTCGATGGCGGCCATGATGGCCAGCGCCACGAGCGCGTACGCGACGAAGCCCCAGGCGTCGACCCAGTGCTCGACGTACTCCCCGATGTCGTTGACGTCGTCGCGGAAGCGCGTGACCGCCTCGCCCGGCGAGTCCGGCAACCGCCGGCTGCCGCGCGCGGTCAGCAGGTGCCTGAGGATGTTGCTGCGCAGGTGCAGGGTGACCTCGGCCCAGTAGCTGACCCAGGCCCTGATGGCGCCGACGAACAGGCCGATGCGGCCAACGTCGAGCACCAGTGCGGCGGCCAGGTACGTCCACGGACCGAAGGCCGCGGCCTCGGAGCCGGAGAGCGCGTCGAACACGCCCTTCATCAGCACGCCGGTGATCACCGGCAGCAGGTGGATGAGCAGCCACAGCAGGCACGCTCCGACGAACAGGTACGAGCGCTGCCGCAGCAGCAGCCTCGTCAGGCGAAGCGGGTTGGTCTCGAAGGTCATGCGAGGTCCTCCAGCAGTTCGGCCTCTTCTTGGCTGAGTCCTGGGGTCTGGCGCCTGGCGCCGAAGTTGAGGTCGAGCGAGAGCGCCGCCCGCCTGAGCCGCGAGTAGCGCGACGTCTCGTCGGCGACGAGCCGCTCGCGCTCGCCGGCCTCGACGATCCGGCCGCCTTCCATGACCATGATCTCGTCGACCGCCTCGACCGTCTCGAGGCGGTGGGCGATGATGATCGCCGTCCGTCCCGCCAACAGCCGCTCGAGCGCGACCTGCAGGCGCTTCTCGGTGACAGGGTCGAGCCGCGATGACGGCTCGTCGAGGATGACGACGCCCGGGTCCTTGAGGAACACGCGCGCGAAGGCGATGAGCTGCGCCTCGCCGGCCGAGAGGTTACGCCCGCCGGAGTCGAGCTCGGTCTCGAGGCCCTGCTCCTGGCCGGCGTACCACTGGCCGAGTCCGAGGGCGTCGAGGACGTCGAGGATGCTGCGGTCGTCGACGGTCGGATCGAAGAACGTGAGGTTGTCGCGCAGGGTGCCCCTGAACAGCTGCACGTCCTGCGTCACCAGCCCTACGCGCGAGCGCAGGTGATCGAGGTCGGCGTCGACCGCGTTCACGCCGCCGAGCCGGACCGCGCCGCTGGTCGGATCGTAGAGCCGGAAGACCAGGCGCGTGAGCGTGGTCTTGCCCGACCCGGTGCGGCCGAGGAGGCCGAGGCGCCGGCCGGCGGCGAGCGTGAAGGTCACACCGTCGAGGGTGAGTTGATCGCTGTCGGCGTCGAGGTAGTGGAAGGTGACGTCCTCGAAGCTCACCGAGAGCGGGCCGTCCGGCAGCCGGCGCCCGCCGCCGGGCGGCAGCGCCGACTCTATGGCCAGCAGCTCGGACACGCGCGACGCTCCGGCCGCGGCCTTCTGGAGCTCCTGTAGCTGCTGGGTGATCTGCTCGATCGGGTTCTGCAGCATGAACAGGTACTGGAACACCATGTAGGCCGCGCCGATGGTCAGCTCGCCGCGCCGCACCAGGAAGATCGAGGCGCCGATGGTGACGGCGAGCCCGATGACGAACAGCCCGTAGCTGGACAGCCAGACGACCGAGCGCAGCATCCAGGCCCGTCTGGTGTCGTGGTAGAAGCCGCGCATCACGCCCTCGAAGCGGTGCATGCTGTACTCGCCAGCGCCGTTCGCCCTGAGGTCGTCGAGGCCTTGCAAGCGCTCCTCGATGAAGCCGAACTGGCGGGCGTTGGCCTCCCGCTCCAGCCTGGTGGCCGGCACGCCGACGCGGCGCGTCAGCGTGAGCACGACCAGCTCGAGCGCCACGAACGCGGTGAGCGCGGCCCCCATCAACGAGTTCTCGAGCCAGAGCGCGACGAGGATGCCGGCCAGGAGCAGGATGCCGCCGAAGACCCTGACCGTGAACTGGGAGAGGAAGTTCGACAGGCTGGTGATGTCGCCGTCGATGCGCTCGATCATCTCGCCGGCCGTGCGGGAGTTGTGGAAGCTCATGTCGAGGTCGAGCGTGTGCTCGGTGAGGTCGCGGCGCAGCAGGTTCGTCGAGGTCCAGCCGACCGCGGCGGCCACGTAGGTCGCGCCCGCGTTGAGCACCTGCGTGACGATGGCGGCCGCGAGGAACAGCACGGCCAAGGTCGTGAGGCGGGACTGGTCGACGCCGCCGAGCGCACCGTCGATGAAGCGGCGCAGCAGCTGCGGAACGAGCAGCTGCAGGCCCACCGCGGCGATCACCAGCAGCGTCATCAGCGCCGCCAGGCCGCGCTGCGGCAAGAGGTAGCGCAGGAGCAGGCCCATCATCGTCGCGGGCCTTCGCTGGTGTTGGGCTTCGAGTTGTGGGCTTGCCGCTTGCGTCGTCATGTCGCCTCGCTGTCAGGTCTGCTGAGGGGTTCAAGGCACTGGTTCGATGACCGAAATGGCACAAAGAAAACCGTGGGCTGCTCGGTTCGGCCGCCCACGGTCGCGTCGTGCGTTGAAGCTGTCGACTATCCGACGTCTAGGCAGACCTCTCCCAACGGAGCACCGACACCGCGGGTGATGGCGGCGAGGTTTCCGAAGTGCATGAGACGGTTATCTGCCATGAGCTCGCTGACTCTAGCCGAGCGCCGCGACCTTGTCAACCGGCTTGGCGCGGGCCGGTCTGCCGTGGCGCCACGGCGTCCACCTTGTGTCGCTAGAGTGTGGGACATGGCAGAGATCAGCCAGATCGACGTGACCTACGACGCCCAGGCCGAGCGCTTCGAGGCGCGCCTCCCGGGCATCGAAGACGTCGCCTTCCTCGAGGTCGACCAACGGGATGACCTGTGGAACCTCACCCACACCGAGGTGCCGGCCTCCTTCCGCGGCCGCGGCGTCGGCTCCGCCCTGGTGCAGGGCGCGCTGCAGTACGTTCGGGACCGCGGTGCGCTGGTCAGGCCGCTGTGCCCGTTCGTGGTCGACTACCTCAGGCAGAACCCCGACGAGCTCGACGTCGTCCACCCGCGCTTCCGCTCCTCGTTCGAGTGAGGGCGAGCACGCAAGGCGACGGTTAGGCGCTGACGCGCGTGCGGCGCAACTGGCTCGGCACCGCGGCCGGGCTCCTCTCCAGCCTCTTCCTCGCGGCGCTGTTGCTGGTGCCCCTCGCCGCGATCCTCGTGCGGAGCTTCGGCGCCGAGGCAGCCACGTCGGCGGTCGGCAACCCGCTCTCGCTGCTCACGGACCGCTACTACCTCGGCCGGATCGGCTTCACCTTCGGCCAGGCGCTGCTCTCGACCGTGCTCACGGTGCTGGTGGGCCTGCCCAGCGCGGTGCTCCTCGCGCGCTACCGCTTCCTCGGCAGGCGCGCGCTCACCGCCGCGTTCACCGTGCCCTTCGTGATGCCGACGGTGGTGGCCGGCATCGGCTTCCTGGCGCTCGTCGGTCCCAACGGCGTCGTCGGCGCCGACCTGCGCAACACGCTCGCTGTGGTCCTGCTGGCTCACGTCTTCTACAACTTCGCGGTCGTCGCGCGCCTCGTCGGCGGCTTCCTCGAGGGCATCGGACCGCGGCTCGAGCAGGCGGCCGCCACGTTGGGCGCCGGGCCCTGGCGGGCGCTGTGGCGCGTGACGCTGCCGCTGGCCATGCCGGCGACGTTGGCCGCCGCCGCCCTCGTCTTCATCTTCTGCTTCACGAGCTTCGGCGTGATCTTGATACTGGCGCCGGCCGCGCCTTTCGCCACGCTCGAGGTGGAGATCTTCCGCCTCACCGAGCGCCTCCTGCAGCTCGACGCGGCCGCCGTGCTGGCGCTGGTTCAGCTGGTCGTGATCTTGCTCGTAGGCGCCGTGTACACCAGGCTGCAGGCGCGGCTGGCCACGCCGGTGACCGGCCCTGCGCCCGACTCCGCGCGGCGCCCGAGCGCGGCCGGACGCGGGCTGCTTGCCGTCAACCTCGTCGTCATCGCCGCGCTGGTGCTCGCCCCGTTGCTGGCTCTGTTGCTCGGCTCGCTGACGGCGCCCGGCGGGTCCTTCCCGAGCCTGGCGAACTTCAGCGGACTGCTCGACACGCCGCGGTCGATCGGGTTCGCGTCGCTGGGACAGGCACTGCGCAACTCGCTGGGGTTCGCCCTGCTCAGCTCCGCCATCGCGCTGCTCGTCGGCTTCGCGTTCGCGTACGCGATCGTGCGCGGCGGCTGGCGCGTGCTCGATCAGCTGAGCCTGCTGCCGCTGGCCACCAGCCCCATCACGCTGGCGTTCGGCTACTTGCTCACCTACCCGCTGCTGGTGACGTCGTTCTGGGGCATCCCGCTGGCCCACGCCCTCATCGCCTTCCCCTTCGTCACGCGCGCCCTGTTGCCGGCGCTGCGCGGTCTGCCACCGAACCAGGCAGGGGCGGCTGCGACGCTGGGCGCCGGGCCGTGGCGGACGTTGTGGCGAGTCGAGCTGCCGCAACTGGCGCCGTCGCTGGTGGTCGCGTCGGCGTTCGCCTTCGCGATCTCGATGGGCGAGTTCGGCGCGACGCTGTTGCTGGCCCGGCCCGAGTACGCGACGCTGCCGGTGGCGATCTACGACCGCCTGGGGCGGCCGGGGCCGACCAGCTACGGCTCGGCGTTGGCCCTGGCCAGCGTCCTGATGGTGGTCACCGCGGCCGTGATGGTCGCGCTGCAACGTCGCACCAGGACGGAGTTCTAGCGAAGGCGCCAGGGATCCTGCCGGTATGATCGCCGCCAACCGATGAGCCTCATCCTCGACGACCTCCACAAGCGCTACGGGACGACCAGGGCCGTCGACGGCGTGAGCCTCGGTCTCGCCAGCGGTGCGACCCTGGCCCTGTTGGGGCCCAGCGGCTGCGGCAAGAGCACGCTGCTGCGGCTGGTCGCGGGGCTGGAGGCGCCCGACGCCGGCCGGGTTCGGTTCGGCGATCGCGACGTCACGCGCGAGCCGCCGCAGCAGCGCCGCTTCGGCGTGGTGTTCCAGGACTTCGCGCTGTTCCCCCACCTCGACGTCGCCGGCAACGTGGCGTTCGGCCTGGTGGAGCGCGGCGTCGAGCGCCAGGAGCGCGACCGGCGCGTAGCCGAGCTGCTGGAGCTCGTGGGGTTGGGCGGGCTCGAGCGCCGCCGGGTCGATCGCCTCTCGGGCGGGCAGCAGCAACGCGTCGCGCTGGCCCGAGCGTTGGCTCCCAAGCCGCCGCTTCTCCTGCTCGACGAGCCGCTTTCGAACCTCGACGAGGCGCTGCGCAACGAGCTCAAGGACGAGATCGTGCGCCTGCTCGACGAGCTGGCGATCGAAGCCATCTACGTCACCCACGACCAGACGGAGGCGTACGCGGTCGCCGACGTCGTCGCCGTCATGCGCGAGGGCCGCATCGTCCAGGTCGGAACCCGCGAGGAGCTGCTCGAACGTCCCGCTGACGCCTGGACGGCCGGCTTCCTCGGCCACGAGAACGTCTGGCAGGGGGAGGACGCCAGGCGGCTCGCCGGCCTGCTGGAGCTGAGCGGTGGTCGGGGTGCGCGCATGGCGGCGCCCGACGCGCTGCTGCTGAGGGCCGACCTGGTGCGGGTCGCCGGCAGCGAGTCGATCGTGCCAGGCCACGGCGAGGCGGAGGTCGACGTCTTCGAGGCCGAGGTGGCGCGCGCGGCGCGCGAGGGCCTGGCCTGGCAGCTCACCTTCCGCGTGCCGGCCTGGGAGACGACGTTCGAGTGGCGAGGTCACGCCAGGGAGCTGCCGACGGCGCCGGACGTCGGCACGCGCTTCGACCTTCTGGTGCCGCGCGGGGCGTGGCATGCTGTGCCGGCGCGGAGCGAGGCCGCGCGGTGACCGCGCTGGTGTTCGCGGCCGGCGACCTGCCCGCGCCTGCGCTGCTTCCCGGTCTGATGAGGGGTGTCGATCTGGTCGTGGCGGCCGACGGAGGCCTGGCGCACGTCGCCGCCCTCGGGCTGACCCCGCAGAGGATCGTCGGCGACCTCGACAGCGTCACTCCCGAGCTGCTGGCGAGCTACCCGGCGGTGCGCGTCGACCGGCACCGGGTCGACAAGGACGAGCTCGACCTCGAGCTCGCCCTTAACGCCGCGCGGGAGCTGGGCGCGACGTCGATGCGGGTGCTAGGGGCCTTCGGCGGCCGCCTCGACCACTCCGTGGCCGCGCTCCTGATCGGCGCCGCCTGGGTCGAGGCGGGGTTCGCGGTGTCGTTGCACGGCGGCAGCCACGAGGCCTGGATCTGCACGCCGCAGGCACCGGTCGAACTCGCCATCGCGCCCGGCACGACCGTGAGCCTCCTCGCCCTGCGCGGCCCGGCCGTCCTGACCAGCCGCGGCCTGCGCTTCGCGCTGAGCGACACGGCGCTCGGGTTCGGCACCGGCCTCGGCGTGTCCAACGTCGCGGACGAGGCCACGGTGGCGCTCAGCAGCAGCAGCGGCGTCGCGGCGGTGATCGTCGAGCACGCGGGTTGACGATCCGTGCTCATCACTCGCTCGGCCGACGTCGCTCAGGGGCAGCGCAGCGGCTCGACCCTCTGGGCCTCGGGGCCGCGAGCGCACTGCCAGACGATCTCGTGGCCAGTGACGAGCCACACGTCACCCTCTCGGTCGAGCAGCACGCGCTGCGTGACGCCTGACACCGAGTCGTCGAGGAGGCCGTTCTCGTCGACGGTGACGACCGCGACCTCGCGCGGGCCCTCGACCTCGACGAGCGCGTCGGGCGGGCCGTAGCGAGCGACGATGCTGGTCTGTGCGGCGCCCGACAGGTCGACGAAGGCCAACGCCACGCGCACTGGGTCGTTTGGCCACTGCGCGCCGGCGGCCGCGGCTGCCGTCACAGCGCCGTTGAAGGCGTCGAGCTCCACCTGGCGTGGCGGCGTTGAGCCGAGCGCGCCGGGTGAGCGGGCGGCCAGCACGACCTCGACATCGGGGCCGCTGAGCCGCACGCTGCCGGGCTCGCGCGTGAACGCTTCTACAGCCTCGAGGGCGTCGAAGACCGCTCGCTCCTGCGACATCGCCGGCTCGGGGCAGGCCATCAGCGTCGAGACGATCGGCGAGAAGGCGATGGCGCCAGGCTCCGGGCCGAGCTCGAACCGCGCGGTCATGCGGTTGCAGCCGACGGTGCCGGTGAGCGCGGGGAGGTCCTCGGCCAACACCAGCTCGGTGAACACCTCGGCGTCAAGGGCGAACGGTTCGCCGGCCAGCGTCACGCTCTCTACCTGCCAGGCCGAAGAGCCGAACAGGTCGGCTGGCGTGGCGGGACCGACGGGCGCCTGCGCCGTGGTGGGCGTGCCCAGGGCGAACAGCGTCAGGCCCAGGGCGACCAGTGACGGCTTGAACCGTCCGACAACGCGATCTCGAGCGCTCATGCGCCTCCTCCACCTTCTCCCGTCATCCATGCGGCCGGCCTCGACCTCGTCCACGACCGGCCTCAGTTCAAGACGCGGGTGGTCTGCGGCCGCTCCTCCAGGACCCAGCGGTAGAGCAACGCGGCCGCCGCGCCACCGAGCAACGGCGCGAGCCAGTAGAGCCAGGCCTGCGCCAGGAACTCGCCACCGGCCATCAGGGCGGGCCCCAGGTGCCTGGCGGGGTTGAGGGCTGCCCCCGTGACGGGCCCCGCGACCAAGATGCCCATGGTCACTGAGAGCCCGATGAACAGGCCGCCCACGCGGGGCGCGCGGCGGTCGACCGCCGTGCCGTAGACGGTGAACACGAGGAAGAAGGTGAGCACGGCCTCGAGGACGATGGCCGAGCCGATGCCGACGCCTGGCGCCAACGCAGGGGTGCCCAGCGACACCGCGCGCACCTGCTCGGGCAGGGCCGCGAGGATCATCGCGGTGGCGGCCAGGGCCCCAAGCACCTGGGCGATGACGTAGCCGATCAGCCCACCGAGCGGCAGCTTGCCGGCCAGCCACAGCCCGAAGCTGACCGCCGGGTTCAGGTGGCCGCCGCTCACCGCCGCCACGGCGCTGATCATCACGACCAGGGCCAGCCCGTGCGCCAGGGCGACCGCCAACAGCCCCGCGCTGCCGTCGCCGGCCATGGCGATGGCGCCGACGCCGACGAACACCAACGTGAACGTCCCGACGAACTCCGCTACGAACGACTTGCCGTCCATCAATTGCAGCCCTCCTAAGGCGCTCGCATCCGGCCGATCGCCCCCTAGGCGATCGCTAGCTGAGCCACTCGCTTCCAGGAAGCGCCCGATTGTACCCGGCGTCGAGGGGGTCTTATCCTGCGGCGTGACCCGTGACCAGATCGTGGCCGCCCTCGAGCGGCTCGCCTTGCCCGAGGGCGATTGGGCGGTGCACGCCAGCGCCGTGATGGTCCTCCACGGACTGCTCGATGAGGCCGGCGACGTCGACGTCATCGCCCGCGGGGCGGCCTGGCGGCGCGCCTTGGAACTCGGCGAGCCGGTCCCCGGCCGCGTCGACCTGTGCGTGGCGGTCCCCGAGCTTGGCGTGGAGGTCTGGTCGGGCTGGCTCGACGAGGACCTCGACGCGTTGATCGACGGCGCCGAGCCGGTCGCCGGCGTGCCGTGCGTGGGGCTCGCGGACGTGCTGCGCTTCAAGCTGGCCAGCGACCGCGAGAAGGACCGACCCCACATCCGGTTGCTCCGCGCTCGGCTGGGGGACGGCCTTCGTTGACACCCCACCGGGCCGCTGTTAGACTTCCGCCCTTATGGAGGAGGCTCCGGCACGACGAGAGGCGCCAGCGGCCGAGCGCACGCTGATCGCTGAGCTCACGAGCAAGGTCGGTGAGCTCGTCACGCTCCGGGGCTGGGTGCTCACCAGGCGCGACCTCGGCGGCATCGGGTTCGTGCTGCTGCGCGACCGCAGCGGCGTGGTCCAGTGCGTGTTCGAGGGCGTCGATCTCCCGCTGCACGAGAGCTACGTCGAGGTCACAGGCAAGGTCGTCGAGCACGCCAAGGCGCCCGGCGGGGTCGAGGTCTCCAACGCCTCGCTGAGCCTGCTGAACGAGGCCTCCGTACCTCCCCCGGTCGAGCTGCCGAAGGAGGAGTGGCAGGCCAACCCGGAGACGCTCCTGCAGTACCGGCACGTCAGCGTGCGGGGCGTCAAGGCCCGCGCCGCGCTCAAGTTAAAGGCGGAACTGGTGCGGGCGTTCCGCGCTTTCCTCGACGAGCGCGACTTCACCGAGGTGTTCACGCCCAAGCTGGTGTCGGCGGGCGCCGAGGGCGGAGCGAACCTCTTCGAGGTCGACTTCTACGGGCAGCGGGCCTACCTGGCCCAGTCGCCGCAGCTCTACAAGCAGATCATGGTCGGCGTGTTCGAACGCGTGTACGAGACAGCTCCCGTGTACCGCGCGGAGAAGAGCCACACCAGCCGGCACCTTTCTGAGTACCTCTCGCTCGACGTGGAGTTCGGACCGATCGAGGACGAAGGCGACGTCATGGACCTCGAGGAGGCGCTGCTCAAGGCGATGATCCGCGAGGTCGGCGAGCGCTGCGCACAGCAGCTCGAGCTGTTCACGGCGCAGCTCCCTGACGTCACGGTCGACTTTCCAAGGATCGAGCTGCTCGCGGCGCGTGAGTTGGTCGCGGAGCGCTACGGGCACGTCAGCGGCGGCAAGGATCTCGACCCCGAGGCGGAGCGGCTCATCGGCCGCTGGGCCAAGGAGGAGCACGGCAGCGACTTCGTGTTCGTTACGCGCTATCCCGAAGCAGCCAGACCGTTCTATACGTACCCCAACGGCGACGGCACGACCAGAGGGCTCGACCTCATCTTCCGCGGCGTGGAGATCACGTCGGGCGGCCAGCGCGCGCACCGTCACGAGGTGCTGGTGGCGGAGCTCGAGAAGCGGCGCATGGACCCGGCCGACTTCGCCGACTACCTCGAGGTGTTCAAGCACGGCATGCCGGCGCACGGCGGCTTCGCCATCGGCGCTGAGCGCCTCGCCGCGCTGCTGCTCGGCATCACCAACGTCCGCTTCGCGCGCGCCTTCCCGCGCGACGCACAGCGGCTGCGCCCCTGAGCCGGAGCGCCGGCCTTTGACGCATCGTTGACGCCGACCTGGTACCTTTCTGCCAAATACGGAACCGGTCCCCGCGCAGGGGACGGCAGGAGGAGAAGATGACCGACCGCCACCCCCACAAACTCGCTCTGGGAGCACTAATCCTGACAGTTGGCCTGGTTCTCGCGGCCTGCGCGCCCTCCGCCTCACCGGCCAACGAGAGCGACCTCGCCGCGCTCAGCGCCCCCTGCCGCAGCGAGCCGGTCCCCACGGTCGCCATCGCCGACTTCCAGAACACCACCGGCAGCCACGGCACCACGGTGGTGGGCGTCGAGGAGGCGGCCTCGGCGCGCCTCATCACGCTGCTCAAGGAGTCGGGCTGCTACGTCGTCGTGGAGCGCAGCGAGCTGCTCACGATCATGCAGCAGCAGGGCATGGAGTCGATGGACCCCGTGGCCCTGGCCAAGGCGGCCGGCGCCGGGTACGTGATCACCGGCACCGTGACGAGGGCGACGATCGCCGAACCGGGCGCCAGCATGTTCGGCGTCACGCTGGGCGAGACCCGCGCCGACGTCGAGGTCGACGTGCGCGCCACCGACATCATCACCGGTGAGGTCGTCGTGTCGATGACGGGTTCGGGCAGCGCAGCGAGCCCCAACATCGCGGTGAGCCGCATCCCGCGCGCCGGCACGATCAGCTACCGCGACCCCACCGTCGGGCCGCTGCTGGCCGAGGCGGCCAACGGCGCTGTGACGCAGGTAGTGGCCGCCATCCGCTCCGAGTTCTGAGCTAGTCGGCCACTAGCAGGTCGATCACCCCCGACGCCAGTACCGAGACCCCGACCTCCAACCCGCGCTCGTCGATGTCGAAGCGCGGGTTGTGATGTGGGTAGCCGGTGGCGTCGCCGGAGCGCGTCCCGACGAAGAAGTAGACGCCCCTGGCCTGCTGCAGCCACAAGGCCATGTCGTCACCGCCCATGATCGGTCGCTGCTCGAGCACGTTCTCTTCGCCGACGATGCGTCCGGCCACGCGCTTGAGCCGCTCGACCGACGCCTCGTCGTTGACCACCGCTGGCGTCCCTTCGAACCACTCGCTGGTCAGCTCGGCGCGGTAGGCCTCGGCGACGCCCTTGGCCAGCTCGATGACGCGGCCGCGCAGGCGCGCCCGCGTGTCGTCGGCGAACGTCCTCAACGTCCCCTTCAGCTCGACGACCTCGGGAATGATGTTGTAGGCGGTGCCGGCGTGGAAGCTGGTGACGCTGACCACCGACTGGTCGGCCGGCTCGGTCTCGCGGCTCACCAGCGTCTGCAGCGCGGTGACCACGGCGGCGGCGGTGACGACCGGGTCGATGGTGTCGTGCGGGTAGGCGGCGTGCCCGCCCTTGCCCTTCACCAGCAGCCTGAACGTGTCGGTCGCGGCCATCGCCGGCCCCGACCTGACCGAGACCGTGCCGAGGGGATCGTTGCTGGAGAGGTGCAGGCCGATGACGTGGTCGACCGCGATGCCGTCGAGGGCGCCGTCGTCGAGCATGGCCTTGGCGCCGCGCACGATCTCCTCGGCCGGCTGGAAGACGAACACGACCTTGCCGGCGAGCTCGTCCTTGCGCTCCACGAGGAGCTCAGCGACGCTCAACAGTATGGCCGTGTGCCCGTCGTGACCGCAGGCGTGCATCTTCTCGGGCGTCGTGCTGCGGTACTCGACGTCCTTCTCCTCCGGCACCGGCAGGGCGTCCATGTCGGCGCGCGCCAGCACCGTCGGACCCGGCTTGCCGGTGTCGAGCACGGCGACGACGCCGGTCCCGCCAACACCGGTGCGCGGCTCGAGCCCGAGCTCCCTCAGGCGGTCGGCGACCACCCCCATGGTGCGGTGCTCCTCGAAGGCGATCTCCGGGTGCATGTGGAGGTCGCGGCGGGTGGCGACCGTCTTGTCTTGCAGCTGCCTGGCCTTCTCGAGGACGTCTCTCATGCCGCTAGGCTACTGCATGGCCGCCGTGACCGCCGGCGGTTGATCCGCCCGCTCTGGACCGCCGCCGATGCGTCCGGCCGCGCCCGCGTCATGCCCCTCGGCGACCACCGGCAACCCCTCAGCGACCTCCTGCCGTGAGCCGCACAGCACCGTCGCCCGGCACCA
>CAZQVC010000016.1:18120-23511 GCA_964596625.1 uncultured bacterium | reverse complement strand
GCAACCCCTCAGCGACCTCCTGCCGTGAGCCGCACAGCACCGTCGCCCGGCACCATCACGTCCTCGAAGACCTGCACCGGAGCCGTCATGACTCTCACGCTGTAGAGGCCCATGGGCAGCTCGACGCTGTCGCCGACCCGCCCGGAGGCGACCAGCTCGCCGGCCTGGTCAAAGACCTCGAAGGCCGGGCTGAGCGCAGCGGTGAGCGCCTCGCTGAGGCCCTCGAACGAGCCGACGTCGACGTAGGTCGCGTCGATCTCCTCTGCCAGGCCCTCGAACACAGCGAGGCCGTCGGGCTCCAGCGCCAGGGAGACGATCGCGATGGCCGTGTCGCCGGCGGCGCGGAGCTCGGCCGCTGCCGCCGCCGGGTCGCCGCCGCACGACTCGGCTCCGTCGGTGATGAGGATGACCGTCCGCGGTCCGGCCGCTCTCGCGAGGTCATCGACCGCCAGCGACAACGAGTCGGCGATCGCGGTCTGCGAGAGCAGCTTGGGTTCGATGGCGGCCACCGCGGTTTGCGCAGCCGCGCGGTCGAGCGGCGCCAGCGGCACGTCGAGCCTGGTCTCGCAGGAGTTCGGCGCGACGTGGCCGAAGGCCCTGAGCGAGAACGGCGTGCCCTCCTCAAGGGAGCTGCCCACCAGCTCGTCGAGCGCGCGCTTGGCGGCCGCGATGCGCGGCTCGCCGCTGGGCAGCAGCTGGCCCATGGAGCCCGACGCGTCGAAGATCACGTGCACGCCGGGCGTTCCGGCGTCTTCGGCCGGCAGCACGGAGAGCGTCCCTGGGCCAGGCGGCTCGACGGCCGCCGTCGTGACCTCGACCGTGTAGCGCTTCGGCCGCCTCAGCAGGCATGACGCCCTGGCGAAGCCCGCGTCGAAGTGGCCGACGCCGCGCGACATCTGGTACACCCCGTTGTTCACCGCGGCCCACGACTGCATGAGCTGCTGCGGGTAGCGGTTGCCGCCTGAGCTGATCTCGAAGGTGAACACCCGTGGCCTGACCTCTTCCAGCGCCTCCCACAGCTCGGGCGTGAGGGCGCGACCGCTGGTCTCGGCGTCCGTCATGAACAGGACAGCCTTGGTGCCCTCGCGGTCGCGCAGCGCGCGCGTCGCGGTGAGCAGCGCGCGCTCGGAGTCGCTGGAGTCGGCGTCGCGGTCCCACTCGGTGATCGCTCGCTGCACCCGCTGAGGGTCCGTTGACCAGTACGGCAGCAGCCACTGTGGGCTCGGAGCGTCGAAGGCGAGCAGCTGGACGGCTTCGCGCTCGCCGTCCACGCCCCTGGCGAAGCTCGCCAGCGAGCTGTAGGTGATCGCCTGGTAGGGGCTCACCGAGCCGCTGGTGTCCCAGGAGAAGATCACCGTGCGCTTGGGCTCCTCCAGCCGCAGGAGGTAGTCGCCGGGCTCCACGAAGGCCGACAGCACGACGTCGTGCCCGTCCTCGGCAGCCTGCACTGGTACCGCGGAGCCGTCGGCCGCAGTCAGCTGGTAGACGTACGCGATCGCCGGGTCGCCCGAGAGCCGAACCGTCACGTGGTTCTCGCCGTCAGGCACGCTGATCCTGTACCAGTCGACGTCCTCGGCCACGGCCACAGTGCCGGTTACGGGCACGCCTGCGGACAACGGGGTGGCTTCCTCGGCGGAGTCGCCGGCGTCGACGCCGTCGCTGGGCTCGACCTCGCCCCGGCCCTCGAGGAACTCGTAGGGCCCGGCGGTCGTGTCGGTCCCCCACTCTGCCAGCACCGAGAGGTAGCCGCCCTCGGACGGAGCTTCGAAGATCGACAAGGGCACGGGAGCCAGGTAGTTGCGTTGGTCGTCTCGCTTGGGGAAGGACAGCCGCACGTAGCGGGCCCAGGTAGGCGTCTCCAACTCGATGAGCGTGGTGGTGCCGACCGCGCCGAGCGCGGACTCCGTAAGCGGCTGCCATGGACCGGCCGCTCCGGTCATGCTGAACGCGACCTCGACCGCGTCGAAGAGCTGCTCGGGGGCCCCTTCGGGTTGGGTCAAGGAGAGCGAGGCGACCCTTGCGGCCCTGGTGCCGGCGAAGCCGACGACCATGGTGAACGCGTCTTCCTTCAACAGGTCGAGTCGCATGAGGCCGGCGGTCTCGGTCAGGATGTCGACCGATGCGCCCTCTCCCAACAGGGGCCGCGACCAGACCAGGTGACCACCGAGCTCCGGAGTCGACAGGTCGAGACCTGAGATCAGCGCGGGCTCATCGGCGATGAGCTTCCACTCCCCGAAGAACCCCTCGGCGTCCCCCCGCTGCGAGTCGACCGCCACCAGCCGCGCGAAGCGCGCTTCGATCGGAGCATCGAACACGAAGGCCTGGTCGACCCTGGCCCCCGACAGCCTGCCCTCGAAGGCCGTCTGGTAACCGACCCCGTCGAGTGAGGTCTCGATGCGGAAGGTGCGCAACTGCCTCTCGGTCTCGCTGTCCGACGCGGGGTTGATGACGGTGCCGAGCAGCGTGACCGGCCCGTCGCCCGCGAGGCGGAAGGTGGGCGAGTGACCGTCCCCCGCCCAGGCGCCGTGGGCGACCGTGGTGCGGCCGTCGTTGATGAAAGCGTCGCGCCGCTGCGTCTCGAAGCCGTCGGGGACCGCGGCCCCCAGGCCGGCGAAGAGCACGTTGGGGCGGCCCAGCAGCGGCGCCGGGATCGCGGAGTAGGCGAACGGCTTCACCGGAGGCGCTTCGCATCTGAGCGGCAGGTCGTACCCGCCAACGGCCAGCGAGGAGCCGCCTGACGCCGCCACCTGGAGGGCTACGGGCGCCTGGTCGCTGACGTCGGCCGGCAGCTCGACCGTGACCGGCAGGCTGAGCGAACCGCCGGCCGGCACGCTGGCGTCGCCCGGCAGCTGGAACCTCACGCCGGCGGCGTCGGCCGCTGCCGTGAGCTCGGCGGTGATCGCGGAGGAGCCGTGGTTGGTGACGTCGATGGTGCCGGTCAGCCGCTGTCCCTGGTGCCAGAACGCCGCGGCCTCCTGGTTCTCGAGCCGAAGGGCGACCTCCAGCTCACCGCCGTCACGCGGTGGCAGCAGCGCCGACGGGTCCGGCTGCGAGGAGAAGTCGAGGCTCAGCTCGTAAGCCCCGTCGCCGTTGACGCGCAGGTAGGTCTGCTGGCCGGCCGGTATCGTCTGGGTCAGCAGTCCGCTCTCGCTTTCCGAGAAGCTGCCGTCGCCGTCCTTCAAGACATCGAACCAGACGCCCTCCCCAGCGTTCGCGTCAAGCGAGATGGTCGTGTCGACAGCAAACAACGGCAGCCGGTAGTGATCCCGATCGCGAGCCTCCCCTACGTGCCCCGACCAACGCAGCTCTGCGGGAAGCTGTGACGCCGTCGCCACGGAGTCGTTCGGCTCGAGGTCGACCGGCAGCCCGAGCGAGCCGAGCGGCATCAGGCGAAGCTGGTAATAGTCGCTCGGCGCCTCGTCGATCCAGCTTCCCCGCAGCTCGACATGGTGGTCTCCCGCCAACAGCCACCTATGGGCGGCGACGACTCCGCCCTCCGAGGCTGGCAGGCTGCGGTAGCTCGTGCCGTCGAGGCTCAGCCACCAGCCGCTCGCCCCTTCCGGTGGCGCCAACTCGATGCGCACGTACTGTTCGACGTCGAGGTGAAAGCGGTAGCGGTCGATGTCGCTGGCTGACGAGAGCCGGCCGACGTGAACGACCCCTGGCACCAGCCTCTGCGCTCTGGAGCCGTCGTCGTTGGGCTCGGTCTCCAGCAGGCCCGGCGGGGGTGGCGGCAGCGCTGGCAGCGCCGCCTCGGTTGGAGCCTCTGCGGCCTCCAAGGCCGACTGCTCGCCCCCCTCTGACGCAGGTACTGGCGTCAGCGGCTCGTCCTTCGCCGGGGCGTCCGCCGAGGGCGTCGGTTCCGGCGCCGGGCCGAGGGAGAGCGCTCGCAGCGCGTACTCGCCGTCGCCGCCCCGCACCCGCACGTAGTTGGCGCCAGGCAGCAGGATCATGTCGTCGAGCCTGATCCGCCCCTCGCCCGTGGCGCGCGCCAGCTGCGAGCCGCCCGCGTCGTACAGCGCGAGCTCCTCGACGCCCTTGCCGACGACCTGAAGCCGGAAGCGTTGGGCGTCGCCTGTGACCTCGAGGCGGAAGTAGTCGAGGTCCTGCGCCCAGAGCTCGCCCCTTACCTGTCCCTCAGGTCCCATGGGTGAGGCGATCTCGACGCGGTCGTTCGGCTCACGCTCGAAGCCCTGCTCTGCCGCCGTCGACGGCGAGAACGAGAGCACGTACGGCACGTCTCCGCTGCCCCTGACTCTCACGTAGTAGGCGCCAGGCTGCAGCTGCAGAGCGCGCACGGTGCCCTGGCTGCCGTTACGTTCCAGCAGCGGTCGCTGGTCGGCGTCGAAGAGCGCGAGCTGCACGTTGGCCTCGGCCGCGAGGTTCAGGTCCCAGGCCTCGACGAGCTCACTTCCGGCGGGGGCGTCGCCCCCGCCGGGCACCTCGAAGACGTAGTAGTCGACGTTCTCCGCGACCCCACGCACCTCGCCGCCCAGTTCGAACCAGCTCGCCTGGTCCCAGCGGTCGTTCGGCTCGATCTCCACGCCGTCGGTGGCGCGACCCACCGCCGCCAGCGCAAGGCTGACGAATCCCGTCTCCCCGTCCGACGACGGCGCCACGTGCGCGCGGTACTCGCCGGGCGTGAGCCCGAGGTTGGCGAGCCGCACGCTCTTCGAGCCCGCGGCAGTGAGCGACGCGATGGAGCCGCCCTGGCCCTCGATGGTGAGCGTCGGCGCGGCGCCGATGGGCGCCTGGAAGTCGACGGCCCAGACGTAGCCGGTCTGGTCCTCGGAGACCGTGAACGGGACCGTGAACCCTCCCTCAAGTGCCCCGAACAGGCTGAACGCGCCGCTCTGGCTGCGACCTTCGCGGAACTCCGAGCGGCCCTGCGAGATCCTCGTCGGCCGCAGGTTGACGACGTACTCACCCGACGCTCCGGCCTGCGACATGCCGATCACGTAGCGACCCGGCGGCACCAGGAACTCCTCGGAGATGGCGCCGGAGCCATCGGCCGTGCCGAAGCGGAACAGCCCGTCGGCGCGCACGACGTCGGTGCCGTTCTCCGCGAACTCGACAGCGAAGATGTCCAACTGCGTCAGCCCGCCGCGGGGCCCCTCGATCTCGACCCGCCAGGTGTGCGCCGCAGCCGCCTCATCGACCACCCACAGGAAGGCGTCCTGGTCGCGGCCGGACAGGCTGCCCGCGAAGCAGGAGACGCCGAGGACACCGTGACCGGCCGCTGCTACGGCGTCTGGCCCCTCTCCCGTGATCAGGGTGGCCTGCGCCGGCGTGTCGTTAGGCTCGGCCTCGTACGTACACTGCTGGGCCATGGCCGCGCTGGCGAGCAACGCTGCCGCGAGCGTGATCGCGTTCCGCCGTAGCCAGTTCACA
>CAZQVC010000016.1:0-18020 GCA_964596625.1 uncultured bacterium | reverse complement strand
TTGGTCCTTCAGGAACACGATCATCTCTTCCAGGCTGGTGAAGCTTCGCAGCGCGCCGTCGCTTACGGCCCGCAGGCTCGCTGTCAAGGTCTCGTCGGCCTCCTGCCGCAGTTGCAGAAGGTACCGGAGATCGCTAGGCATCGTGGCTCCTCTCGACTCCCGAGGGTCGACGAAGTCTAGGCAGTGGGCGTCAATCCAACGTCAATCGGCCGAAGACCAGGCCGACTGCCAGAACTTCGGAAGACGTTGGAGTGAGTCGCGCAACTCTGTGGGGAGACCGGCTCCCTGCTCCTCCAAGGAGGCCCGCACCCGTTCGAGGGTGCTAGCGAGGTCGTGTCCGGATGCTTCTCCCAGGCGCTCTCGCCAGCGGGCGCAGAGCAGCTCGGCGTGCGGTGCCTGGACGTAGGCGATGGACTCGGCCGTGGTCAGACGCTGGGTGAGACGGTCGAAGGCCGCTGAGGCTTCCGACTCGACCGGCCCTGCGCCTTGGAGGAGGCCGGCCCGCAAGCGGCAGAGGTCGGTAAGGAACCTGATGTGATCGTTCTCGCCCATCAACGACTCGGCCTTCCCCATCCTCCGCAGCGCGACGTCGGGCTCGCTCGCCAGCAGCGACAGCTCAAGCCAGAGCCAGGGGGTGACGTCGGCCCAGCGCGGCTCGTCGAGTGCTTCAAGACGCGCTACTGCACTCTCCTCTGCGGCCCTGTCGAGGTACGCGGCCATCACCGCCCGGCTCACCCCGAACACCGCCTGCTTGCGCTCGTCGCCGATCTCGAGCGCCGACCGCTCGGCCGCCTCGAGGAGCGCGTCGGCGCCGGCGAACCGCCCGCAGAGGAGCGACACCTCGGCGCGGAGCTCGAGCGCCACCATGCGCAAGCGCGGGTCAGCTCGTTCCTGGGCCAGCTCCTCGGCCTCGAGAGCCGTGTTCCAGGCCGGCCCCAGCTCGCCGAGGCGCGAGTAGACGACCGACAAGTTCACCAGCAGCTGGCCTTCGTTGGACAACGAGCCGATCTGCCGGGCCAATGAGAGGCCCTCCTTGAAGTACTTCACGGCGCGCCGGTAGTCGCCGATCCGCTCGGCTGTGGCGGCGAGGTTGTTGAGGGTGCCGACCACGCTCGCGAGCTCGCCGGCAGCGCGGCCCAAGGTGAGCGCAACCTCGAGGTGCGCCAAGGCCTCCCGTGGCCTGCCCCGTACGCCGGCCAGGCTGCCGAGGTTGTTGCGGGCGCGGTAGCGCTCGATCGGGTCGGCAGCGTCGCGGTTCTCGTTGAACGACTGCTCCGCGCCCTCGATGTCGCCGGCGTAGAACTGCGCGCCGCCCACGGCGTTGCGGGCCTTCGCGATCAGCTGCTCGTCGCCCAGCCGAACGGCGATCTCCAACGCCTCCAGGGCGCTCTCGAGAGCGTCGCCGGCGCGTCCTCGGCGCAACCAGGTCCTCGAGCGGCGCATCCGCACGTCCACCAGGCCCTGGTCGGTCTGCAGCTGCCAGGCCAGCGCTTCGGCCTCGGCCAACGCGCGATCCTGCAGCCCGTCGTCACCCAACTGGGCCGCGCAGCCCTCCAGCAACAGGGCGGCCTGCAAACGGACCTCGGGCGCTTCCCAGCCGGACCAGAGCGCGCGCAGCAGCGCGGCGGACGCCGCTTCCAACTCGCCTCGCGCGACCGCGCGCCTACCGGCCTCGAGCCACAAGGGAGCCGCCTCGGTGGCACGCTCGCCGGCCAGTAGATGTCGGGCCACCGCCGCCGGCTCCACGTTGGGGGAGTCGCGAAGCGTGTGGGCGACGCGCAGGTGGAGCAGCCGCCTGACGACAGGAGACGTGGCGGCCAAGGTCGAGGCCTCGGCGGCGGGCGCCAGGCGAAGCCCGTCGTCGAGCCAGCCTCCACGTTCGAGGCGCGCGAGGTCGCTGGCGACGTCCAGTGGCCTGCGCTCGACCACGCCAGCCAGCTGGTCGACGTCGAGCGATCCCCCGGCGACAGCGACCGCCTGCGCCAGGGCCTTCAGGTCGGCGTCGAACCTCGCGTACTCGAAGGCGTCGATCAGCGGCTCGCCGGCCTCGATGCGGCGTTCGAGCTCTTCCGTCGCCGCGCTGGGTGCCGACCCGAGCTCCTCGAGGGCGCGCTTGCGGAACGCCGCCGCGTGCTCGAGCGCCCGGCCGGCGTCGCCGGCTGCGTACGCGGTGCGCATGGCCGCTTGAACGATGCTCTCGTCGAGAGGTTCGTCGGCGAGCGCCGCCTGCAATTGCGCCAGCGCCTCGTGGTGGCGCCCTTCGTCGGAGAGACGCTCGGCTGCGGCGACCCTGAAACGCAGCAGGAGCTCCGCGACCCGGCGGCGCTCCAGGTCGAGCCAGTCGAGGTAGGCCGGCGCGGCGATGCGCTCGAGCCCCGGCAGCAGTGGGCCGGAGCTCACCGAGTCCAGCTCGACATCGGCGTCCAGCGGCGCGGAACCTACTTCGTCCAACCTTGCGACGTCGGTGTCGGCCCTCACCGCCACCATGTCGCCTTGGTCCCGGAGCCAGGTCTCGGCGCCGGGCAGGCGGCGCAGCGCGTACAGCTCCTGCCGCAAATTTCCCAGCCTCCCGGACCCCCACAGCAGTTCGGCGAGGTCCTCCCGCGTCGCGCCCTCCGGCCTGAGGCAGAGGTAGGCGAGCAGCCCGGTTCCCTTACGGGAGGACGGCCCGACCTCGTCGCCGCCAAAGCTGAAGCGAACGTCGCCGATCAGGCGGGCCCGGAGATTCCCACGATCCTGCACAGACACGGGGCGATGTTATCCGGAACGCGCCGGCGGCCGAGACGAGATTCTGCATCGCGCTGCGGCGGTCCACGAAGGAGCCGCGCGGTCGTCGTTCTCCGCGCGGCTCCCGGACGCGTGCGCCAATCGTCGATGGGCTATTGGGTCGTCGCCCCTCCCGAGCCCTCCTCAGCCCCCGTTGATCACGCCGAGGATGGCGCCAACCGCTGCGGCCGCCGCCTGAACCGCCACCAGCGACTGCTGCTGTACGCCTTGCGCCGCCAGGTCACGCGCGGCGTCGACCAACGGCTGCAAATCAGCAGCCTGCGGATGGGAGGCGAGGTCGTTGACGATCCCTGCGCCCTGGCCACCGCACGGGTGACCCCATTCGGCGTTGAAGCCCTCGCCGCCCTCACCGACCAGGCAGTTGAGCACGTGCCCGAGGTGACGCGACGCCATCGCCTGGTCCTCTGCCGCGGCGCTGAAACCGGCGTGAGTAACGGCGGTCGTCAGCTGTTCGGCGAGCGCGCCGCTCGGCGCCTCGACCATCTGTGACAGCGCGTAGCCGCCGAGCAGCAGCGCGGTGACGGCCAGCACCATTGCCGCGAACGTTCCCTTGCCTTCAAGTATGGCTCTCACAAGCTTTCCTCCCAGGTGAGCCGGTGTTGGTCGCACCGGCCGGTCGCAGGGCGCTCGAGGCGCCAGTCTGCCGCTCTCACGATCTCGCGCGGGCCCGCCCGCGGCGGCGCGCCTCAAGATCTGTTCGCTTCCGCTCAGTCCTCGTCGGTCGCGCCCCCTGCTGGGGTGTCGAACGTGAACGCCGCGAGCGCCTCGGCGTCGGGCACCAGCTCGGCGTCGCCAGCCTGGTAGCTGTTCTGTTGCAGCACGAACGCGAGCACGTCGGCGTACTGCTGCGGCTCCAGGCTGCCGGGAGCGCTGTAGGGCATGGCGCTGCTCACGAAGGAGTAGAGCGAGCCGAGCGTGCCGTCGAGCCAGTGCTCACCGAGCGGCGCCAGCTGCGGGCCGAAGCCGCCCTGCAGCTCGGGACCGTGGCAGCCCGCGCAGCTGGCGAGGAAGACCTCGGCGCCGCGCTCGGCCTGCTCGCTGGTGTAGACGCCGGTCGATACGCCTGTCGTCGCGGCGCCCTCCTGCGAGCCTTGCGCGAGCGCGACGGCCAAGGCGGTCAGAAGGAAGATCGAAGTGGAGAGGGTAGCCACGGCGAAGCGGCTCCCGCGCGGGTGTGCTTCGGGCATCGATGTCCCCTTTCACACCATAGGTACGCAAGCGCGGGCCGATCGGATGCAGCGATCGCCGATGACGGACGGTCGCGAGTCCCTGCCGTGCTTGGCCTGGCCGGCCGGAGCTTGGTCTAGCCCACCTGGAACAGCGGCACCTGGCGGCGGCCGACGAAGACCACGTGGCACTCCCGGCAGCGCGGCTCGTAGCTCTCGGCAGCGCCGACCAGCACGATCGGGTCGTCGTAGTGCGCGGGCGCCCCGTGGATCAGGCGCTGGGTGCGCGTCGCGGCGCGGCCGCAGCGGCAGATCGCGGTGAGCTTCTCGACGACCTCAGCCCGCGCCAGCAGGCCCGGCATGGGACCGAACGGCTCGCCGCGGAAGTCGAGGTCGAGGCCGGCGATGATCACCCGCTTGCCGCTGTCGGCCAAGCGCCCCACGAGCCGGACCAGGTCCTCGGAGAAGAACTGCGCCTCGTCTATCGCGACGACGTGCGTCACGTCCTCCACGGCCGCTTCCAGCTCCTCGACGTCGGCGACCGGCTGGGCCTCGAGCTTGCGCCCGGCGTGGGAGGCGACCGCCAGCTTGTCGAAGCGGTCGTCGATCGCCGGCTTGAAGACCTGCACCGCCTGGCGCGCGATGAGCGCCCGCGTCACGCGGCGGATGAGCTCCTCGCTCTTGCCGCTGAACATCGGGCCGACGATCACCTCGACCCAACCCCCGGAGAACGTATGACCTAACACCGCGACATCCTAACGCCGGGGCCAGAGACGTTCGGCGAAGAAGCCGCATGTCGACTACCGTTGGCGAGCGACGACCCGGACCTTCAGGCGAAGCTTGCCCGCAGTAGGCCCTACCGTGGCTTCACCTCACAGGCTGGCGTCTGAGAAGCCGAGGATGTCGAAGGCCACGCTCAGGTACATCACGACGAAGTAGATGGCGACACTAGTGGCGCTCGGTCCGCCCACGGCGATTCCTATCAGGGGCACGGCGCAACTGCGCACGGGGACGGTAGGCGTGCTGCCTCCTCGGAATCCCGTACCGATCGAGATACACGTCGTGTACAAGACCATCAGATGGACGATCCGAGCCGCCACGGTTGCCGTCTTGATCGACAGTCCGAGGTTCGTCAACATCTCAACTAGTGCCTGGCCGCGGCCGCCCGTCCCGATGCCCAGCGTCTCACCGGTTACCGGGTCGACGCGCCACCAACTGCCCATGAGCGCTTCGTCGTTCGCTGTCGGGACCACCGCGACGAACCCGCGGTCGATGGCACGCTCGATGTCTGCCGCCTGTCCCTCCGAGATGGCAGAGCCGAGTGAGGTGAGGCCGGTGCGATCCGTCACCAGGGCCGGAACGCTGCCCTTGGCAACGAGCGAGTCAACGGCCGAACCCACGGAGAGCAAGCCCGCCGCCTCCGCAGCGTTGAGCGCGTAGTTGCGCTCGCCGAGCGTTTCCCACACCCCGGACCTAAGTGTCGTCATCGCCTCCACTTCGAACGAGCCGTCGGCGCTCTGCCGCAGCGAGCGGCGCGGGTTTGCCTGTATGTCAAGGCCAAGTCTGGCGACGGAACCCGCGACGCCATCCACCGAGCCGTAACCACGCTCGATGGCCAGGACTACGGGGCCCGGGCGGAACGAGACGGTCCCGGCGGTGGTGTCGACCCGTTCATCAAAGCTGCTCACTACGCTCGCGTGCTCGAGTAGCGAGAGCGACGCCCAATCGGACTCGCTGGCGGCCAACTGGGCGGCTGCCTGTTCCACCGGCACCTCGCCACCTGAGACGATGTCCGTGACCAGGCTCCGCATCAGCGGACGAGCGTCGACCAACCGCTGCAGCGTGAGGTCGGTCAGCCAGGCCTGGTTGACACGGCCGGCGTGCACCGACCAGCTCACGCTGGTCAACAGGTCGTGCAGTTCCAGCGGCTCCCTTGGAGAGGTCTCTCCGTTGGCCCTGCGCTCCTCACCGAGCCGGTCAACCAGGTAACGACGCTCGACGCGCTCCTCCCCACCCGGCGAGATCAAGGTGGTCTGCAGCCAGTAACCGGTGAGCGCGAGCTGCTCCAGGTCTTCCTCGCCCCCGCCCAGCGCGCTGAGGGCGCCGGCCGCCTGGCCGAAGCCGCGCGCGACGTTCTTGAACGTGCCGGCCGCAGGGTTGGCGGCGGCGTCCAGCGGCGCGGCGTTGCCCATCTCATCGAACGCGATGGCGCCGGGCGCCGGCAGGCCGTCGAAGATCGGGACGTAGAACTCGGATCCGCTGAGCGAGCTACTCAGGTCGAACGCCAGCGGCTCGAGGCCCAGCGGGTTGCGCAAGGCCTCGGCGAGCGCGTCTCCGTTCAGGGGCAGCACGCCGAAGCTGAACGCGTGGTCAGAGGCGTTTGCCACGGGGCGCTCGTACGCGCTCATGAGCGGCTTGACCTCCAAGGTGCTGCCGATGCGCCGCTCGATGAAGGCCTCGAAGCGGATCCTGTGCTGGTACTTCTCAGGCATCACGTCTTCGATCGTCTCGACGACCTCGGTCTGACTTGGCGGCTCCCCGATCCGCCAGGCGGGGTGCGCGGCCGTCCACGGCTCCGAGTCTGAGAAGCGGTACTCGACGTAAGCGTACTGCCGCGCCTCCTCCAGGATCGCCTCGACCTCCGCCGCTGCGCCAGAACCCAGCAGATCGGGGCCGAGCGCGGCGACCAGCTTGTCGACCGCCTGCTCGAACAGCGCGAGATCAGCGCCATGGGAGGGATCGTCGTCGGCGGTCCTTCGTACCGCGTCTGGATCGGAAGCTAGTTCCGCCACCTCGTCGAGCGCGATCAGGGCCTCCTCTAGCCCTGTACCGGCGTTGGCTAGCGGCACGAACGCACCGGCCACCAACTCTCTCGCCTGGTCCGGCGTCAAGGTCGACACCTGGATCCGCGTCTCGTAACCGGCGTCAGCCAACAGGGTCGCCAGCAGCAGCGACTGGTCGAAGGCGTTGCCGCCCGCGCTGCGCAACGCGCCCTCCGCGCCGCGTAGCACGCCGGCGTACGGTTGGAACGCGACTCGCGCTTTGACGTACTCGAGGATCGTCTCAGCGTCCTCGAAGGCGAGCTCGAGGCTCAGCTCGTCGAGGTCGAAGGAGGTCCGGTCGATCGCGTTGCGCACGTCTTCCATGGCGGCGTTGAGGGTGTCCAGCCGCTCCAGCGCGGCGTTCACTTCCTCGTTGGCTCCCTGGGCGTTGACCCAGGCCATGGTGCCCGGCGAGAGCAGGAACAGGCCGATGCCTAGCAGCGTCATCACGGTAGCCCTGGCAATGGCGGCCGGTGCCCGGCGCCAGGCTCGTCCGGACAGCTTCGCGGCGCCTCTCATGAGCAGCCTCAAAGCCCGAACGCCGCCAGCGGCAGCACCGTCTCCAGCTCCTCGACGTACGGCCTCACGAGCTCGACGTTCTGGGGCGGCACCGATGCGTTCACTTGCCTCAGCGACGACCCGGAGTCGTTGGCCAACGCCGCCAGGTCGACCTGGACGGCCTCGTAACCGGCCGCGCTGATCACCTGGCCCCTGACCCAGGCGTACTCCGAGAGGGAGAAGCCGTTGGCGTTGAGGGCTGCGACCTGGAGCTCCTTGGCTTCGACCACCAGGCGCAGGATGTCGGCGTAGGCGCTGGCCAGCTCCCGCAGGCCTGGGTCGCGACCTTCGGCCTCGATCTGCCGGTAGCGGTCCTGCAGGCGGCCCACGCGTCCTTCGAGACCGGAGACGATGTTCCTCGTGGCGACCAGGTAGCGGTCGACCTGGTCGGCCGAGAGCACCCCGTCGGAGGGGGCTCGATACACGCTCTTGTCGCGCACGCGGCTCTCGAGCTGCTGGATCTGAGCCAGGTCCTTAGCGGCGTTCACGGCGCCCATCGCCGGACGCACCAGGTAGAAGTAGGCCAGCCCAGCTCCTGTCCCGATGACCAGGAAGATCGTGACGAGGATCCCGATGATCACCGGCTTCTTCATGCGTCGCTCCCTTCGTCGTCTCGGGCCGTCGAAACGGCCGGTGCCGGTTCGACCGGCGCTGGCGAGGCAGGGGCTGAGGAACGCACCGCGTCAGCGGCTTTGCGGCCCAGCTCGCGGAACTTGTCGGAGGCCGAATCGAGCTTGGCGACCCAGGTAGGGTCGGGCTCGAGCCCCTCGGTCGCGCGGTGGTAGGCCAGCAGGGTCGCCGACAGGGCGAGCGCGTCGGAGACGGCCAGCTTCAGCATCCACGCGCCGATGAGCACGCCGATCGCCAGCGGCAGCCCGAGGCCGGGTGCCACGGCCGCGATGGCGGCGGCCGGCAGGCCGAGGATCAACAGGAAGGCGAGGAACTCGACGAAGCTCAAGATCGCCAGGACCACGGCGTTGGCCAGGATCGGCTTCCAGGCCTGCGCGTAGAGCACCACGCCATCCTTGGCCACGGCCCAGACGTTCTCCTCCCGCCTGGCGTAGGCGCGTGAGAGCACCGCTTCGTCGACGTACGTCGTGCTCATCACGGCGACGCGCTCGAGCAGCTTGGCCAGCCCGTCGAGGCCGGGGATGGGCAGTATGGAGGCGATGCGCGTGAACGTCCTGACGATGAACCTGACCACCCCGCCCACCAGCAGATCGACCCCGAAGAGGATGCTGGTGTCCTTGAAGCGGCTCATGACCTGTTGCCGGCCGTAGGCCAGCTGGCCCTCTTTCGGACCCTGGCCGGTGAGGATGAACTCGGTGAGCACGGCGGTGTGAGCGGCCCGCAGCAGGTGGAACCAGTAGCGTCCGGCCCAGCGCACCACGCCGAAGGCGCCGACCACGGCGACGAGGAACACGACCACGCCGAGGGGCGCCCACAACCTGCCAAGCAGCCAGGCCACCCCGCCGACGGCGGCGGCGTATACGCCCAGCGCGGCGCCGAGAGCGAGGTAGCTGCCAAGTCGCACCCAGAGTATGGGCATCGTCTTACCCAGCAGCCCGAAGGCCTCGCCCAGGTAGATCTTCGGCATCCTGCTCGTTGTCGCGGCTGTTGTGGACATATCGCTCGACGCTCCGTTCGTCCCGACCCCATGACGGTCCATGGGCGATGAAGGTTGTTTCGAACGGAGCCTATTCGGGCGGCGTCAAACGGGCGTCAAAGGGCGCAGCGCACCCATGTCGAGTCCTGGTCCAGGTTCTGCCGCAGCAGCAGGTTCAGCTGGCCGACGTGATGCTGGTTGTGGCTGAGCTCAAAGCGGCTGCTCCGCCAGCAGCGCATCGAGCCGCTGGTAGCCCGCCTCCATGCCGTCGGCCATGCCGGTCCTGAAGGCGGCGTCGCGAGCCGCGCGCGAGGAGTAGCGCACCAGCGTGCTGACCACGGTGGTGCCGGCGCGGTCGTCGAAGCTGGTCGTGACGGTGGTGGGCCCGCCCGTCCAGTCGTCGTCGAACACCTCGGTGGCGACCAGTCGCTCCGGCGGCGTGACCTCCGTGAAGGTGCCGGTGAGCCCCATGTCGGGCACGCCCGCCTTGCGCCAGACGTGCCGGTAGCCTCCGCCGACCCGCAGGTCGACCTCGCAGTGTGGCATCGTCCAGCCGCCCGGGCCGAGCATCCACTGCTTGATGAGCCCGGGCTCCGTGAACGCCTGGAAGACGAGCTCGCGCGGCGCAGCGAACTCGCGCACGATCTCGATCTCGAGCTCGCTCGGCTGGTTGATCTGCAACGACTCGGTCTGGGCCATCCTCGGTCCTCTCCTAAGCCGCGTCCGCGGCGGCTTCCAGCGCGGCGACGTCGATCTTTTGCATCTTCAGCATGGCCTGCAGGGTCCGGTCGGCGCGCGCCCTGTCGGGATCGCCGAGCAGCCGGGGCAGCGCGCGCGGGATGATCTGCCAGGAGACGCCGAAGCGGTCCTTCAACCAACCGCATTGGCTGGGCTGCCCGCCCTCGACGAGCCGCCCCCAGTAGTAGTCGACCTCCTGCTGATCGGCGCAGTCGACGTACAGCGAGATCGCCTCGTTGAACTTGAACTCGGGCCCGCCGTCGAAGGCGTTGAGCGTCATGCCGCCGACCTCGAAGGTCACGCCGGCGCCCGCCTCGCGCGGTGGCGGGCTGCGGAAGACCTCGGTGTAGAAGCTCGCGGCCTCCTTCGCCTGGCCGTCGAACCACAAGAACGGTGTCACCTTCTGCATCGTCTGCTTCCTCCTCCCACAGCCCGCGATGGGGCGGCCATCCGGCGCGCTGCGCCGCTTCAGGACTTACCTGGGGACTGCAGCCTTATGAGCAGCTCGTCGAGCCGCTGATAGTCGGCCTCCCAGGTCTCTCGCAACCGCTGCAGCCAGTCAGCTGCCTCGACGAGGGGCTCGGTCTCGAGCCGCCGTGGCCGGCGCTGACCGTCGCGGCCGACCGACACCAGACCCGCACGCTCCAGGACCTTGAGGTGCTTCGAGACCCCGGGCTGGCTCATCGCGAACGGCTCGGCCAGTTCGGCAACCGACGCTTCGCCCTCGACCAGGCGCAGCAGGATCGCGCGCCTCGTGGGGTCGGCGAGAGCGGCGAAGACCGCGTCCAGCCCCTCGGCAACCTCCTCCGTTGAAGATGATGCATAACCAGTCGGTTGCATAACCGACTGGTAATATATGGATCTCGTGCCGCGCTGTCAAGGGCCGTCGCCCAGAGGCCGGCCCCCGGCTCGCCCGGTGATAACCTCGGCGGCGATGAAGCGTTTCCACGGCACAACCATCGTCTGCGTCAATCGCGACGGCGTCACCGCCCTGGTCGGCGACGGCCAGGTCAGCCTGGGCGACACGATCGTCAAGCGCGGGGCCGTCAAGGTGCGCAGCCTGGCCGAAGGCAAGGTCGTCGCCGGCTTCGCCGGTGCGGTAAGCGACGCCTTCACCCTCCTCGACAAGTTCGAGGGCTACCTCAACAACTACCGCGGCAACCTCCTCAAGGCCGCCGTCGAGACCGTGAAGGAGTGGCGCACCGACCGCGCCCTGCGCAACCTCGAAGCGATGCTCATCGTCGCCGACGCCGAGCAGCTGCTGATGCTCTCCGGCGTGGGCGACGTTATAGCCCCGGACGAACCGGTCGCGGCCGTCGGCTCGGGCGGGCCTTACGCCCAGGCGGCGGCGCTGGCGCTGCTGCGCAACACCGACCTGGACGCCGAAGCGATCGGCCGCCAGGCCTTGGCCGTGGCGGCGGAGATCGACGTATACACCAGCGGCACGGCGACGGTGTTGACGGTGGGAGGCAACGAAGGATGACAGCAGAACTCGTCAAGCGCGCGACCGGTCTGACCCCGGCCGAGATCGTCGAGCAGCTCGACCGCCACATCGTGGGTCAGGCGAAGGCCAAGCGGGCGGTCGCGGTCGCCCTGCGCAACCACTACCGCCGGCGTCAGCTGCCGCAAGAGGTCCAGGCCGAGGTCACGCCCAAGAACATCATGCTCATCGGGCCGACGGGCGTGGGCAAGACCGAGATCGCCAGGCGCCTGGCGAAGCTCGCCAGGGCGCCGTTCCTCAAGGTCGAGGCGACGAAGTTCACCGAGGTCGGCTACGTCGGACGCGACGTCGACTCGATCGTCCGCGACCTGGTGCGCGCGGCCGAGGTCATGGTCGAGGAGGAGAAGCGCGCCGAGGTCATGGGCCGCGCCAGCGTGTTCGCCGAGGACCGCCTGCTCGACGCGCTGCTGCCGGGAGGCAGCGCCGAGGGGCGCGAGCGCATGAAGCGCCTGCTGAAGGCGGGGGAGCTCGACGAGCGCACGGTCGAGATCGAGGTCAAGGAGGAGCCGCCAGCCGCCATGCCGATGCCGGGCATGGAAGAGGCGGGGATGAACATCCAGGAGATGTTCAAGCGCTTCATGCCGGAGAAGAAGGTGCGGCGCAAGACCACCGTCAGCGAGGCCCGTCGGCTGCTGGAGAACGAGGAGGCCGACAAGCTCATCGACAAGGACCAGGTGACCTCCGAGGCCGTGCAACGCGCCGAGACGATGGGCATCGTGTTCATCGACGAGATCGACAAGATAGCCGGCAGCGACCGCTCGGCCTCCGGTGACGTCAGCGGCGAGGGGGTCCAGCGCGACCTGCTGCCCATCGTCGAGGGCACCCAGGTCAACACCCGCCAGGGGCCGGTGCGCACCGACCACGTGCTGTTCATCGCGGCGGGGGCCTTCTCCCAATCCAAGCCGAGCGACTTGATCCCCGAGCTGCAGGGGCGCTTCCCCATTCGCGTCGAGCTCGAGGAGCTCAGCTCCGACGACCTGCGCCGCATCCTCACCCAACCGGAGCACGCGCTCACCAAGCAGTACACGGCGCTGCTGGCGGTCGACGGCACGGACCTGACGTTCGACGAGAGCGGCATCGACGCGCTGGCGGAGTACGCCGAGCGCGTCAACCGCGAGGTCGAGGACATCGGCGCTCGCCGCCTCCACACGATCCTCGAGACGGTGCTGGAGGAGACCGCGTTCGCCACCGGCCTTGGCCGCGTCGTCATCGACGCCGAGCTGGTCAGGACGAAGCTCGAGGACATCGTCGACGACGACGACCTGAGCCGTTACGTGCTCTAGCGCAAAGCGCCAAGGGTCACGGCCGGCCCTCGCTCAAGCGGTGCCTCGCGAAGAACGCCCAGAGGTAGCGAGAGGCGTCGACGTCGAGGTTGACGGCGCCGGCGACCCCGGCCGGGAGCAGGCCGGGCCGGCCAGGCCAGTTGTGTCCTCCGCCCACGAAGACCACCAGCTCCAGCTCGTAGCCCGCGGGGCAGGCGGAAGCCGAGAGCACGTGGACCTCCATCTCGGGTGAGCGGACCGAGACCAGCTGACGGCCGTCGACCTCGACCTCGCAGCCGCTGCGCGCGGCCCAGTAGGCGAAGGTCTGCTCCACGCTGGCGAGCACGGTCACGGGACCGTTGGGTCCCTCCTGCTGCAGGCCGTTGAACGGCACCACGCGGTCGTGGGTGCCGTGCATGAAGAGGAGCGAGACGGGCCCACCCTCTCCGCAGATGCCCGGCTGCCCGCCGAAGCCGGCCGCGCCGACGCTGGCGAACGCCGCGAACAGGTCAGCGGCGTCGCAGGCCAGGCGCTGCGCCATGTAGCCGCCGTTGGAGAAGCCTCCGACGTAGACCCGCTCGTCGTCGACCGGTAGTCGCTCCTCGAGGTGGCCGACCAGCGCCCTGAGAAACGCGACGTCGGGCACCTCGATGGCGTATCCCGGGATGCCCTCGACGTAGTTCCACTGGTTGTCGACGCCGCTCGGGTAGACCACGATGAAGCCGTGCTCGTCGGCGACGGCGTCGAAGCCGGTGAGCGCGGCCATGCCGGGTCCGGTGCCGCCGCGGCCGTGGAGCATGACCACCAGTGGCACGCGGCCGAGCGCGTCAGACGCGACGGCCTCGGGCACGTGAAGGTAGTACTCGCGAGCGTAACCTTGGTGCTCGAGCACCTCGTCGGGGTACGTCTCGGCCAGCGCCGCCCCGACGGCCAGCGACAGGGCGAGCGTCAGCGCTAGCCCGACGCGGGCTCTCACCCGTCCCAGAACCTCAGCTGGCCGACGGCGAACTTCGGGTCGCTGCGCCTGGCGAACTCGTTGAGCCCATCCATGTCCGGCGGCTCGAGGTAGTAGCGGAAGTTCTCGAGGTAGCGCTGGACCACGTTGGCAGGCAGGCCGAGACGCCTGGCCTCGACCGCTGCGACCTCGCCGAGTCGCCCAAGGCCGGCCGTGCGCGAGCTGCGGAAGCGGTCGATCAGCGCGGCCGATGGCGGGTTGTCGTCGTGCGAGGCCCACACCGCGAAGGTGAAGGGCAGCCGGGTCAGCCGGTACCACGACTCGCCGAGATCGCTAACCCTGATCTCCGGCTCGAGCACGCTGCGGCCGCTCATGCCGCGCGCGGCGGGTCCGTCGCCGCTCGGCCGTAGGTGGGCGACCGCGGCGCGTAACGCGGCGTCGCCGATGAGCAGGGCGCCGTCGGCCTCGGCCAGCATGTCGTCGAGCTCGCCGGCAACCGGGACCAAGTGGGCCTCCTGGCCCGAAGCGGCCAGCAGCTGGCGCAGCAGCTCGACGCTGGTGGACGACTGCGGGGTGACGGCGAGTCGCGTACCGGCCAGCTCCCCCCACTCCGGCCGGTGGAACAGCATCACGCTGTAGACGGGTCCGAGCGTCGCGATCGAGAAGTCGAGCAGGGCCTTGTAGCGGTCGCGGTGGCGCACGAACTCGATCGACGACACCAGCGTGAGGTCGATGTCGCCGCGCTCCAAGGCAGCGTTGAGCTCGGTCGGCACGCCGTAGACGAACTCGAAGTCCGCGCGATCTTCGGCCTCGACGGTTCTCGCGGCCGCCCGGCTCGCCGGCGCGCCACCTAACGAGGCTGCTCCGGCTTGCGCCCCTCGATCCGGAGCCAGGTCCCAGTGCAGTGGGGCGACGTTGGTGAACGAGACGATGCCCAGGCGCTCGCGCCGCTCACCGCGGCGCGCCGGCGGCGCCGTGACGACCGACTTCGCGTTCATGCCCCGAGGCTCATGCGCGCGCTCACGCGTACACGCGCAGCTCGTTGTAGAGCGCGTCGCGCCGCACCGGCACGCGGCCGGCCTCGCGGATCAGCCGCAGCAGCTCGTCCTCGGTCATGCCCTCCTCGGTGACCGCCCCCGACGCGTGGGCGATCTTCTCGGCCTTGATGGTGCCGTCGATGTCGGAGACGCCGGCGGAGAGCGAGACCTGGGTGAGCTCCGGCGTGATCATGATCCAGTAGCCCTTGACGTGCGGGAAGTTGTCGAGCATCAGCCGGGCCACGGCGAGGTTCCTGAGGTCGTCGATGCCGGTCGTGAAGCGCGTGCCGAGCTCCTTGGCCAGCTGGTTGTTGTCCGGCTGGAAGGCGAGGGGGATGAAGGAAAGGAAGCCGCCGCTCTCGTCCTGCTGGGCGCGCAGGCGCAGCATGTGGTCGAGGCGCTCCTCGAGGGTCTCGATGTGGCCGTAGAGCATCGTGGCGTTGGTGGGCAGCCCGAGCTCGTGGGCCGTCCTGTGGATCTCCAGCCACTGGTCCGAGGTGACCTTCGCGCGCGCGATCTGCTTGCGCACCCGCTCGGCGAAGATCTCGGCGCCACCGCCCGGCAGGGCGACGAGGCCGTGGTCCTTCAGCTGCGAGAGCACCTCGCGGTAGTCGAGGCGCGGCCTGGTGATCTTCGTGAAGTGGTGGATCTCGGCGCCCGTCCAGGCCTTGACCTGGACGCCGGGGTAGCGCTCGGTGAGCCCCTGCACGAGGTCGAGGTAGTACTGCCATTCGCGCTTGGGGTGGTGGCCAGAGGAGATGTGTATCTCGGTTAGGTCGGGGTGGTAGTAGCGGTCGACGAACTCCCAGACCTGCGGCAGGTCGTAGTCCCACACGCCGTCCTCGCCGAAACGCCGCTGGAAGCCGCAGAAGGTGCAGCCGACGTAGCAGATGTTGGTCTGCGACAGGCGAAGGGAGTGCACGTAGTACGCCTTGTCGCCGACCTTCTGACGCCTCACGTGGTCGGCCAGTCGCATCAGGGCAGGCACGTCGTTGGTGCGGTACAGCACCATGCCGTCGGCGGCGTCGAGGCGCTGGCCGGATAGGACCTTGTCGGCCACCGGCTCAAGTGCCTGGTCTCGGATGAGGAGATCGGCCACGTCGTTGAGTCCCGCGGCCGCCGTGTGGCGGGCGGGCGTTGCCATGGCGCTCATGTCCCGAGTCTAACGCGCGCCCGGCGCTACCGGCCGCGTTCCAGGAGCCGTTATCGGACCCTCCCGATCACATGTGAAGGGCGCGGCCGTCGACCGCAAGCGCGGCCTCCTTGACGACCTCGGACAGCGTGGGGTGAGCGAAGATCGTGCGCGCAACGTCCTCGCTGCTGGCGCCGAAGCTCATCGACAACACGGCTTCGGCGACGAGCTCTCCGGCCCTCGGGCCGATGGCGTGCACGCCCAGGATGCGGTCGGTCTGCTCGTGAGCCAGGATCTTCACGCGGCCGTCGGTGTGACCCAGCGCTCTGGCCCTGCCGTTCGCCGTGAAGGGGAACGTGCCCTTCCTGTACGGCACGCCGCGCTCCTTGAGCTGCTCCTCGGTGGCGCCGACGGTGCCGATCTCGGGCTCGGTGTAGACGACGCCAGGCACCAGCTCGTGGTCGAGCCTCACCGTGCCGCCGGCGAAGCTCTCGACCAGCGCGACCCCGTCCTCCGACGCCTTGTGCGCCAGCATCGGGCCGGCGATCAGGTCGCCAATGGCGTAAACCCCCTCGGCGGTGGTCTTGAGGCTCTCGTCGACCTTGACCCGGCCGCGCTCGTCGAGCTCGACCCCCGCGTCCTCGAGGCCGAGTCCCGCGGTGTTCGGCTTGCGGCCGACGGCCACCAGCACCTTGTCAGCCTCGATGACCGTGCCGCCCTCCACCGAGACCGTCGCCTTGCGCTTGGCGCCCTTGCCGCTGACCTCGACGCCGGTGACCCTGGCGCCGAGCTCGAAGCCCATGCCTTGCCGCTTGAGGACCTTGAGGGCCTCGGCGGCGGTCTCGCCGTCCATGCCGGGCAGGATGCGGTCGAGGTACTCGAGCACGGTGACCTGCGAGCCGAGCCGCGACCAGACCGAGCCGAGCTCGAGGCCGATGTAGCCCGCGCCGATGACGACGAGCTTCTCGGGCACGCTCTCGAACGCCAACGCCTCGGTGCTGCTCACCACGACCTCGCCGTCGACCTCGACGCCGGGCAGGGTGGCGACTACCGACCCGGTGGCCAGCACGATGCGCTGCGCCTCCAGCTCAGCGGCGTCCTGACCCTCGACGACGACCTTGCCGTCACCGGCAAGGCGGCCCGCGCCGCGATAGACCTTGACCTTGTTCTTCTTCATGAGGAACGCGACGCCGTCGGTGTTCTGCTTGACGACCTTCTCGCGCCTCGCCTGCATGGCCGCGAGGTCGAGCTTCACCTTCGCCTCGATGCCGTGAGCGGCGAAGCCGTTGTTCGCCTCGTGGTAGAGGAAGCTCGACTCGAGCAGCGCCTTGCTCGGGATGCAGCCGACCCGCACGCAGGTGCCGCCCAAGGCGGCTTCCTTCTCGATCAGGCCGACGTCGAACCCCAACTGGGCGGCCCTGATCGCCGCGACGTAACCGCCGGGGCCGGCGCCGATGATGACGACGTCGTGGCGCTGGCTCATGCGCGGCTCCGGTAGGCGCTCACCGCGGCTAGCGGCGCTGCGGTGGCTGGGCCGGCGGCCCCTCGTTCCTGGCTCACGCTCATACCTCCAGCAGCATGCGGGCTGGGCTCTCGATGGCGTCCTTGATGCGCTTGAGGAACGTCACGGCCTCGCGGCCGTCGATGATCCGGTGGTCGTAGGTGAGCGCCACGTACATCATCGGCCTGATCACGACCTGACCGTCGCGCGCCACCGGGCGCTCCTGGATCGCGTGCATTCCCAGCACGCCAGACTGCGGCGGGTTGACGATCGGCGTCGACATCAGCGAGCCGAACACGCCGCCGTTGCTGATCGTGAAGGTCCCGCCCTGCAGCTCGTCAGGCAGCAGCTTGTTGCTGGCGGCGCGACTGCCGAAGTCGCCGATGATGCGCTCTACCTCGGCGAACGAGAGGCGCTCGGCGTCGCGGATGACCGGCACGACCAGCCCCTTCTTGGCGGAGACGGCCACGCCGATGTCGTAGTAGTTCTTGTAGACGATGTCGGTGCCGCGGATCTCGGCGTTGAGCTGGGGCACCTGCTTGAGCGCGTCGATCACCGCCTTGACGAAGAAGGACATGAAGCCCAGCCGCACCCCGTAGCGCTTCTCGAAGGTGTCACGGAACTCCTTGCGGAGCTCCATCACGGCGGTCATGTCGATCTCGTTGAAGGTGGTGAGCAGCGCCGCGGTGTGCTGCGCCTCGACCAGCCGCTCGGCGACCTTGCGCCGCAGCGGGCTCATCGGCACGCTCTCCTCCTGCCGCTGGTAGTCGACCTGACTGGGGCCGCGGTCGGCGGAGTCTCCCCCGTCGTCGGTGGCCGCCTCCCGCTCGCGCTGGGCGATGTACGCCTGCACGTCCTCCTTGAGCAGGCGACCGCCGGGTCCAGTGGCCGTCACCTCGGAGGCCTTCAAGCCGTGTTCGTCGAGCAGGCGCTGAGCGGCGGGCAGGACGCTGGT
>CAZQVC010000015.1:0-37450 GCA_964596625.1 uncultured bacterium | reverse complement strand
ACGGTCAGCACTACATCTGGCCGTGGAACAACTCGAACAACGGCATGGGCTCGACCATGCTGCTCAACACCGCGCTGTTCGAGGAAGCCGGCGTCGAGATCCCGGCACTTCCTGACCGGTCCTGGACCATCGACGAGTTCCTGGCGGCGGCCGAGAAGTTGACGATGGACCGCGACGGTGACGGTACGACCGACGTCTACGCGGTCAGCTTCGCCGCTCGCGACACGGAGAACATGCTCTCGTGGCTGTTCCGCTTCGGTGCGCGGCTGATGAACGAAGAAGGCACTGAGTTCATCCTCAACTCCGAAGAGGGTGTGCGGGCCTTGCAGCTAGTGGTCGACATGATCTACGAACACGGCTACGCCCCGACCGGCGGCGAGGCGCTCGACGTCTACGGCACGATCGACAACCTCCATCAGCAGAGGGCAGCGATCGGTTACGGCGGGATCTACGAGATCGGCCGTATCGACCGCTACCTCAACGAGGGCCGCATGCCCGACGCGATCAATGTCGTCCTCGCGCCCTTCCCTCACGATCCAGTTGCCGGGCCCGTGGCGTACGAGACCTCTGGTGGCTTCCTGGTGTTCAAGCAGGACGACGAGTACCGCAGGGAGATGGCGATGGAGCTCGCGCGCTTCCTCACCAACAAAGAGAACATCAAGATGTTGGAGAGCCTGCTGTACATCACGGCTCGGCGCTCGGCCAACGCCGAGTTGACCTTCACCAACGTCAGCGACTACACCGACGATGTGCCGACGGAAGTCGCGGTATACCAGGCCGCCATCGACCACGGCATTCCGTTCTTCGGTCCATCGGACCTCGACATCAGCGAAGCGATGGAGCACTTCACCGCGGCGATGGAGGCGGCTCTGAGCCGCAGCAAGACCCCGCAGCAGGCACTCGACGACTTCGTCGAGGCTGCCAACGCAGCGGTCTTCGGTCGGTGAGAGCCACGCTCCAACGCACGGCTTGAGCGGCCGACGTGGCTGGAAGGATCTCTAGTACCAGCGTGCCGATGGCGCGGCCCCGATCTGATGGTCGGGGCCGCGGCCCGCGTCGGAACGTCGTCGGCCGGCGGACAGGCGGTTTGTGGGGCATACTGTTCGTCGCGCCACAAACGCTACTGTTCGTTGCCTTCTTCTTGGTGCCGGTCGTCATCGCATTCGCGCTCGCATTCATGGAAGTGCGGCCGACGCGCATGTCGTTCGTGGGCCTCGAAAACTTCGAGACCGTCCTCGGCGATCGGCTGTTCAGGCGAGCGGTCATCAACACCACCGTCTTCACTGCGGTGGTCGTGCTGTTCTGGCTGGGCAAGGCTCTCCTGATCGCGTACTTGCTCGATCCCATGAACCGCGCTCTCCAGACCTTCTTCAAGTCCGCCTTCTATCTTCCTGCCGTCACGTCCGGAGTGATCATCTCGCTGGTGTGGCTGTGGATCTACCATCCGAACTTCGGACTGCTGAACGGGTTAGTGGTCGCTCTCGGAGGCGATCCAGTGGCCTGGCTCGGCAATACCCGCACGGCGCTTCCGGCGCTCATGGCCATGCAGGTGATCATGGGCGGCGGTTCGAGCATCGTGTTGCTCTCTGCGGCGCTAGCCCGCATTCCGAGGGACCTATACGAAGTAGCGATCATCGACGGCGCCGGCCGCGGGACCATCTTCGCGAAGGTGATCGTGCCGCTCATCAGGCCGACCCTCCTGTATCTGGTCGTGACCGGGACCATCAACACCTTCCAGGTCTTCGAGGCTGTGTACGTGATGACGCAAGGTGGGCCGCAGTTCGCGACCACCACGGTGGTCTACCGCATCTACCAGGAAGCGTTCCAGCGCTTCAACCTCGGCGTGGCCTCGGCGCAGGCGATCGTGCTGTTCCTGATCACATTCGTGCTCGCAGCCGTGCAGTTCCGGTTCCTCGGTCAGAACGTGGAGTACTGATGGCATTGGTGCCTCGTCTTGACTCGCTTCTCCGGGACATGTCCCATCCGGTCAGGCCGACTCGTGCCGGCGCGATGGCGATCCTCGTCGTGTTGATCGTGCTCTCCTTGGCAGCGCTGGTGCCTCTCTACTGGATGTTCGCCACGTCGCTTACCCCATCGGCTATGACCGTGAAGCTACCGCCCGAGCTGATACCCTCAGAGCCCACGCTCGACAACTACCGCGCGGTAGTGCGCCAGCCCAACTTCTATCGCTGGGTGTTGAACTCGGTTATCCAAGCCGTCTCGATAACTGCCGTGACGGTCGCCACGGCGTCGATGGCCGGGTACGCGCTGGCCAAACTACCGTTCAGAGGGTCTCGGGCACTGTTCTGGCTGTTCATCCTGTCGATGATGCTGCCCTTCGAGGCTATCTTGGTCCCGCTGTTCCTGGTAGTTACCCGGTTGGGACTGGTCGACACCTACCTGGGCCTGCTGTTGCCGCTGGCGGCGAGCCCGTTCAGCATCTTCTTGATGAAGCAGTTCATCCAGACGCTGCCGACCGAGCTGCTCGATGCGGCCAGGGTGGATGGGGCAGGGGAGGCGAGGATCTTCTGGGAGGTGGTGTTGCCGTTGGTGAGGCCGGGTTTGGCGTTCCTGGGCATCATCACCTTCGTCGCGCAGTGGAACTCCTTCGTTTGGCCCCTGGTGGTGACCCGCTCCAGCGAGATGCGTACGCTCCAGGTGGGGCTGGTGTTGATACGTGAGCAGGAGCCCTTGTTCTTCGGCTTGCAGATGGCGGCGGCGGTCTTGGCTGCCATCCCAGTGATCGTCATCTTCTTCTCGTTCCAGCGTTACTTCCTGCGAGGCGTCACCGTGGGAGCCTTGAAGGGATGAACGTGCGTGAACCCTTGAACGTCGGCTTCGATCTCGACGGCGTGCTCATCCGCAACCCGTTCGAGACCTGTGTGTTACCCCGCTTGGAGGCGCTGCTGAGCTCCACTCCGGTCGCTCAGGAGTTGGGCGAGGAGTCGGTAGGCAACGCGGTGAGGCGGCGGGTCGGAGCCGGCTGGCGTGCCCGGATGGCGACTGGCGACCTGGCCAGCGCGTACGACTGGGACGCCATCTACCGCGAGGTCGCCGTCGACCTGGGAGCCGACCCGCTGCGCCTTGCTGACATCGACGTGGCTGCCTGGGTCCGGGAATGCTGCGGTATGGACGGTCACATCGCGTCCCTACCGGGCGCCTCGGAGCTTCTGACCGGGCTGGAGTCGGCGGGCCATCGCCTGGTAGTCATAAGCAACGGCTACGCCGCCTATCAGGAGCCGGTGTTGGCTGCCCTCGGCCTGCTGCCCCACTTCGACGAGGTCGTAACGCCCGAGAGGGTGGGTCACGCCAAGCCCGACCCGCGCATCTTCGCCGCTGCTGGACCGCTTGACGTGTTCGTCGGGGACACCTTGGTTCACGACGTGCTGGGGGCCAGGCAGGCTGGGATCTTCACGGTTTGGGTATCGAGCCGCTTGCCAACCGGTCTCGCGAGCCTCGACCCATTGGAGCGTGCGGGGGATCCCGCGATACTCGGCGTCATCCGTGGTTCACTAACGGCCTCGCCGCACGCCTCCTACCATCCGGAGGCGGACGAGCACAGTTGTCGCCCCGACGCGGTGGTTCGCGATATGTACGAGGCTTCCGAGCTTCTTCTCAAGCTGGCGGCCGAGGGCGTTGCACGCGACTGAGCCGGCCTGCGATCTTCAGCGGTAGCGGTCCCACTCCGGTTCGTTGTTGAACTGCCAGCGGTAGTACTCTCGCCCCTGGAGCCTGTGTGCAGCGTCCTCGTCGACGATCACCACGCAGTGAGGATGAAGTTGTAGAGCTGTGGCGCTGACCATCGACGTTATGGGCCCCTCCGTCGCGGTCGCGAGGATCTCGGCTTTGTGTGAGCCGGTAGCGACCATGAAGATCTCCCTAGCTTCCAGGATCGTGCCAACTCCCATGGTCAGCGCACGGGATGGCACCGCGTCGGGATCTCCTCCGAACATCGCGGCATTCTGCTTGCGCGTGGTCTCGGTCAAGGCCTTCTGACGGGTCCGCGACATCAGCGCGGAGAGGGGCTCGTTGAAGCCGATATGACCGGTGGTGCCGAGTCCCAGAAGCTGGACGTCGATACCGCCGGCTACCTTGATGAGCGCTTCGTACGCCAGCGCCTCCTCAACGAGGTCCGGAGCGGCTCCGTTCGGCAGATGCGTGTTGGCCTCCAAGAGGTTGACCCGGTCGAACAGGCGCTGCCGCATGTAGTAGTGGTACGAGCGCTCGTCGGTGGGCCGAAGGCCCACGTATTCGTCTAAGTTGAAGGTCCTCACGCCGGAGAAGTCGAGCTGTTCAGCTCGGTGGATCTCCACCAGCCGGTCGTAGATCCCTTCCATGGTCTTCCCGGTGGCGCAACCCAGTACCAGTTCAGGACGAGCCGCTATTCGATCGGCTACGAGTCGCGCGGCAAGGCGCTCTGCAGCGTCGGCAGTTGGCAGGATCAAGATCTCCACGAGAGCCATGGTAGCCCCGGCGGCCGGGCAGCGATCGGCCAGGTCGGCGCCTGCGTTGTGCCACGTTAGTCAGCGCAGCAGGAGGCCGTCGTTCTTGTCCGGCGTGGCTCTCATCTGTGCTTCCAGCGCCCGCAGTCGCTGCTGAGCTCGGCCAGCCGCCTCGATGTCGTCGTTTGCGAGCGCCTCTGTCACGTCGCGTTCGATGGCGAAGAGTTCGATCTGGAATACCTGTTCCAGACCCTTTTGCAGTGCAAGTTCACGGATCTCGTTGAGACCGGACTTCAGTTGGGCAGAGAGATAGAAAGGAACGGAGCCAGGCATCGCGTCGATCATTCCAGCGAGCGCATGTCGGATTTCTTACACCTGTATTCTGCCATGAACCTGTGCTCCAACTCGCTCAACGATCAGGTTCGCGCGAGCCCTAGCTGCCGCTACCCGGCCTCGTTCGAAGATAGCGTGCGTGTGCCATACCGAAGAGCCGCTTGGCCACTTGCCCCTCGAGCCGTTGCTCGGCGCTGGCGAAGAACTCGTCGAGGTGTTCGAAGCCTCCCCGCGACGGAACAAGGTGCGTACTGTCGTAACGCTGATCACGTTCGTAGATGCTGGCTTGAAGGCACATGTCGATGAGGTTCATGTCGCGTACGAATACCGCTGCCGGGTCCATGCGGTCCTCGTAGTCCTGCCATAGCCGACGGATGGCGGCGAGCTCGTGTGCGGCGGTTGGCAGCAGCGCGGCTATGGCCGCGGCCTCCTGCGCGGCCTTGGCGCCTTCGCTCACGTCGCGGTCGGCAGGATCCGCTCGGGCCACGAGGTCGCCCGTGACCGCCTCCGCGAGGTCGTGGACCAACGCGATCGAGACGGCTCTATGGGCGTCGACTCCGGCCTCCTCGGCGAACAGCAGGCATAGGAGTGCCGTACCCCAACTATGAGCTGCGACCGATTCCGGATCGCGTATGCCGCGAAGGACCCAGCCCGCCCTGTCGACATCCTTGAGCGCGAACGCCTGAAGCGCCAGGTCGAGTCGCTCCTCGAGCTCCGCAGACAAGGCTGCGTCGCGCCCTTCGTAAGGGTGATCTCCCGCGGCGGTCAATCGCTGGAACCCTCGCGCAGTAGCGCGTCCGCGAGTCGGGAGTCTGCAGGATGTTCCGCCACCGGGTCGTAGGCGGCCGGCAGGGGCTCGACGGACGCCTGTAGTCGTCCGATGAAGGCATAGGCGATACAGGCGAGAATCGTCACGAGCCCTGCGATATGTAAAGCAGCACGCGGACCTGCGACCGAGGCCAGCCAGCCGAGCGGTCCAGAAGCGATGGCGATGCCGAGGTAGAAGACGAGCGAGTGCACGCTCAACATCGACGAGCGGCGTGCGGTCGGAACAGCTTGGTGTAACAACGTGTCGTGCGGCACGTTGTTGGTCGCGAGCGCGAAGTACGCGATCGTCAGTCCGACACCGATGCCTGTGCCCGACACGGAGTTGGCCAGGACGAGCAGGGCACCGCCGCGCGTGAGGAGGCTCACCCCGGCCAAAGCGGCGCTGCCTCCGGGGAAGCGCTGTCCCCAACGCAACACCGTCAGGCTTCCCACGAGCACGGCCACGCCGCTGAGGGTCGCGAGTGCGGCGAAGGGTCGACTGTCGGCTGCCTCGGCACCGAACACGCTCGCTCCGATGGGCTGCCAGAACGTCTCGACGCTCACCATCGCCAGTCCACCGGCGCCCGCCGCCAGGAGCAACCAGCGCACTGTCGGGATGGACCGCGACAAGCGCAAGGCGTCGGCCAGGATCGCCGGGGTCTCACGCACGCCTTGCCGCAGCGTCCACCACGTGGCGCTCGCTCGATTGGGCTCACGAACCAGTGCGGCGGTCGCGAACCAAACTACCAGCCTGAGGACCACGCCAGCGAAGAGCGAGATCCCGAAACCGGAAAGGGGCCAGGGAAGCTCGAGGCCCGCGGTCAAGCTGGGAAGGAGACCCCCGATGGCGGACCCGATCAGCATCCCCGCGGCTTGCGCCAGGTCGACCGATGCCAGGTGAGCTTGCAGCGGGGCTGCCGCGTCGATGCGGTTCAGCTCGTCGACGTACCACGCGTCCAGCGCGCCCGAGTGCAGGGCGGAGCCGATACCCTGCAGCAAGGCATAGGCGAGAGCCGTGAACGGACCGGTCACGAACAGAAGCAGAACGAAGGAAGCCAGCGTGAACAGCTGCGAGGCCAACGCGATGGGGCGCCGGCCGATCGCATCGGCGAGACCGCCGGTAGGCAGCTCGAGGGCCACGACGAGGAGCGCACGTACGGTGAACGCTAAGCCGATGAGCGCGAGGTCGAGCCCGCGTCCGGTCATGTGGAGGACGAGCACGGGCATCGGCAGTGCGATGGCCAGCTCCAAGAGGCCGGCCAATGCGGCATAGCGCAACGTCAGCGACCGACTCCGACCCGGTTTCACCGCCAACTTCCCCCGATCACTCGGGCGGAATGCCGCCCGCCTCCCCCCTGATGGTCAGGATGCAGGGAGCATACCAGAAGGGTCATCAGGCCCGAGAGAAGTATCGACCGACTCTCGGGGCACGCTCGGCGCGCGCATCGGCATGTCGCTTCACCCTCTTGGAGCGCTTGCGGTTATCAGCGAGTAGGTCGTGGTCCACTTCACGGTGGCGCCAGCAAGCTGCTCGAAGTAGACGCTACGGATCTTGTCGACCTCACCGGGCGACAGCGATCGCAACAGGTGGTCGGCGTAGCTGGGCCGGTTGCCGTCGCCGGCCTCGAACCAGCGCGCTACCGTGGCGGGTGCCAACGTCTCTCGGCTGGTGAGCTCCCTGGTCGCTAGACGCACGGCGGTCAGCCCTGCCCGACCGGCAGCCTCGACCAAGTGTTCGCCGTCGATGGCGTCCACGGCCTGGTAGATCCGATCCTCTGCAGAGATCAATCGCTGAGCCAGGTCTCCTGAATCGCGCAGCTGTTCGAGGTCGACGAGGTCGTAAAGACGCTGTGTCGCTCTGAAAGACGGCTCTGCCAGTACCAGCACGCCTTCGTCCGCGAGCAGGGCACCGACTTGGCTGAGCAAGGACGTGAGGGAGTCGAGCGTCCGCGCGCGATCGTCGGCGTCGGCACTCTCTTTGCTCTCGCGAGCTCTTAGCTCGGCAGTCAGACGCTCGAGCACGCCACGGCCCAAGACCGCGTCGAACCGCAGCGCGACGCCGCCGGCCGACACGGTGGCGCTGGTCGACTCCAGGTCGATGTCGGCAGGGGCCGTGTCACGTCCGGCCCTCTCCTGCTTGCTGTGCTCCGCCGTGATCTTGTCCAACAGATCTTCGAGGCGCGCCGCTACGACCACAGGTCGGTGAAGTCGTGGTAACGATTCAGCCTGTTCACGCAGCGACGCCTCTGTCCTGGCGTCCCGCACAATCGCCCAGGTCTGGCCAGTCGGGGCGCGCCGCAGAGCCTCCCAGGTGAGCAGGCCGCTACCGGCGTCGAGATCGAGGATATTGGCGTGTCCCGCGGGACGGGCGAGCTCGAACATCGCTTCACGTACCTTCGCCAGACGGGCGCCAGTGGAGGAGACCGTGCGTTCCAACCAGCGGTCGACCGCGCGTTCATGCCGCGGTCGAGGGCTCAGGAACGCAGGTCGGCTGTCGTCGACCCCCGTCTCGGCCTCGAGCATTGCCGCCACCTGAGCTTCGCGTCGCCTGGTGACCTCCGTCGCGATCGAAGCCTCGAAGCCGACGTCACTCGGTTGGTAGAAGAGCTTCCCTTGCAGCGCTTCCGGTAAGTACTGCTGAGCCACCCAATGGTCCTGATAGGCGTGAGGATAGGCGTAACCCTGACCGTGCCCCAGCCCTTCTGCGTCACGGTTGGCATCCTTCAGATGGTCCGGCACCTCCGCCTCGCGTTCTCGCTCGACGGCAGCCAACGCGTCGAAGAAACCGAGGGTGCTGTTGCTCTTCGGTGCAGTCGCCAGGTAGAGAGTGGCCTGGGCGAGATGGAAGCGGCCCTCTGGTAGACCGACGTAGTCGAACGCCTGCGCCGCCGCTGTGGTTGCGGTTAGCGCGTTGGGCTCGGCAAGACCGACGTCCTCGCTGGCGAGTATCAACAACCGTCGGAAGATGTAGCGGGGATCCTCGCCGGCATAGACCATCTTCGCGAGCCAGTACAGTGCGGCGTCGGGATCCGAGCCCCTGACACTCTTGATGAAGGCGCTGATGGTGTCGAAGTGCGCGTCGCCTTCCTTGTCGTAGAGCACGGCTCGCCGTTGAATCGACTCTTCAGCAACCTCGCGGGTCACGACGATCTGCCCGTCCGCATCCGGGGCGGTAGTGTCGACCGCGAGCTCGAGTGCGTTCAGCAGCGCGCGTGCGTCGCCGTTCGAGACGTTCACCAGGTGATCGAGGGCATCTTCGTGCAGCACCACGTCGAGAGAGCCGTAACCGCGCTCTTCGTCGGCCAGCGCCTGAGCGGCGACCGCTCGCAGATCAGACTCGGTCAACGGCGTCAGCTCGAAGACCCTGCTGCGGCTGACCAGAGCCTTGTTGACCTCGAAGTACGGGTTCTCCGTCGTTGCTCCGATCAGGATTACGGTGCCGTTCTCGACCCAAGGCAGTAGGGCGTCCTGTTGAGCCTTGTTGAAACGGTGCACTTCGTCGACGAAGAGGATCGTGCGCCGACCGGCGTGACGTTGCTCCTGAGCCGCGCTGACAGCGGATCTGATGTCTTTCACACCTGCAAGCACGGCGTTGAGCGCTGTGAACTGGGCTCTGGTCGTGTTGGCAATGACCCTGGCCAGCGTCGTCTTACCGGTTCCGGGAGGTCCGTAGAAGATCACCGAGCTGAGTTGATCGGCCTGGATCGCGCGCCTCAGCAGCCGACCCGGGCCGACGATGCGATCTTGACCGATGAACTCGTCGAGCGTTCGCGGGCGCATGCGAGCCGCGAGCGGCTCATTGGCATTGCCGCTGAAGAGACCGGCTTGCGGTGACTCGCTCACGCTCAGGCCTACTTCAGCGTTCGAAGTAGGGCTGTAGTCGCAGCGTGTACTCCCCGGACTCCCCGGCAAAGTACGCGCTCGCCGTGATGACGTAGTCGCCCGGCTCGAGGAGCGCAACCAGTTGCGCGTCAGTCGAACCGTCGTGATCATCGTTGCCGGCGATCCGCTCCCCCCGCTCATCGAAGAGTGTGAGGACCGAGTCCAACTCGGCAGAGCTCATGGTGGCAAGAAGGAGCAGCCGCTCGTCGACGTGGAAACTGAAGTGCTCGGCACCACCGCCGTAACCGCCCGGCGCTGGCGCCATGTCGAGCGTGATCGTCGAGGTGAGCTGAGCCGGCAGGGTCACGGCGGTAGTCGACTCGGATCTTCGCGACGAGTCGGCCAGGGTCACAGAGTACGATCCCAGATCGAACTCCGACCAACCGCTGACCACTATCAGGTGGCGTCCGTCCTCCGTCGCCTGGAACGTCGTGCTGGTCTCCGCGTACCACTCTCCGTAGTCGTTGAAGGCGACGAGCGTGCCTCCTGGGTCGAACACGCTGAGCGTCGCGGCGAAGTCGGCCGTGGTGACCGTGATCAGGTACGACTCGCCTTGCACTGCGTTCAGCGCATAGAGGTCGAGTCGACTGCCGTCCTTGAAGTTCTGGCCGTCGCCCTGCTCGAGCGCGCCGTGCAACGGGCTCCCTACTTCCAGTACCGGTAGCTGGAACGCGTAGTAGTTCGGGGTGGTCAACGGGTGCTGGGCCACGGCCGTGCCCCAAAGCGCCGTCGCCAGGACGAGTAAGGCCAGGGCCATGGAGCCGCAAGATCGTGTGCGCACGCCCATCAGCGTACTCTGCAGCGCAACGCCCCCACGCGACTCAGGCTTCGGGCCCGAACAGGGAAGGTTGGTCCACCGAGCCTGGGACCCTGAAGGCCTCGGTCTCCAATCGTGGCCGTTCTTCCGCGAACCCCAGACGCTTGCGGGCGAGGTGAAAGAGCTCCCTTATCTGCTCCGCATGTTGGCCCGTGCCCTTCATCCGCGTGCCGAAGTTGCTGTCGGCGAGCTGGCCGTGGTGTGCCTCCTTCACGCGGTTGAGAACCTTGTCCTTGCGCCCCGGGTAGTTGGCTTCCAGCCAGTCGCCGAAGACAGTGGCCACGGCGCCAGGAAGGCGAAGGACGGTGTACGAGGCGTACTTGGCGCCCGCGGAGCCAGCGGCCGCCAAGATGGCGGGCACTTCGTGGTCGGTCAGACCCGGGATGATCGGCGCGACGTTGACGCCGACTGGAACGCCGGCTTCGGCCAGTTTGGTGATCGCCTCGAGCCGGTTGGCGATGGTACTGGTCCGTGGCTCCAATCGCGAGCGTAGTCGTTCGTCGAGCGTCGTGATTGAGAGCGTGACGCTCACCCCGTTCCACTGAGCCATCTCAGCGAGTACGTCGAGATCTCGTCGAACCAGCGCGTTCTTGGTGATCAAACCGACCGGGTTCTTGAACGCGGCGAGGACCTCGAGTACGGAACGCGTGACGAGCAACTTTCTCTCGACGGGTTGGTATGGATCCGTCACACCGGACATCGCCAAGACCTGAGGCTTCCAGCCGCGAGAACTCAGTCGCTTCTCCAGCAACTTCGCGGCGTTGCTCTTGACGACGATCACGCGCTCGAAGTCGAGACCGGCCGAGAAGCCGAGGTACTCATGGGTGGGGCGGGCGTAACAGTAGCTGCACCCGTGCTCGCAGCCTCGGTACGGGTTGACGCTCACGTCGAAGCCGATATCGGGACTGTTGTTGGTCGCGACGGCGGACCGTGACGTGTCCTGAAGGTAGCGCGTCTTGACTCTGAGGTCGTCGTCCGTGAGCTCTTCGAAGTCTAGCTCCACGTCGAGCTCCGCGAAGCGGTTGGCCGTGTTTGACCTGGCGCCTCGGCCGCGATGCGATAGCGGCCTGTCAGCCGGCCTCCCGTCTGCTCCGCGCGTCATGCCTTAAATATTAAGGCATCTGATCCGGCGCGGGCAGTTACACGGTTCACCTTGCGCTCGCGAGTTACTCTGTGCGGCGATGCCCGACACAAGCTCGCCGCGGAAGGCGGCGCGAAGCGACCGGCGTGCGGCCCCGAGAGCAGACCAGGCCGACACTTGGCAACGCCGCCTATGGCGAGAACTGAGGGGGTACGCCGAGGCGCTGGCCATCGCCTACCTCGTGGTGACGTTCGTCTTCACCACCGTGGGGGTCGTGGGCACCTCGATGGAACCCAACCTCGATGGCGGTCAGGGAAGGGGGAACCTCCTGCGCTCCCTCCTGACGGGGGACCGGGTCTTCATCCCCAAGTACGACACCTGGTTGAGGAGGATGGGCGTTCTCGGAGAGTACGAGCGAGGCGCGGTTGTCGTCTTGCGAGAGCCGGCCAACGCCCCGACGGCTCTCGAGACCGGCAGGCGAAGCTTCTACATCAAGAGGGTGATGGCGCAGCCGGGGGACCAACTGCGCATCCAGGACGGGCAGGTATACGTCAACGATCACCCGGTCGATCAGGGCTTCATAACCGATGCTGGCACCGTCGACGTTGCGCCCGTCGACTTCCCGAAGGTCATCGTCGAAGACGGCCGCGTGACGGCCTTCGTGACGTCGTTCCAGACGTCGATGGGCGGCAACTCCCTGCCCCGTCTGCCGCTGAGCGACTTCCGCGCCGAGGCCGTTCCCGTACAGGACCCGCGAGTGCAGCTGTTCTACGGCAACGTGGTCTCAAACATCGCGGTTCCAGACGACGTGGTCGAAGGCGAGCCTGTTGTCCTAGATCTGGTCGTCCCGGATGGCATGTACTTCGTCATGGGGGACAACCGCTCCTCGGGTGGCAGCGAGGACTCGCGCTACTTCGGCCCGATCCAGGCGATGGCGATCGCCGGCAGGGCCACAGCCGTCATCTGGCCGCCGCGTCGTGACGGCGAATGGAACTGGCGTGGGCTGCCTGCTCCCGAAGCGTTCGAGGCGATACCGGAGACGCCGGGACCCGGCGGCCCCTCCTAGTTCGCCGAGCGAACGGTCGAGTCAGGCACCCAGCGGCCGTTCACCTGGCGATGCAGCACCCAGGCCACTCCGCCGAAGCGGAGCACGACATCCCGACTTACGGGCCTGATGGCCACTTGTTCCAGCTCGATCTCTTCCGGATGCACGGAGATCTCCTCGAGCGCGGCTAGCTCGGACTGCAGCTGTGATTCCAACTCCAGTCGTTCGCGCTCCGCCTGCGCGAGACGCTCCTGCGCCCGCTGAACGTCGCCTAGTTCCTTCGAGCCCAGCGACGCCTTGCGGATCGTGCTCGAGAAGGCGGTCGATCGGCGCCGAGAGCCGAACAGCGCGCCGACGAGGGTGCCCACGGTGTCGACCGCCCGATGCTGGAGCTGCTGACGTTCGCGGTCCACCGCCTGCTCCTCGCGTAGGACGCGTCTGTGCAAGGCGTCGAGCTTCGGTCCGAACCGGTTGAGCAGCTTCGCCTTCTGGTCGTCACGAGCCTCCCGCGCCGCCTGTGCGCACCGCAGCCGGAAGTCTCGCTCAGATTCGTCCGGATCCGACGTGAGCTTGTAGGCTTTGGCCGTCATCAGCTGTAGAGCCCCGTCGGTACGCAGCCAGCGGTTGAAATCGGCGAACCAACCCTTGAGGTCAGACTCGTGCCAGCGGAGTTCGGGAAGCGCCCCGAATCCGACCCCTTCGATCGGTTCCGTGCTTAGCTCGCCAAGGTCCAGAACCGTCGACTCACCCAAGGCCCAATCGACGGGCACCGTACCCTCAACGGGCTCGACGAGGCGTGCGACCCTGCGGCTATGGTCGATGCCGTGTGTCTTCGAGCTGTAATGAACGTCCGCCACGGCCAGAAGGTATGGGAAGTAACAGCCGGTCGGGACCGCCTCGCGAGAAGCGCCTGCGCCACTCGCGTTCTCGCCTGAGGACTCGCCGCCGCTGTCCCCTCCGATGAATACCTGCTCGACGTGCGGTGGTAGGAAAGGTCGGTCGTGGGAAGAGCTCCGCTCTACCGTGCCGGTGGGGGGCCCGTTGGTGCCGGCGTGGGGCCCGTGGGCTCCACTTGCGCCATTACCTGAGGAGAATGCGTCTCCCGCGAGTTCGGCGGCTTCCGGCGTGACCGGTCGGCTAAGCCGGCGGATCTGCTCCCGCGACAGTGGACCGGCCAGGTAGGACATCACCCACCGCGTCTGGAAGACGACCGCGGCTCGCTGGTGCACGCTGTGAAGCAGGAAGGTGCGTTTCGGCAAGCGGCCAATCAACGTCGAGATCTCCGACGGGTCCACGTCGCCTCTGGCCGAGCGCAGTCCGTCGATCAGGCGCGCGACGTCGCGCTCGGTCTGGAGACGGCCGATGAACCAGGTGCCGGCGTTTGACAGCGCCTTGTAGTCGAGATCGACGGGGTTCTGGGTGGAGAGGGCTAGCCCCACGCCGAAGGCCCTCGCTTGCTTCAACAGCGTCAGGAGCGGTCGCTTGGTCGGAGGTTCGGCTACCGGCGGGAGGAATCCGAAGAGCTCGTCGATGTACATCAGCGCCCTAAGACTGCCCGTGCCGGTCTGGCTTCGGGTCCAGGCGACGACCTCGGACAGCAGGAGGCTCAGGAAGAACGTCCGCTCGGCATCGCTGAGGTGATTGATGGCGATGACCGCGATGCGTGGCTTACCGCTCTCCTCGTAGAGGAGATCCTGGATGTCAAGAGGCTGTCCCTCGGTCCACACGGAGAATCCCGGTGCGGCGATCAAGGCGTTGATGGCCATGGCAAGCTTGAGGCGCTCCTTGGCTGGGTACACCGTGTCGAGCGCCATGACGCCCAGCGTCTTGAACGGCGGTCGCTGAACCGCGTGGATCAGCTCCTCGAGCGTGATGTCCAGACCCTGACGCCAGTGATGCTCGAGGATGCTCGCCAACAAGATGTGCTCCGGGCTCAAGGGGTCGGCAGCGAGACCCAGCAGGGTCAACAGTCCGGTAGCAGTCGTAGCGAGGCGTTCAGCCAGCAGGTCGCCATCGGCGAGGACCGTCGCTGTCGGAGCGGCGAAGGACCGGAGGATCGAGATCGGCCTTCCGGCGGAGGAGCCCGGCGTGTAAACGGTAACGGTGGCCGAAGCCCGCAGGCGCTCGATTCGACCCGCGTCCTGGTCCCAGGATTCGAGTCCAGCACGCCACTCCTCGGCCTTCATCTCAGCGTAGACAGAAAGGTCTACCTCGGCCTTCTCCGCATCGCGCGGGTCTAGCCAGGGCTCGAACTCCTCGGGTCGGAGGCCCGGGAACGTCAGCGCGAGGTTACCGAGGTCTCCCTTGGGGTCGATGGCCAGAACCGGGACGCCATCGAGGGCCGCCTCCTCGATGAGAGCTACGCCGAGGCCGGTCTTGCCGCTGCCGGTCATGCCGACGATCACCGCATGTGTCGTCAGATCGCTGGCGTCGTAGAGCAGTGGCGTGTCCTGGACCGCCATCGAGTCCTCCTCGACCTCACGGCCCAGGTAGAACTCCCCCAGTTTCTCGTAGTCCACGTGGTCCTCCTGCCGAACATTCTCGCCTTTGACTGTTACACTCGCCACCCGAGGCGCTGAGTTGAAGACCTTCTACCTCATCGATGGACATGCCCAACTGTTCCGGGCCTATTACGCACCGTTCCGTGACCTGACGTCGCCGTCCGGCGAGCCGGTCAAGGCGGTCTACGTCTTCACGCAGCTGCTGCTGAACCTTCTGCGCAACATCAAGCCCGATTACGTGGCCGTCGCCTTCGACGTGAGCGACGCCACTACCAAGCGCAAGGGCTGGTTCGAGGACTACAAGGCGAACCGCGACGCGGCCCCGGAAGACCTACATGCGCAGTTCAAGCGGATAAGGCAGATCGTCGAAGCCATGGGCCTGATGGTTTACGAACTGGAAGGCTACGAGGCTGACGACATCATCGCCACGATCGCGACGAAACTGGAAGACGAGGACGTCGAACTGCGGATCGGCAGTAAGGACAAGGATCTTCACCAGATCTTGAGTCCGAAGGTCAAGCTGTGGGATCCATCGAGCGGTGAACTTCTCGACGTAGAGGGCCTCATCGAGAGCAAGGGTTACACGCCGGAGCAGGCGGTCGAGATCCAGACCCTTACCGGCGATAGCACCGACAACATCCCAGGGGCCAAGGGTGTAGGCGTCAAGACCGCTGCCAAGCTGATCGCCAACTACGGATCCGCGGATGCGGTGATGCTCCACCTCGACGAACTGACGCCGAAACTGCGTGAGAACCTGGCCGCCCACGCCGAGCACATGGCCCTCACTAGAAGCCTTGTGACGCTCGATCGTGAGACTCCGATCGACTTCGCCTTGGAAGACTGCGTGACGCCGACCCCCAATAGGGAGGAGTTGCGAGCGATCTTCGAGGAGCTAGGCTTCAGGACCTTCCTCGAACAGCTTGACGAACTGAACGGCGACGTGAGACCCGGCAACGGTGTGGCAGCGGCGGCGCGAGAGACACCTTCGGACGTGGCAGAGTCCGATCTCGAGACCGACTACCGCGTAGTCAACACCGAAGCGTCGCTCGACGCCTTCATCGAGAAGCTGGAGGAACAGTCGGCCTTCGCCTTGGACACCGAGACCACGGCACTGAGGGCGGTCGATGCTGACATCGTCGGGTACGTCTTCAGTTGGCAGGCCGGAACCGGTTGGTACATCCCGGTAAGGGGAGAACACGGTGAAGTGCTCGACCCCGACGTGGTGGCGGCGCGGCTCAAGCCCATTCTCGAGAACGAGCGAACCTTGAAGGTCGGGCAGAACCTCAAGTACGACATCATCACGCTGAGAAGGGCGGGGATCGAGCTCAGAGGTCCCTTGTTCGACACGATGGTCGCCGCCTCGCTCCTCAACCCAGGCCGGCGCACGTACAACATGGATGACCTCGCACAGGACCTGCTCGGCTTCCGTACGACGCCTATCACCGACCTGATCGGGAAGGGCAAGGAGCAGCTGAGCATGCTGCAGGTGCCCCTCGAGGCCATCGCGGCCTACGCGGCCGAGGACGCCGACATCACCTGGCGACTCTACGAGCGGCTGGAGAAGGGCATCGATGCGGAGCCGGTCCCGGGACCAGACCCCGCCGGCAACGCCCACGCGACCGGCAGGGGCCAAGGCCTGAGGAAGCTGTTCACGACCGTGGAGATGCCGCTGGTACGCGTCCTCGCCGACATGGAGCGTGAGGGGGTGAGCCTCGACGCCGGCATGCTCAACGAGTACGGCCAGGTGATGGCCAAGCGCCTCGAGGACCTCAGACGTCAGGCCGTAGAGGCTGCCGGCGTGGAGTTCAATCCCGATTCGCCTAAGCAGTTGGGTGAAGTTCTCTTCGATAAGCTGGGCATGCGCGTGGTCAAGACCACGAAGACCAGCCGCTCCACCGACGCTGAGGTGCTCGAGACGCTGGCGGCCGAGACAGATCATCCCCTGCTTCCGATACTCCTGGAGTACCGCGAGCTCAACAAGCTGCTCGGCACCTACCTACAGCCGCTACCCTCCTACTTGAGCCCGACAACCGGTCGACTCCATGCCTCGTTCCACCAGACGGGAGCAGCGACCGGGCGCCTGTCGTCGAGTGAACCGAACATCCAGAACATCCCGATCCGCACCGAGGCTGGACGGGAGATCAGGCGAGCGTTCCGCTCACGCGACGCCGAGAGCGCTCTGCTCACGGCCGACTACTCCCAGGTCGAGTTGCGCATGTTGGCTCACTTCAGCGACGACGCTGAGCTCACCAAGGCCTTCAACGAGGGACTCGACATCCACGCCTACGTCGCCTCTCAGGTCTTCGGGGTGCCTCTGGAGGACGTCACTGCCGATCAGCGGAGGGTGGCCAAGACCGTCAACTTCGGGATCATCTACGGCCAGACGGCGTTCGGGCTAGCGCGGACGCTGCGTATCCCACAGTCGGAAGCCGCCAACTTCATCAGCGCCTACAAGGAGCGCTACACGGGGCTGGAGCGATTCCTGCGCGCCTGCGTGGCCGAAGCGGAAGACCTGGGCTACGTCACGACGATCATGGGCCGCCGCCGGGCCATCGACGAGATCCGCTCGCGGAACCGGAGTTTGCGCAACCTCGGTGAGCGCTTGGCGATCAACACGGTCATTCAAGGTAGTGCGGCCGACCTGATCAAGGTCGCGATGATCAACCTACATGAGCGTCTCGAGCGCGAGCGCACCGGCGCGAAGCTGCTGATCCAGGTGCACGACGAGCTTGTGCTCGAGACGCCGCTCGACCGGGCCGAAGAGGTCAGAGACCTGACGGTTGACACGATGAGCAATGCCATTGCCCTGCGCGTGCCTCTGAAGGTGGACGCCGGTATCGGGCCGAACTGGCTCGAAGGCAAGCATTGAACTCGCGCCAGTAGTTGATGTGAGAAGCAGCGTGGCGACGAATAGGTGCCACGCTGCGCGCTGACTCTTCTTCAGTTCAGGCTGACCTTACTAGCGGCCGGTCAGCAGTCAGTCGTCACTTTCGGTGGACTCGTCGGTTGCGGGTTCGCCTTCCTGGTCCGGCGTTGAAGGCCCCGATGCTTGCGACATCAGCCGCTCTGATTCCCTGGCGAACCACTGATAGTTGGAGTTGTCGGGTTCGATAGCTAGCGCCCGCGCATAGGCCGCGTTGGCATCGGCGTACTGCTCCTGCTCGAAGTGCACGCGGCCGAGCCAAGCCCACGCCGCTGCGTACTGGGCGTTCCTGGCAGAAGCCGTGGCGAAGCGGTTGCGAGCCGTCGTCAGGTCGCCCGCCTCGTAAGCAGCGATTCCCTCGTAGAAGGCGTTAGCGGCCTGGATGCCCCACCGGGCCTGCGCTTGAGCCAGTTCGAGGAAGTACTCGGCGCCTTCCGCCGTCGGTTCCAGCTCGAGGACGGTGCGCCAGGCGGCAACCGCCTGCTCGGGCATTCCGACCTCGAGTGCGATACGGCCCAGCCAGCGGTGCGCTTCGACGTTCTCCGGCTGCAGTCGTGCGACCTCTGCGTAGCGCTCCGCCGCGAGCTCCTTGTTACCCGCCTGGTAAGCCGAGAAGGCGTAATGGTTGCCCACCTTGGCGAACAGCTCGCCGTCGTCCTCACGGAAGGTGCCGCCCGCCGCGAGGAAGGCCGCCCACTGCTCCACCGCCGGCCCGTACCAGTTAGCGAGGCTGTAGGCGCGTGCCAGGAACCTCAGCGGCTCTGGATGTCCTGGCGCCAGCTCGATGGCCGTGCGCCCTTCCGCGAACGCCTGACGCCACAGCGGGCGATCGGGGTACTGCGCCTCGTAGGTCGAGAGCGCTTCGGCGACGGCGGCCTCACCGCGTTGCAGCGCCTCTTGAGCGTTGCTTGGGAGATCTTGGGCCAGAGCGATGGACCCTGCGAACACGATGGCGATAAAAAGACGACCAAACATATCGACCAACCGTGACAGTCGGCCTCTGCCCGTCGCAACGGGCACCGTAATACGAGCTGTCATAGTGCACCTCCAGGCTTGCACGGCCCCGAGGACTGTGCCCCAGTGCCACCATCTCTTTCTAACCCGCGCACGTGATGTCCCAGTGAAACGGCGATACAGCCCTCAGTTTGGCTCGCTGATGCCTCGTGAAGCCACCGACCCACTGCCAGGCAAGCCCGCTCTTGCGCCGCTCGACGAAGGCAGAACCACCTCCGATGCCGCAACTGGACGGGCGAAGAGGTAGCCCTGGCCGAACCGCACACCTTCATCGACCAACCAGCGGCGTTGCCCATCGGTCTCGATCCCCTCGATGACGAAGGGTATGCCCATGCCCTTGGCGAAGATGTTGATGGCCCTGATCAAGTGCTCGTCCTTCGGCGCGACGCCGATCCCACGCGTGAAGCCGGCGTCGAGCTTGAGGAAGGTTATGGGCAGGTTGTCGAGCGTGCCGAGCGAAGAGTAGCCACGACCGAAGTCGTCGAGGGCGATCCTCACGCCGGTCTCCCGGACACGCTCGAGGATGCCGGCGGAGGACTCGATGTCGTACAGGGCGCTCCGCTCGGTGATCTCTAAAACCAGCCGCTCGGCCGGGGCGCCCGTCTGTTGCAGCAACTCTGCGACCTGTTCCGGCAGAGTGGCGTCGGAGACCGACTGAGCCGAGAGGTTGACGCTCACCCAGACCGGTGCTCCGAGCCTTGTCCACTCCGCCAGTTGCCGCGTGGCCGTCTTGAGGGCCCACATGTCGAGCCGGTTGATGAAACCCGACTCCTCGGCGACGGGGATGAACAGCGCCGGCGAGACCACGCCACGCACCGGGTGATTCCAGCGCATGAGAGACTCCACGCCGACGATCTCGCCCGTTTGGAGATGACACACGGGTTGGTACACGAGCTGGAGTTCATCACGCTCGAGGGCCGCTCGCAGATCGGACTCCAGATAGAGGCTGTGCCGTTTGCCGGGGTCGCTATCGTGAAGGTAGTAGCTTACGGGCAAGCGTAGCTCCTTGGCGCGGTACATCGCCATCTCAGCCCGCTGCAGCAACGAGTCGAGGTCGACGCCGTCGCGGGGGAACAGCGCGACGCCCGCGCTGGCCTCCAACCGGATGTCTCGGCCTCCAGCTTCGAAGGGTCGCATCACCGCTTCGACCACTCGCTCAATCGCGGCATGGGTGGTGGCTTCGTCGGCTCCCGAAAGCAGGACGGCGAACTCGTCGCCGCCGAGACGGGCGACGTAATCACCGCTTCGGACCACGTCGCGAAGCCGATCGGCCAGATCGCGCAACATGCGGTCGCCCTGTAGTCGGCCGAGGGTGTCGTTGACCAGCTTGAAGCGATCGACGTCGAGCAGCACGACGGCGGCGCCCTTGCCTCGCTTGGCGTTGCGCTTGAGGACGATACGGGAGGCAGAGTCGAGATAACTGGAGTTCGGCAGGCCGGTTACCGGGTCGATATAGGACCGTCTGGCAAGCCGCGTCGTGAGGAAGACGGTCATGCCGAGCATCGCCAGCGAAGAGGCCGTGATCCCGAGGGTAATCAGCCAGCGCGCGAGCACGATGTCCTGGCGCAGCGGCCCGATGTCGTGCTTCACCTCGACGATGCCTTCGAGACCCCCCTGGCCGTTTACCAACGGTACGAGCACGGCGTAGGTGCTACCCGGGTCGGCGAACAACGAGCTCGACACCCTGGTCGCTCGTTGCCCTGAGAGGGCGGTCTTGAGCGCGGGGTCCATCTCCGGCGCCGTCCCCACCTCGCTCCTGTCGCTCGAGTAGGCAACGGCAGCATCGGCGTCGTACACCAGCACCCCGACCGTGTTCGGATTGCGCTCCACGATCGTGGTGAAGTAGCGCCACCGGTCGAGGGATCCTGTCACGCCGTCGCGCACGATGACGCTGTCGCCGGCCGACTCCATACCCAAGCCGCTCTGCCTGAGCACGGCCGCTACGTTGGCTGCGATCTCGGCGCTGCCCGCCTGGGCGATGTGCTCGGTGATGCGCACCACGACGAAGCTGCCGAGCAGCCAGGCCAGGGCGATCATGGGCAGCAGCATGCTCACCGCCATGGTGAGCAGGTATCGACGCATCGGGTTGGCCCTGAACGAACGCGTGGCAGCGATGTCAGGTCCAGGCCCGTGGATGCGGATCGAAGTAGAGGGACGGGTGTCGCCGGGCGTCGGCGATCTTGGGGCCGACATCTGGCCAATCATTGCACGATTCGAAGCCGTAAACGGTGACGACCCGGCTTCTGCCGAGTGGCGGTCGCTTCGGTAGGAGCGCCGGATGTGGCTCTCGGCGCTATGATGACGGACCCTCCTCGCGCCACCCTGCTGCGGTACGGCGGGTACGCGCCCCTTCTTGACGACGATTTGGAGCATTCGCGATGAGAATCCTGGTCAGCAACGACGACGGAGTGTTCAGTCCTGGCATCCGCGCCCTGGCAACGGTGGCAAGCGAGTTCGGTCAGGTGCGGGTGGTGGCGCCAGACGTGGAGCAGTCCGCCATGAGCCACGCCATCACCGTCCGCCGGCCCCTTCACTACACCAAGACCCCGATCGACGGCATCGAGGCCTATCGGGTCGACGGCACGCCCGCTGACTGCGTGGCGCTAGGGACCCATCATTGGGATGAGGTCGATCTGGTGCTAACCGGGATCAACCTCGGGCATAACCTAGGACACAACGTCTGGCACTCTGGCACCGTGGCGGCCGCCAAACAGGCCGCCTTCCTGCAGATACCGGCCGTTGCTTTCAGCGCTCGCTACAACGACGAACCGACCGACTACGATGCCCTCTACCCGTACATCCGCGAGGTGATCGGCATCATGAGGAGTGAGCACGCGCCGCTGCTTCTCAACGTCAACTTCCCTGACGAACCGAAGGGACTGCATTGGACGCGTCAATCGGTGCGTCATTACGAGGGTTTCGTGATTCCCGGCGAGGATCCCATGGGCCGCAAGCACTACTGGTTCTCCGAGGAACCTCGCGACCGCATCGAAGAGGGCACCGATCGCTGGGCGATCGAGAACGGTTACGTCTCTGTGACGCCGCTTCGTCTCGACCTCACCGACGAAAAGGAGCTGAGGCGCGTCAAGGAGCGTGCCGCCGTCTGAACTCGAACCGGTGCGACGTCAAACGAAGGTGGCAGGGCGAAGAGGCGTGGCAGCCTTCGTAGGATCGAGCGCGCGGCCTCAGGCGAAGGCCAAGCGCGGCTGCTCACCCGAGCGGGCGTACGGCTCCAGTTGGCTGACCGTCACGCCGAGAAGCCGGACCGGCAAGGCAGGACGGTCGCTCTCGAAGGTCAAGGCGCGCGCCAACCTCACGATGTCTTCGGCCGAGTGAACGTAGGCTCCAGGAGAGTGACTGCGGGTGACGGTCCGGAAGTCAGAGAAGCGGAGCTTGACCGTGACCGTGCCGGCGCACAGCTCCTTCTGCTCCATGGACTTCGCAACGTCTTCGCACAACCTCTCGAGCCACGGCTCGAGGTGTTCGCGAAGCTCCAGGTCGATGTCGAAGGTGGTCTCCGAGCTGATCGACTTGCGCGGACGATTGGGGTCGACCGGTCGGTCGTCGATGCCGCTGGCCATGGCGTGGAGTGAGGCGCCGGCCTTGCCTAGCTCGGCTTCGAGCCGCTCCCTCCCGACGGCCTTGAGGTCACGGCCCAGTTCTATCCCCATCTTGCGCAGGCGCTGCGCAGTGCGCGGGCCCACCCCGAAGAACTTCTCGACCGGTAGCGCGTCGAGGAACGCCTGGGCCCGTTGGGGAGTTATGACCGTCAGTCCATCGGGTTTCTCGAGTCCAGATGCGATCTTGGCGAGGAACTTGCCTGCCGCCACTCCGGCCGAGGCGGTCAAGCCGGTCTCACGGAGGATCTCCGCCTTGATCGATTTGGCGGTGAGGGTCGCGGACTTGGGTCCGCACTTGGGCTCAGTTACGTCGAGGTAGGCCTCGTCCAAGGCGAGCGGTTCTACGAGATCGGTGTAGCGGAAGAAGATCTCGCGGATCTGGCGTGATACCGCCCGGTAGACATCGAAACGCGGAGGGACGATGACGAGCTCGGGACACAGTCTGAGGGCTCGTGCCATGGGGAGGGCCGAGTGCACCCCGAACGCTCTCGCCGGGTAGCTGGCTGCGACGACCACTGCTCTCGGCCCACGTCCGCCAACCACGACGGGGAGACCGGCCAGCTCGGGTCTGTCGCGTTGCTCGACCGCGGCGTAGAACGCGTCCATGTCAACGTGGACGATCTTGCGTCCCGCGCCCGTTTCGCTCATGCCGCTGCAGGGGAGCGCCGGAGACAGTTGAGGACCGCCAACGTCAAGCGAGCGTCATCCGCACTGCGGTGTGCCTGGCCCGACCGCAGGACTCCCTCGACGGATGCGGCGCGCTCCAAGCGCATGGAACCGCTTCCGATACCGCGGCATGCGGCGTAGGCGCGCATCGCGCACTCGAATCCGGGCAACGGATGAGGCAAGGCCCAAGCCCGGCTGGACTGGACGCTGAGGCGCTCATCGAAGCCGGCGTTCCAGGCGAAGACTCGGTGGCCGGCGACAACGGAGTGGAGTCGGTCGACCACCTCCGGCCACGTGGGCGCGCGCGCGACGTCGCTGAACGTAAGCCCGTGAATCCGGGTCGAGGCGGCCGGCACGCGGCCGCTCCTGGGTCTGACCAGGCTCTCGAAGAGCACGCTACCGTCCGCGCCTACGACGGCGATCTCTATGATCTCGTCACGTGCACTCAAGCCCGTGGTCTCGGTGTCGATGACCACGAACCCCTCTTTGAAGAGCTCGTTGATCCAGCGGTCGGGGTCCACCCTCAGCGTCGGTCGACGCCTCGACCTCGTGACCAACGGTGTGTGGCCCACTGGCCCACTGCGTCGGCGACCGGAAGCGGACGCCGTAGGCCCCGAGCCGCTCGAACCCCCTCGATCGGCGGGTCGCTGCACACTGCCCCTTGGCGTGGAGCGTTGTGGCCAGCTCCAGGTGTAGCCCTTGAGGCGCCTGGCCTCGCTCGTGCTGTGAAGGGCCACTCGTTCGGTGATCGGGGACGATGATCCGCCGGCCATCGATGGGGTGTCGTTCAGCGAACCGACCTCGCCGGGGCCAATCTCCAGCCACGCGACGACGGGGCCGAGCGCCTTGTAGCCGCCGCGTAACAGCTCTTCGGCTGAACGGAGGTCGCGAGGCACCCTGGTCGGATCGCAATAGACTGGAAGCGCCAAGTCGTCCTTGGCTGTCTGCTTTGCATGGAGCTCTCGTATGGCGGTTTGGCCCACTTCCACGGACAGCATAGCTGAGTCATCTCGGCCTCGGATCCCATTGTCCCAGTGCGATGTTCCTGGTGCCGGGCATGACGCGATCGTCGCCTAGAATGCCGCAAGCTCGTCACGGAGGTGGCCGCATGCAGGTAAGGCGCACTGTTCGGCAGCTACTGCAGGAGAAGGGCTTCGCGGTGTGGTCGATAAGCCCGGATGCAACGGTCTTCGAGGCGTTGCAGCAGATGGCGGAGAAGAACGTCGGCTCCTTGGTGGTCGTCGAGCGTGGTGAACCGGTCGGCATGTTCTCGGAGAGAGACTACGCCAGGAAGGTGATCCTGCACGGGCACGCGTCCCGGGACCTAGCGGTGCGGGCCGTGATGTCGGACGGGTTGGTAACGGTAGGCCCGGAGCAGAACCTTTCCGACTGCATGAGGCTGATGACCGACCACCGGGTTCGGCATCTACCGGTGCTCGAGGATGGCCGCCAGATAGGGGTAATCTCTATCGGCGACGTGGTCAAGGCCGTGATGGCCGAGCAGGAGTTCTTGATCGAGCAGCTACAGAGCTACATCTCCGGGACACGCTGAGCGCTGTCGCCCGTATCGTCCACAGATCAGTCGCGGTGGACTTCTGACATAAAACACTTACAAAACTTCTTATTCGGTGATAGCGTGGTTCAGGAGCGAATATGGACTACCGCTACGTCATCGTGGGAGGCGGCATGGCCGCCGACGCCGCAGCCAAGAGCGTACGCAGGGCCGATCCAACCGGCAGCCTGCTGCTGGTAAGCGCGGAGGCCGACGCGCCCTATCGGCGTCCGCCCTTGTCGAAGGGCCTGTGGAACGGCGATGACCTGGCGAAGATAGGCCTCGGCACCGGGGAACGGGGCGCAGATCTGGTGCTGGGGGATCCGGTGGTCGCGCTGAACGTCGACGCCAGGGAGCTTCAACTAACGAGCGGCAGGAGCGTGAGCTACCAACGACTACTGTTGGCGACCGGCGCCTCGCCGCGAACCCTCCCGCCACTACCACCGGGCGGCCCGGTATTGCCGTACCGCAGCCTCTCCGATTTCCGGGAAGCCAAGGCGAGAAGCGGACCCGGTCGCCGAGCCCTCGTCGTGGGCGGTGGGTTCATCGGCTCCGAAGTGGCCGCAGGTCTGAGTCGCGTGGGCACCGAGGTCCACATGGCGTTCCAGGAGGAGGCCATCTCGGCCCTGCGGTTCCCCGCAGAGCTGGCGGAGATCGTCACCGCCGATTATCGGCAGCGGGGCGTGCGCGTGCACAGTTCGACGAGCGTCGCGGCCGCGGAGATCGAGCGGGACAGTGTCGTCATCGCCCTCAGCGACGGCACGGAGGAGCGATTCGACCTGGTCGTCGTTGGCGTCGGCGCCACGCCCAACACCGAGCTCGCCCACAAGGCGGGTCTCTTCGTGGACGACGGCATCGTAGTAGACGAACACCTACGCGCTAGACGGGATCTGCCGGAGGGCAGTCCCCAGGTCGTCGATCCCGACCTCGGTGTCTATGCCGCCGGCGACGCCGCCTCGTTCCCTTGGCCACGACCGTTCTCTCGGGGCCGCATCGAACACGAGGACAACGCCGTGAGCATGGGTGCGCACGCAGGCCGCGAGATGGTGTACTCGGCGCTCTCCGGTCGGTCTGAGGCAGAGGGGAAATCTAACCGAGTGGAGCCGGAAGCCTACACGCACTTCCCGTTCTTCTACTCGGACCTGTTCGACAACGGTTACGAGGCCGTCGGTCAGCTGGACTCGCGGCTCGACACGCTGGTGGTCTGGCACAAGCCCGGTGAAGAGGCGGTCGTCTACTACTTGGATGGACAGGTCCTCAAGGGGATCTTGCTGTGGAACACGTGGGGTCAGGTCGATCACGCCAGGGACATGATCCTCGCCGCCGATCCGGTAGTGCGGGACGAACTTCGTGGGAGGCTTCCAGCATGATGCAGGCACAAGACGCCGTTCGTTTCGGCGCGGCAGAACACGCGCTCAGATCGGACATGAGGCGCTCAGAAGAGCTCAAAGATCTGTTGCCGGCCGTCGCGGAACATCGGCTGGAGGGTGGCGACGTGCTGTACGCGGAAGGCAGGAACGCCAGCGGTCCTTACCTCGTGGTCGAGGGCATCCTTCGCGTAAGCGTCGCGCTCGTGGACGGTCGCGAACGGCTCATCGACATCGTTGGCCCCGGCGACGTCGTGGGCGCGGCAGCGCTCGAGTCAGCAGAGCACGCTGAATCCGTGGTGGCCGCCGAAGGCGGCGCCATCGTCGTCGAACTAGATCTAGCGCGGGTACTGCGCAGGCGCGCGAGTCGGCAGCAGCTTGCTTCAGCGCTGGTCAGACAACTCGTGCGAAGCAGGGAGCTGGCGGACGACCTCGGCCTTCCGATGGGTGCGCGCATCTGCAGGATCCTGGCGCGCCTGGCAACACGGCTCGGCGAGAACGTGAACGGTTCGACCACGGGCTCGGATCCAGGCGCTTGGCGCCACCTGCCGTTCAGCCTGACGCACGACGACGTCGCACTGCTGGCCGGTTGTGCGAGGGTGACGGCAACTCGCGTCATGGGCGACCTCAAGGAGGCCGGAGTGCTGGATGGCAGTAGAGGAGACTACGCGTTAGTGCCAGGAGCGTTGCTAGAGGCGGCCGATGCGTACGTCTGTGACGTGATCTGAGCCGGAGGAGCCCCGTCTTTCGGCGACACGTTGCTTTGCCGCCGTCGAATTGTGGCCGGAGAAAGTTCGCAGTCACGCGAGACAGCGCTCGCTAGCATCGGTGGAGAGAGGAGGGGGTGTCGAATCCAACTCGGTGCGATCCCGTCCGAGGACACTCCCATCGACGCCGAGACGACGCCCTCCTCTCCCATTGTCGCCAGCGCGTGAGGCGGGTCGCTCTCGCTCCCTTGTCATTCTGGTGGTTTGGCCGTCCACAGCGGGCCTTCCGAAGTGAAAAACCCTTGGAATAGTGGTTGGCCGCGTGTTAGAACGTGGGCATGAACAAAACTGAACTAGCTGACAAGCTTGCCAACAAGACCGGTCTCTCGCGGGCGAAGGCGGCGGAAGTCGTCAACGCGATCTTCTCGACCGAAGACGGCCAAGGCATCATCGCCATTGAACTGGACGCTGGCCGCAAGGTCCAGATCACGGGCTTCGGCACCTTCGAGACCCGTCAGCGGGCTGCGCGCAAGGGCGTCAACCCCGGTACGGGCGAAACGATCACCATCCCGAAGAGGACCTACGCCGCTTTCAAGACCGGCAAGGGACTCAAGGAGCGCGTCGAGAAGTAACTACGATCGAAAGCTAGACAGGCGGCGTCAGGCCGTCGGTTCCAGGACCTGGGCCACGACCACGGTGTCGTGGCCGGTCTCATTTTGTTCGAGCCTGATGTGACGCCTCGCCCATTCGTCAATTGACCTGATCACGGCTTGTAGCTCGTAACCGGCTTGCGTCAACTCGTAGCGGGTCTTGGGCGGCATGGTCGACTCGATCTGCTTGTCAACGATGCCGAGTCGCTCGAGGTGCTCGAGGCGGTGAGACAGCGTGGTCGTGTTCACGCCGCCCACGTCCCTACTCAGCGCATTGAAGCCAAGGGGACCCGCCAAGAGCGAGCGGATAATGTGCAACACCCACTTCTCCTGTAGTAAGTCGATCGATGCGTGCACTGGGCAGAACGCCTCGTCTTCCATGCGGGCAGGATAGCACAGCACTTGGCAAGGCATAGTGCTTGACAAATTAGAGTGCTCTAGATTACCCTCTAGCTATCCGGGTCACCGCGACCCAATTGGTCGGCGTCCCTGGCTCCGGAAACCCAGACAGGAGAGTGAAACCATGAACTGGAAGCTCGATCCGAGCCATAGCAGCATCTCGTTTTCCGTGAGGCACATGGGGCTTGCCACGGTGCGCGGAAGCTTCGAAGAGTTCGACATCGACGTGCAGACGGACGAGGCGGGCGTACCAACCGCTGTTCGTGCGGAGATCGACGTGGCCTCGATCAACACTGGCTCAGCCGACAGGGACGGACATTTGCGTTCCGGCGACTTCTTCGATGCGGAGCACCATCCCAAGATCGTCTTCGAGTCCACGTCGATCACCAATACGGGTGACGACCTGGCGATCAGCGGCGATCTCACCATCCGAGGGACCACCAATCCGGTGACCTTCGAAGCCGAGGTTCGCGGACCCGTCACGGATCCTTGGGGTAACCCGCGCATCGCTGGTGAAGCGGCCGGCAAGGTCGACCGCACCAAGTGGGGGTTGACGTGGAACCAGGTGCTAGAGGCCGGCGCTCTCCTGGTCGGGGAAGAGGTCAAGTTCACGATCAACGCCGAGGCGGTCGGCCAACAGGTCGCCGAACATCAGGTCGCCGAGGCGGCCGAGGCGGTCGGAGCCTGATTGGCGGGGCCTAATCGTCTCTCGCCCCCACGATAAGTGAGGCGGCCGCGCCCTTCGCGAGCGCGGCCGCCTCGCTATTGCCTCTTATGAGCGTGAGCACCGCGGCGCCCTCTAGGAGCATGTGGAGCTGCGTGGCCAGAGTCTCGGGGTCGACGAGGTCGGCTGCGCGTGCCTGCTCGCTCAAGTACCTCCACGTGACGTCGTGGTGAGCCTGAGCGTAGGGCCTCGCGGCGTTCAACTGACCACCGAGCTCGTAGGTCGCCGCCACCAGTGGGCAGCCACGGAAGTCAGGGGTCTTAGCCCATTCCAGGAACAGGTCGAAGACGGCGAGAATCCTCTCGATCGGGTCGCTCGCCAGATCGTCGGCGCGAGCCAACCAGGCGTCGCGCTCCTCGCGTCGTCTCTCTAGAACGGCCTTGATGAGCGCGTCCTTCGACGGGAAGTGATGGTACAGCGTCATGCGGGCTACCCCGGCCCGCGCAATGATCTCGTTGATCCCGACATTCGACACTCCGCGCGTGTAGAAAAGCCGGGAGGCCGTGTCCAGTAGGCGTTCGGCCGCGCCAGGCGCCGCCCTGTCGCTCGTCTTGTCGCTCATGCTGCAATCGTACATACCGGTCGGTATAAGCGCAAGGGGTCGTCGGTCGTGCACGTGGTCGGTAACACGGGTTACCAGTCCCTACTCGCGGAGCGTGGGTACAAGGGGTGCCAGTAAGCGCAAGCTAGTAGGCACCCGTAGCCGCTCGATGGGCAGCCTCCAGATCCTCCAGGCGCAGCTCGTCGGTTCGGGGGACCACAAGGTGCGCCCCGCCTAGCCGGTCAGTAGGGCCGATCCCCACGGCCGCCATGCCAGCTCCCAGGATCGCAGCGATCCCCGCTTCGGCGTCCTCTACGCCTACGCACTCGTCGGTCGCCAGGCCGAGTGCGGCCGCTGCGCGTTCGAAGATCTCCGGGTCTGGCTTTCCGCGCTCCAAACTGGCGGGATCGATGACGGCTTCGAAGTGTCCCGAGAGCCCCAGGCGCTCCAGTAGGGAAGGGGCATTTCGGCTCGCCGATGCGAGAGCCAGCGGCAATCCGGCGGCACGCAACTCGTCGAGAAGACGAGGGACACCCGGCAAGAGGTCGGAGGGCGTGACCTCGGCGATCAGCGCCCGGTAAGTCGCGTTCTTTCGCGCTGCCAACGACTCCTTCTCGCTGGATGAGTAGCTCGTGCTTGCGCCCTCGAGGATGATCTCGAGTGAGGCCATACGGTCTATTCCCCGGAGGCGTTCGTTGATGTCGCGGTCGAACGGCAGCTCGAGCTCGTCTGCCAGTGCCTTCCAAGCCCTGAAATGCAGTTCTGCGCTATCAGTCAGCACGCCGTCGAGGTCGAAGACGACCCCTCGAAGCCGGGGCCGTGTCGACAGGGTGAGGGGTAGGTCACGGCGCAGCTCGCCGCGCTGACCTCTGTGGGCGATCTGCATAGGTTCCCCGGACTTCAGACGGTAAGTCGTGCGGTCGTGGTCGATGTCGACCTCTACGACGCGGCCACGCCAGCCCGTGCGGAACCGCAGCCGCTCCCAGCGCAGCGGAAGGCGAGGACGGAACGAGAGTCCATCAGGTACGGGTCGCATGCCCGCGAACCCGTGAGCGATCGTCAACCACGAGCCTCCCATCGCGGCGACGTGGACGCCGTGATCGCCGTTGCCCTGCAAATCGTCGAGGTCGGTCCTCGCCGTCGCGTCGAAGAACGCCAGCGCGGTGTCGAGCAGGTTCAACTCCGCGGCCACGATCGCGTGAGCACAAGCCGACAACGAGGAGTCGTGAGTGGTCCGGGCCGCGTAGTACTCGGCGTCGCGGCGCAACCGCCACCGCGGTACATCGTCCGGCCGGAGGTAGTGCGCGAGCAGGACATCTGCCTGCTTGAGCACTTGGTGTCGATAGATGTCGAGTGGATGGTAGCTGAGTAGCAGCGGGTAGCGCTCGGCCGGCACCTCCGCCCACGGCCACTCCGGCTTGGTGAGGAAACTCGAATCCTGCGGTGTGATCGCTCGAACCTCGTCCACTGCGAGGTGGATGACGTCGGCCTTGGCCGCGAAGTCTTCGAGTTCGCGTGGCGTCAAGTCGAGCTTCGCGGCGAGCGCTGTGAAGGCGGCGGCATCGTCGGCTCGCAAGGTCGCAGCGAGGTCGACTGCGAACGCCAGAGTGTGCTTGACCATCTTGTTGGTGAAGTAGTTGTCGTCGACCAGCGCCGTGTACTCGTCCGGCCCCGTGACGGTGTGGAGGTGGAAGCGGCCGTCGTCACCCAGGGTGCCGTAGTGGCTGAAGAACCGTGCGCACTCGAAAACGACCTCTGCGCCGCCTTCCCACATCAGGTCGAGGTCGCCCGTGACCTCGAGGTAGTGGCTGAAGGCCCACACGATGTCGGCGTTGATGTGGATCTGAGCGGTCCCCGCCGGGTAGTACGCGGAGGCTTCCGGGCCGGCGATCGTCCTCCACGGGAACAACGCACCCGACCGCCGAAGCTCGATGGCTCGCTCACGTGCGGACGGCAGCAGCGCTATGCGGTACTGGAGCAACGAGCGTGCTACTGCGGGGAACGCATGCGCGAACACGGGAACTACGTAGATCTCGCTGTCCCAGAACGTATGTCCCTCGTAACCTTCTCCGGTCAGGGCCTTCGAGGCGATGTTGGTGGTGCCGTCTCGGCCACTGCCTTGGAGCAGGTGGAAGAGGCTGAAGCGCAAAGACTGCTGGACAGCGTCGTCGCCCACCACCTCGACGTCGGCCCGATCCCAGAACTCGCCGAGCCAGGCCCGCTGTTCCTCGAGCAGAGCGGAGACTCCACCGGAGTCGCCGAAAGCGGCGAGCTCACGCAGGGCAGTCTCTGCCAGGTCGTCGGTCGGGGCCTTGCGATCATCGAGATAGATGAGTCGGATCTCCAGGCTTGCGGCTTCCTCGATGCGGGAGTCGAACCTCGCGCTTATCGTGAGCGGCATCGCGCGGACTTCGCGGGTTGCAGCGCTGGGGGAGAACTCGTGCGCTGCCGCGCAGACGATCTCCATCGCGCTCTTGGGTGCACGCATGTGCAGCAGCAGAACTTCCTCGTTCGCAACGTGCGACAGCGGCTCGAGGATCTGGCCGGTCAGCGCCGAGCCGACTCGGGGGTCACCGCGTTCGACGCGGTTCTCGACGCGTCCGTCGAGGGTGTGGGTGACGGTCAACTCCATGGGACCGTCGAGAGGCTCGACGATCAGGCGCTGGGCGGCACGAGGGGCGCTGGCGAACGAGACCACGCGTAGGAAATTGAGGCGAGCGCGCTTGCCGGAGCCACCGCGCCATACGTAACTGCGCTCCAAGGTGCCAGCGCGCAAGTCGAGCTTACGGGAGTACTCTGTCACCTCACCGCTGAGGGATACGGGCTCGCCGTCAAGGGTAATGGCGAGGGACGTACCGTCGATCACGTTGAGCATGGTCTGTCGTACTCGAGCGAAGCCGTACGCGTCTTCGGGATAGACGATCTCCCCACGCTCGTGGAACCCGTTGAGGTAGGTGCCTTGGATCGTCTCGAACGCCGGAGGCGCACCCTCCTCGAACGTGCCACGGATCCCGAGGTAACCGTTGCCGAGCGAGAACAACGACTCCCTTGCGGCGTTCTCCTTGGCGTCAGGGGTTGTCTCCGTCACCGACCACGGCTCCACGCTTAGCGACGCAGCACTGCGTTCCGACCGGCGCCATCTCCCTCTGTCCATCACAACTACTGAGGTTAACCGCTGACTTCGGCGCGTTGCGCACTTCGGGCATGTGATTTAGCATCCGCACATGCCGGCAGCCTTCGAACGTCGCCTCGCTGTGAGAACCAAAGGCGTTACATCGTCAGCCATTCGCGAGATCCTCAAGGTCGCTACCAGGCCGGACGTGACCTCGTTCGCCGGAGGCCTGCCGGCGCCCGAGCTGTTCCCGCTAGACGCCATCCGCGTAGCTACCGACAAGGTCCTGACGGAGCATGGTGCGACGGCGCTTCAGTACGGCGCTACTGACGGTGTGCTCGCACTGCGCCAGCTCCTCTGCGAGTCGATAAGCGACCGTGAGGCTGCAGCGGCTGAAGCCGCCGGGTTGGCGAGACCGGAGCGGCTCACGCCCGACATGGTCATGATCACTACGGGTTCACAGCAGGCACTCGACCTCATCGCCAAGCTCCTGGTGGATCCAGGAGACCTGGTGGGAGCGGAGAACCCGAGCTACCTTGGCGGTCTGCAGGCCTTCCGGCTCCACCAGGCGCGCTTCGCGCCGATAAGCATGGACGATGATGGGGCCAGGGCGGAGGCCTTCGACGCCCCCTCCGTGAGGGATGCGAAGCTCCTGTACCTGTTGCCGACGTTCCAGAACCCGACCGGGCGCACGATGAGCGTCGAGCGCCGTGTGGCCGTTTCCCGGGTTCTAGCTGAGCTAGGCGTACCGGTCGTAGAGGACGATCCGTACGGAGAGCTGTACTTCGACCAGCCCGCGGGGCCGACCATACGTTCCCTCCTGCCTGAGCTGACTTTGGCCATCGGCACGTTCTCCAAGACCTTGGCGCCAGGTCTGCGCCTTGGTTGGATCGCCGGACCCAAGACGGTCATCGCGCGATTGACTCAGCTGAAGCAGTCCGGCGACCTGCACACCTCCACGCTGTCGCAGTACGTCGCGCTCGAAATCTTGCGCTCTGGTGAGATGGCTTCACACCTCGACCGGCTTCGTCAGGCTTACCGAGAGCGTGCGGAAGCGATGCTGAGTTCGCTGGCGGCCAGCTTTTCATCGGATGTCCGTTTCACCCGACCCAGCGGTGGGATGTTCGTCTGGGTAGAGCTTCCACATGGAATCGATGCGGCACCGCTACTGCCCGTCGCGATCGAGCAGGAGAAGGTGGCCTTCGTCCCAGGTGCGCCGTTCCACCCGAACGGCGGAGGTGAGAACACCCTCCGGCTCAACTTCACCCACGCTTCGCCAGACGTGATCCGCTCCGGCATCGCGCGCTTGGGGAAGGTACTGAACCGAAGCTTGACCGCACCACTCGCATGATCTGACGACCGATGCTCAGTCGGGTCGCGACGTTCGCGGACCGAGCATCGGCCGTGCGTTCACATCTGGAGCTTCACGTGATCGAGGACCTGATCGAGTTCGTCGGCCAAGGCGTCGTCGAGCTGAGCGCCAGGTGGCCTGACGTATGCGTTGGCGATGGCACCCCTTCGGCGATAGATCTCCTTGCGTATCGCCAACCCGATCCCCGGTTGGAACTCGAAGCGAAGTAAGGCTGCCGCGTCATAGAACGCCTTCCTCGCACTCGTGGCGGCAGCATCACCTCTTCGATAGCCGTCGGCCACCTGCACCAGCAGCTCGGGGAAGGAGAGGCCCGTCATGATGCCGTCGGCGCCGCGAGCGAGCTCTTCTATGAGGTAGAGGCCACCCAGTCCCCCGAGGATCGAGATCTCGCTGCCGAGTCCTCGAAGCGCAGTGATCTTTGGCCCCGTGGGCGGGTCTTCGAGTTTGACAGTGGTCACGGAGCGCACCTCACGGTGCAGCAAGGCGATCTGCTTGGCAGTGAGCCTTACCCCGGTCGCTGCCGGATAGTCGTGAACGATGATCGGCGCAGCCGGTCGAGCGACTTGCATCGCCTTGTCGAGCGCGTTGTACTGAGCAAGGATCGCACCGCTATCCGGAGACATGGGCGCGACCATCAGGCCGCTCGCCCCGAGTTCTAGGAAGCGCAGCCCGCGTTCGACCCCCAACCCCACGCCGCCCGTACTGGCGCCCGCGTATACCGGGACCCGCTCGGCGGCGGCTCTTGCGACGGCCGCGACCACGGCGTCCTGCTCACGTTCGCTCAGCTTGTGCGCCTCACCTAGGTAACCGAGGACCGTCAGTCCGTCGACGCCGCGATCGATCAGGAACTCGGTGAGTCGCTCCAAGCTGGGGATATCGACGCGTCCATCGCCGGAAAACGGCGTCGGCATGATCGTGAACACGCCACTAAGCGGTGCTGGCTCCGGAATCGTCACTATCACTCCCATCCTTCGAGGCTGCTGCGGAGACGGCGTTTGTCGGAGCGTGCGTACCTTCTGGCCATGTCGAGAGTGGCGTGCCTGAGATGATCTTGCACCAGGCCTAGGTCGCCGGTCTGCCGGTAGAGCCGAGTACCGGAGGAGTGCCGCAGTGCGTGAACGCCCTTGAAGTCTACGTCTGCCCGCAGGCACAGGCGCCGAAGGCGGTTGTAAACGCCGTACTGCGTGCGGAGTTCAAGGACGGTGGAGTGATCCCTGACTTCTGCTTGATCGCTCGTTTCACCAAGCCTCTTGTACGCCGCCAGGACCTCGAGCAGCCTTGGCGAGATGATGACAGACGCGGTCTTGCCCCCTTTGCCTCCCCGCACGATCAGTTCGGCGTGCTGCAGGTCGACGTCCGACCACTCCAGCCGGACCATCTCGCTTACGCGCAGGCCGGCATCGGACCCGAGAAGGACCAGTGCGCGCTCCTGCAGGTCGCGAGCGTGTGACAGGAGGAGGCCCACCTCGTCCTCTGCGTAAACCCTTTCTGAGCTCACTCGGCCCCTATCCTGTTGAGGCCGACCGAGTCTCACGTCTCGGAAGGGGTCCGCTTCGGTCGCCCCCGCCCAGGCGAGGGCGTCGTACAGCGCACGTGCCGCGGCGACACGCAGACTCACGGTGGCCTGTGACAGTGGGCCTCTTTTCACGCTGCGACCCCGCTTGCCTCTCGTCGTCTCGCGCGCCAGCACGGGTTCGCGGTCGCCGGCAAGCAACCTTTGCACGTACAGCGTGCCGGCATCCCTGCTGGGCCGTAGCAGGTTCTCTGCCTGCCACATGAGCAGTAGCTCGTCGATGCCGCGCCTGTAGGCCCGAAGCGTGTGGCGGCTGGTAGACACCCCGCTTGCGCCTCGCAACGTCAGGTGCGCTTCGACGAGTTCCCACAAGGCTTCCGCGTCGCGTTCGTTCGCTGCACGCACGGCGTGCCGCCGAAGTTCCGGTTCGGGCAACGCCTGAAGCCTGCTGACCCGTTGGAGTCGGCTCGCGACCGAGAGCTCGAGGGAGGTGACTGGCACACGAAGAGCGTAGCGGCTAGTGGGGGAGAGCGCTATGACGAATTAAGCATTATCAAATCTTCAAACGGTTCCCACGCCTCTTGGCCGGGGTGCCGTTCACCGCCGCAACGCATCTGAGATCGTACGAGCGTTCTGCAAGAGCAGGTCCTGATAGCGAACCGGACCCGGCGAGCCACCGATCGGGTCCAACGTCACTACTTCGACCCCGGCCGATTCGGCGACGACGACTGCGGTGCGGTCGTTGAGCTGCCGCTCAGCGAAGACCGTCGATGCTCCTGTCTGACGAATGAGCATGACGGTTTCGGCTACGTAGCGTGCGCTCGGCTCGCGGCCCGGGAAGGGCTCAAGGGTGACCGCGATGTAGAGGTCGTAGCGCTCGGCGAAGTAGGCCCAGGCGTCGTGAAACGGCACGAAAGGTTCAGTTGCGAGTCCTGAGAGAAGCTCGGCGATGGTCACGTCGAGCGATTCGAGATCCGCCAGAAGCTTCGCAGAGTTGTCCCTGTAGAGCTGTTCGCCCGCCGGGTCCAAGCGAGACAGTTCGTCCGTCATCAGCGGAACGGCACTCATCACGATGCTTGGGTCAAGCCAGATATGTGGGTTGGCGATAGGGGTCGTCGTCTGGCCCTCGCCTCGGTTCGAGCCTGGCGGTGCGGCCGCGTCGCCATGGCCGTGCCCGACCTCTTGCAACGGCGCGAACGCAACCACGTCCATCAACCGCAGTTGAGCCACGCCCGGCGCGACGGCTTGCAGGAGTCGGTCGAGCCAACTGTCTAGGCCGCCGTTGACCACCACCAGGTCCGCTCGTGAAAGTGCGGCTGCCTGAGACGGTGAGGGTTCGAAGGCGTGCGGTGAGGCGCCTGCGGGTAACAGGGTCATGACGGTGACGCGCTCACCCCCGATCTGGGCGATCACATCCGCCCACGGATGCACGGAAGCGACGACCTGAAGCTGCGCCTTCGTGTCGTCGGTCGATTCCGCCAGCGCAAGCGTCCACGTCAGCGAGGACCAGACAAGCGCACTCAGGAACAGCAGACGCCGTGGCGTTTGAGAACGCGTTTTCATCTGCTCTGAGATATCGCGAACCCACATGGTGTGTCAACGCCGCGTTGCCGTTAGGCTGAGGCGAAGTCGCGCGCCCGCTCCCGCAGGTCAAGCGCCCAGCGGCCGTGCGGGCATGCTGAGGAGGACGTCATGTCGAGCGACCCCGTCGGATCACTGTCGGAACTGGAGCTGGACGCCTTGTGGACGCTGTACGAGGGTCACAGCCTGGTGATCGAGCGGCCCGGTGAGTCAGGCCAGGAGGCCAGCGCTCATGTGATCCTGTCGATCGCCTACGACGAGTCCGAGGAGGCGGTTGCCGAGGTCGCCGAGATTCCGCTCGAGACCGTCGAGGGATTGATCGAGCGAGGCTACCTGGAGCGTAGCCATGACGGCCCGGTGCTTGACGCTCACAGCTGGTTCGATGAGGAGCTTGGCAAGGAGGTAAGCGCGGAGGAGTTCCTTCTCAGCGACCTCGGACGGCGCGTCATCGATGACACTGCCGACACAGAAGAGTCGGCGGCAACCGATGCGCTGCCTGGGAGGAACGGTGACGCTTACCGACCTTCCGACCAGCTGGCAGACGACCGCGGGCGTGGCGGCGCCTACGCCGCAGCAGACACAGACGACGAAGACGATGAACTCTGGGACGATCTAGACGAGCTCGAAGAAGAAGACTTCGATGAAGACGATCTGGACGACGAGCTGGACGATGACTTCGCAGATGATCTAGAGGACGACCTCGACGACGACTTCGACGACGACTCCCACGACCTCGACGAACGGCTCGAAGAAGAAGATTGACGGCTGATTGAGCGCCCCGCGGCCGAGCTGCGGCCGCGA
>CAZQVC010000014.1:31858-38041 GCA_964596625.1 uncultured bacterium | reverse complement strand
CTCGCCAGCCTCGGACAGGCCCAGCAGGCTGCTGATCGCGCGCCCGCCAACCCGCACTCGTTCCACGCCGACGCCTCAGGCGCCGCCGCCGCCGAGTCGTTCGACGTCGTCGTCTTCGGCAGCGAGCCGGAGGCGGTCGTGGCGGCGGTGGCCGCCGCCGAGGAGGGCTCCCGGGTCGCCTTGGTCACGCCCGACGCGCGCTTGGGCGGCCTGTTCGTGCTCGGCGAGCTCAACGTCCTCGACCTGAAGACGCAGCCGCGCGATTACCAGCTAGGGCTGTTCGACCGGTGGTGGCGCATGGTCGGTCGCGATGAGGCCTTCGACGTCGAGAGGGCCGAGGCGGCCTTCGGCAGGCTGCTCGAGGAGGCCGGCGTGGTCGTGCACGGGGGCGTCGAACGGGCGAGGCCGCTGGTGGTGGCGCCCGGCGAGGTGACGGGCGTCGAGTTCGTCTCGGCTAACGGAGAGAAGACCCAACTGCTCGCCGAGCAGGTCATCGACGGCACGGCGGACGCCGATCTGGCCGCCGCCGCCGGCGCCAGCTTCGACCTCGGCTGGAGCGCCTTCGGCGTCGAGCAGCGCATGGCCGACACGCTGGTCTTCAGGGTTGCCGGGGTCGACTGGGAGGCCCTCACACGCGGCGTCGTCGAGCGTGGCCGCGGTTACGCCGTGGCCAAGGACACCGTCGTCTGGGGCCACTTCGGCGGGGTGCCTGCGGCCTACGAGCCGTCCCAGCCCGGGCTTCGCCTGCGCGGCCTGAACCTCGGGCGACAGGCTGATGGCACGGTGCTGGTCAACGCCTTGCTGATCTACGGCCTCGACCCGCTTGACCCCGTGAGCCGCGCGGCCGGTCGTGAGCGGGCCGTGGCCGAGGCGCCGGCGATAATCGCCTACCTGGCGGAGTCGGTGCCCGGCTTCTCGGCGGCCTCCTATGCGGGCGCCGCACAGGAGCTGTACGTGAGGGAGAGCCGCCACCTGCACGCAGCGTGCGTGCTGAGCGCCGACGACGTGTTCTCCAACGCCGTCACGCCCTTCGACGTGGCCGCCGGGGGCTACCCGCTGGACGCCCAGACCTTCACACCGCACGACTCCGGCTTCGTCTACGGCGTCCCCGAGATCTACGGCGGTCGGCTGTGCATGATGGTCCCGGACGGCGGCCCCGTCGACCTCTGGATCGTCGGTCGCAGCGCAGGGTACGACCCCGTGGCCTTCGCGAGCGCCAGGGTCGTGCCGTTCGGCATGGCCATGGCCGAGGCGGCCGGCGTGGCGGCGGCCCAGGCCGCTGCGCGCGGCATCGGCGCCCGCACCGCAGCCACCGACCCCGCGGTCATCAGCGACGTCCGCGCGCGGCTCGCCGACCGTGGCGCCTACCTCCCTGACGTCGTGCCGCGCACCGCCGTCGGACCCCACGACCACTCCGCCTACCAGGCCTTCCGCACGCTCGTCTCCCGTGGGCTGACCGTGGCCGGCTACGAGAACGACCCCCGCCTCGACCGGCCAGTCTCGGTGCTGTCGTTCGCCTACCTGCTGAGCAACGTCGCCACCCGGTTCCACTTCCGCGACGACGTCGGGCAGACCTTGGTCGACGTGGCCCTCGAGGCTGCGGGCGGCGAGGCCAGCGCCCCGCTCGACGCCGCCGTCGCCGAGACCGTCACCCGCGCCGCCGCCTGCGCGCTCGGAGACTGCCCGGGCGAAGGTTGGTCTGCGTTGGCGGCGGCCGGCCTGGCGGACGGCTCGGCGCCGCCCGCAGGAGAGCTCGACCGCGGCCAGGCTTACGCCTTGGCGGCCGCGCTGGCTACCTACGGGGTCGGTCGTTGAGTCGGCCTACGTGCCGGCGACGGGCGCGTCATCCTGCGCGGCAGCGCGCGACGCGAGCGACGCGATGAACTGCGCGGCGGTGCGGCCCGAGTAGCCGTTGCCCCACTCGGCGAAGCGTATGGCGGCCTCCTCGAGGGACGCGCCACCCAAGACGTCGCGCCTGCCGCCGCGCTCCGACCCGTGCTGCCGCTCGTAGAGGCCGCGGACGACCTCGAGGTAGCGCCGCTGCCCGGCGTCGGGGAAGGTGATCGTCAGGCCGAAGCGGTCGGCCAGCGCCAGCTTCTCGTGCTGGCTGTCCCAGCGGTGCACGTCGTCGTCCAGCGGGTCGGGGCGGTCGCGGAAGCGCTCCTTCAGCAGGTGCCTGCGGTTGCTCGTCGCGTACAGCGCGACGTTCTCGGGCCGTCCGGCGAGGCCGCCCTCCAGCAGCGTGCGCAGTGGGCGGTAGCTGGTGTCGCCCTCCTCGAAGGCCAGGTCGTCGACGAACAGCACGAACGCCTGCGGCCGGCCGCGCAGTCTCTCCAGAAGCTCGGGGAGGTCGGTGAGCTCCTCCAGCGGGAGCTCGACCAGGCGCAGCCCGGCGGCCTGGTAGTGGGTGAGCAGCGCCCGCACGGCCGTCGACTTGCCGCTGCCCCTGGGGCCGTAGAGCAGGACGTTGTGCGCCCCGTGTCCGGCCACCAGCGACTCCGTGTTCGTCCGCAGCCGCGCCAGCTGATCGTCGAGTCCGATGAGGTCGTCGAAGCTGGCAGCGGCGGGCGTCGTCACCGCCTGCAGGGCGCCACCGCGCCAGCGCAGCGCCCCGTTGACCGACGCCAGCCCGCCGCCGTGTTCCCGTAGCCCGTCGAGGTAGCGGCTCGTCACCTCGCCTGGGGAGTCGCTCAGCAACGCCTCGCGCAGCTCTCGCACCGGCTCGAACGAGCTGGGTGCGGCCAGCCCGCTCAGGGCCTCAACGTCGCGCCGCGAGACCGCTGACACCGCTTCGGCCAGGTCCGCTCGCGCCACGCGGCACAAGCTCTCGAGGTCGCGGTGCAGCAACCTGCGCGCGCCGCTCGGGGCCTCACCACCCTCGGCGACCGCGAACGGCGCCTCGCCCCGCACCAGGGCGTCGGCGATGGCGGCAGCGAGGTCCTCGTGAGCGGCGGCGACGAGCTCGCGCGACAGCTCCGCGTACGCCGCGAGCGCCTCCGTCACGCCTTGCGGGGCCGTGGCCTCCCGACCCGGCGTGGGAGGAGCGCCGGTGGCGCCACTCTCGTCCGCCGCAGGGGGGTCGGCGAGCGCGGCCGCCAACCGACGATAGGCGCGCCACCAGCCTTCGTCGAGCCAGTCGTGCGGCAGGAACAGCTCGCTCACGCCGGCAACGCTCCGCGCGTCGGCGCCGTCTCACGCTCAGCGGCGAGCCGGGGCAGGGCCTCCAGCAGGTCACGCATCCTGCGTTCGCCGGCGGCGATCGCCTGCGGCGACTTGTGGAAGTCCCACCAGGCGATGTCGGGCGCCGCGGAGAGCAGGTAGGCGCCGCGGGGCGCGCGCACGGGACGGCTGTACGACCGCAGCGAGATCGCCACGCCCTTGAGCATCTGCCCGAACGGCCCCTCGGGCTCGATGCGCGAGGCGCGGCGGTAGAAGTCGCGGCCTCGCCTGGAAGCCGCGAAGCGTCGCACGGCGAGGATGAAGCGTGAGCGCGAGACGTCGACGCCGGCGTGGACGCCGATCCTGGTCTGGACCGGCAGGCCGTCCAACGACCTGAACGGGACGGTCTCCACCAGACCGCCGTCGATGAGCACCCGCTCGCCCAGCTTCACCGGCGCGAACAGGCCAGGCAACGCGCAGCTCGCTCGCACCGCGTCGGCGATCCTCCCGGAGCGCAGCACGGTGAGACCACCGGTCGTGAGATCGGTCGAGGCGATCGCCAACGGCACGACGACGTCCTCGAAGCTGGCCCCGAAGAAGAACTTGCGGTCGAGCCAGTCGGCCAGCCGCTTCCCGTGGATGATCGCGCCCTTGTGGAGGCCGAGGTCGAAGGCCTGGCGCCACAGCTCTCCGATGTCCGCAGAGCGCACCACCCTCTCGAGCTCCAGTGCGCTGCCGCTGAGCGCGTAGAGCGCCGCGATGACCGCGCCGTAGCTGGTGCCGGCCAGACCGCCGAGGCCGGCGCCGGACGCCTCGACCGCCTTGAGCGCCCCGACGTGGACCATGCCCCTCGCCGCCCCACCGCCAAGCGCCATGCCGATGAGGGGGTCCTGGGCGAAAGGTCTGTCGCTGGACGCGGCGTACATGGCCACGATGGTACACCGCCGTGGCGCCGTTCGAACCGCTGTCAGACCACGGATTTCTCGCGCAGGACGCGGTTTCGAGGGCTTCCGCCGGTCGTCGCCGACGGCCGGGCCGGGGGGACGCGGTGGTACAATCACCGCCTAGATGGCGGCCCTCTACCAACGCGCCAGACCGATCACCTTCGCCGAGGTGGTCGGGCAAGAACACGTCAAGGACGTGCTTTCCGCCGCGGTCACGCGCGAGCGGACCGGGCACGCCTACCTGTTCTCCGGGCCCCGTGGCGTCGGCAAGACGACCACGGCCCGCTTGCTGGCGATGGCGGTCAATTGCGAGTTCGCCGACCCCGCCGGCCGGCCGTGCGGCGAGTGCGAGTCCTGCCGGTTGGTGCAGAGCGGCTCCCACCCCGACGTGGCCGAACTCGACGCCGCCTCGAACAACTCGGTCGAGGACGTGCGCGACCTGCGCGAGCGCGTGGGCTTGGCCTCGCTCCGCGGCGGCAAGCGCGTCTGGATCCTCGACGAGGCGCACATGCTGAGCAAGGCTGCCGCCAACGCGCTGCTCAAGACCTTGGAGGAGCCGCCGCCCGGCCTGGTGTTCGTGCTCGCTACCACCGAGCCGGAGAAGCTGCCCGCGACGATCCTCTCGCGCTGTCAACACTTCCGGTTCAGACGCCTCACCGACGACGAGATCGCCAGCAAGCTGACCCGCCTGTGCGAGGAGGCCGGGGTCGAGGCCGACCCTGACGCGTTGGCGTTGGTCGCCAGGGCGGCCGACGGCGGGATGCGCGACGCCGAGTCGCTGCTCGACCGCCTGCTGGTCGCCGGCACGCGCATCACCGCGGCGGCCGCCGAGGACGCCCTCGGACTGCCGCCGCGCGAGCGCCTCGCCGCGCTGGCCGACGCGCTGCTCGGCTTCGACCTCGAGCGCCTGTTGGCGCTGGCTGGCGACCTCTACCGGGCCGGCTACGCGCCTCGCACGATCGCCGAGCAGCTGGGCAGGACGCTGCGCGACCGGCTTCACGAGCTTCTCGGCGGCACCAGCGAGACGGCTTTCGGCGACGAGCGCGGTGACGCGAAGGCCGGAAGCCGGCGCGGCGAGAGGCGTCGCGACGCGTCCGCCGCCGCTGGCGCGCTCGTCGACCCAGCCGAGCAGGAGCGCCTGGTGCGCCTCATCCACGCCCTCGACGACGAGCACGACCGCTTCTCGAGACGGAACGATCTGTACAGCCTGGAGGTCGCCCTCATCAAGGCCGGCAACGCACTCCGGCCGCAGCAGGCCACGGCCATCGATGCCGGCGCCGTGGCGGGTGCGTCGCCGGCGGGTGTGACCGCGGGAGCGGCGCCGGCGGCCGCCAGCGCCGACTCGGGCCAACTGAGACGGGCTCCCGCCGCGGTTCATGCGTCGGAGGTGACGAGCGACACAGCGCCGGCGCAAGCCGCTGCCGCCTCGACGGCCGGCGGGCGGGCGGAGGCGGCGACTCGCGCCGACGGGCCTCCTGTCAGCAGACACCAGGACGCGCGGTCCGCACCGGCTCCGACGCCCTCGCAGCCGCGGCCGAGCGGCAAGCCGTTCTCCTGGCACGCCGTGAAGAGCGCTGCCGGGCCGCAGCTCAAGGCGTTCCTGCAGCCCGCCGCCGGGGCCGACGACGGCACCGCGTTGAGCCTCACCTACGACGAGCGCTACAAGTTCCACTACGAGCAGCTCCTGGGCCGCCGCGAAGAGCTCGAGTCGCTGATCGAGTCGGTCGCAGGGCCCGGCTACACCCTGAGCATCGTCGGTCCGGGCGGTAGGGCCGGTGGTGCCCCAAAAAAAGCCTGACGGGGCGGCCCCAAGCACCCGCCCCGACGACTGTCAGCAGAGCGGAAAAAAGGATTGAGCCGGGCGAGCCATCGAACGAGCGCGCGACCGGAAGAACGGCGGAGCGGGCCGAGCCGCCGACCGAGGAGCGGGCCGAAGTTCCGACCACGGAGCGGGCCGAGGCGCCGACCGCGGAGTTGGTCGCAAGACCGGCCGTCGAGCCGCCTCCGAAACCCGTCGAGCAGGCCGCCGTCGCACCCTCGACCACCACCTCGGGCGCGGCGGCCCGCAGCGACTCGTCCG
>CAZQVC010000014.1:27505-31758 GCA_964596625.1 uncultured bacterium | reverse complement strand
GCCATCGGTGACGGCGACGAGACGACGCTCTACGGGCCTCTTCCCGAGGGGTTCTGGGAGGAGGACGAGCCGGCAGCGCCGCTGGCGCCAGCTGGACTCGACGACCGGGCCGGTCCGACGCCGGCCGAGGTCGAGGAGACGCCGGACCACTCGGAGCCTGCGGAGAGACCGGCCGGCGGCTCATCCATGGCCGAGCTGCAGGAGCTCTTCCCCGGCCGCATCCTCGAGTTCGTGAGGGAGAAGCGAACCCCGCCCGGCGGCGGGCTCGCCGACGAGACCGAGCCGGCTGGCGGTGAGGAAGAGACCGACGCCGAAGGCTACGATGATCCCGATCAGGCTCAGCTATCGTTCGGCCCGAGCGACTGACGTGCGCCGTGCTGCGAGGCCAACGCCTGGCCGCGGCCACTAGCGCGAAGCGGAACACGGATCCAAGGAGACGGCTCGCACCGCGAGCCCGGGAAGCGAGAACTACATGAACATCCAGAAGCTGATGAAAGAGGCCCAGAAGGCCCAGCGCAAGGTCACCGAAGCGCAGGAGCGGCTGGCGGCGATGACGGTCGAGGCGAGCTCGGGGGCGGGGCTCGTCACCGCGACGGTCAAGGGCGACGGCAGCATCGCGTCGGTGCGCATCGACCCGAAGGTGGTCGACGCCGACGACGTCGAGATGCTCGAGGACCTCGTCACGGCCGCCGTGGCCGAGGCGCAACGCCAGGCCAAGGAGATACAGGAGCGAGAGATGGGCGCGGCCATGGGAGGCATGGGCGGCATGGGGGGCATGTTCTGAGCAGGACCAACCCGGGAGCGACCTCACCCTTTCGCGCGACGCGCCCGCTGGGCCGCCGGCGAGCGCTCCCATGAGGTACCCGCCGCCGCTCACGGCGCTGATCCGTGAGCTGGGACGCCTGCCGGGCATCGGCCCCAAGAGCGCCCAGCGCCTCGCGTTCCACCTCTTCAACCGCCCGGAGGCCGACGTCCGCGCGCTCGCCACGGCCCTCGTCGAGGCGAAGACGGGTCTCGAGCGCTGCCCCATCTGCTTCAACATCATGAGCGCCGATCAGGAGGCCTGCGCGGTCTGCTCGGATCCCAACCGTGACGAGAGCGTGATGTGCGTCGTCGAGCAGCCGGCCGACCTGCTGGCGATAGAGCGCAGCGGCGAGTTCCACGGCCTCTACCACGTCCTGCACGGCGCGCTCAGCCCGATGAACGGCGTGGGGCCCGACCAGCTGACCATCCAGCCGCTGCTCGAGCGCCTGGCCGGCGTCACCGAGGTGGTGCTCGCCACCTCGACCACCGTCGAGGGTGAGGCGACGGCGATGTACCTCGCCAAGCAGGTGGGCGACCACGGCCCGAGGGTCACGCGGATCGCTTACGGCCTGCCTGTGGGCGGCGACCTGGAGTACGCCGACGAGGTCACGCTGGGGCGCGCCATCAGCAACCGCCGAGACGTCTGAACCGCGCCGCGAGCGACCTGAGACCGCACCGCGACCGGCCTGCGACGGCACGGCGACGAGGCCTCGACCGGCCGCGCCGAAGCCCGCATTGACCGCCACTTGACGGCCGAGAGGCCGCACGTATAATGGCCGCGCTTTCATAGAGGGGGCCAGAAAGTTGCCGTTGGACAAAGCCAAGAACCGTCTCGTCATCGTGGAGTCCCCCACCAAGGCTCGCACCATCAGCCGCTTCCTTCCGGACGAATATCAGGTCGAAGCAAGCATGGGCCACGTCCGCGATCTGCCGTCATCCGCTGCCGAGATCCCCAGCGATATCAAGGGCGAGAGCTGGGCTCGCCTCGGGGTGAACGTCGACGAGGGCTTCAAGCCCGTGTACGTCGTCTCGCCGCGCAAGAAGGACGTCGTCAAGAAGCTCAAGGCCGCGCTCAAGGACGCCGACGAGCTCTACATCGCGACGGACGAGGACCGCGAGGGCGAGTCGATCGGCTGGCACCTGGTCGAGCTGCTCGAGCCGAAGGTGCCCGTGAGGCGCATGGTCTTCCACGAGATCACCGAGCAGGCGATCCTCGACGCGCTCGAGAACACGCGCTCGATCGACGCGAGCCTGGTCGACGCGCAGGAGACCAGGCGCGTGCTCGACCGTCTGGTCGGCTACGCCATCAGCCCGTTGCTGTGGCGCAAGATCGCCCCGCGGCTCTCGGCCGGCCGGGTCCAGAGCGTGGCCGTGCGCCTCCTCGTCATGCGCGAGAAGGAGCGCCTGGCGTTCGTGCCGGCCGCCTATTGGGACCTCGCCGCCGCCCTGGCCAAGGACGGCGCGAAGTTCGAGGCCACCCTCACCCACCTCGGCGGGGTGCGCATCGCCCAGGGCCGCGATTACGACCCCGACACCGGCAAGCTCAAGGAGAGCGCGGCACAGGGCGACGCGGTGGTGCCGCTCGACGAGACGACGGCCAAGGCGCTGGTCGACCGCGCCCGCGACGCCCGGTGGGCCGTCGACGCGGTGGAGGAGCGCGAGACCACCCGCTCCCCCGCGCCGGCGTTCACCACCTCGACACTGCAGCAGGAGTCGAGCAGGAAGCTCGGCTTGGCGGCCAAGGACACCATGCGCATCGCGCAGTCGCTCTACGAGAACGGCTACATCACGTACATGCGCACCGACTCCATAAACCTCTCGAAGGAGGCCGTGACGGCGGCGCGCGAGGCGATCGAGCGTCGCTACGGCGAGCGGTTCCTCACCGCCGAGCCGCGCACCTTCAAGCAGGGCTCGCGCAACGCCCAGGAGGCCCACGAGGCGATCCGGCCGGCCGGCACCGAGATGAAGACCGCCGACGAGCACCGGCTGCAGGGCCGCGAGGCAGCGCTCTACGACCTGATCTGGAAGCGCACCGTGGCCACGCAGATGGCCGACGCGCGCCTGAAGTTCGTCACGGCCCGCATCGACGCCGAGCTCGCCGACGTCAGCGACCTCGTCGAGCAGGTCCCGGCGCTCGCCGACGGCAAGCTGCGCTTCCGCGCGAGCGGCCGCACCGTGCTCTTCCCCGGGTTCTTCCGGGCGTACGTCGAAGGCTCCGACGATCCCGACGCCGCGCTCGACGACCGTGACCAGCCGCTCCCCGAGCTCGCCGAAGGCGACGCGCTGCGCTGCGACGACGTGCAAGCCGTCGGTCACGAGACCAAGCCGCCCGCCCGCTTCACCGACGCCTCGCTGGTCAAGCTCCTCGAGGCCGAAGGCATCGGCCGGCCCAGCACCTACGCGAGCATCATCGACACCATCCAGAACCGCGGCTACGTGCGCAAGCAGGGCCAGCAGCTGATCCCGACGTTCACCGCGTTCGCGACCAACAACCTGCTCGAGCACCAGTTCCGGCGCCTCGTCGACACGGAGTTCACCGCCGGCATGGAGTCGGTCCTCGACGACATCGCCGCCGGCGGTCGCCCGAGCCAGGGCTACCTCCGCGACTTCTACCTCGGTGAGGACGGCATCGTCAGCCGCGTCGAGGAGGGCCTCGAGGCCATCGACCCGCGTGAGATCTCCACGATCAGGGCGGAGCGCTGGGAGCCGTACGTGGTGCGCGTCGGACGCTACGGGCCGTACGTCGAGGGCGAGGTCGACGGGGAGACGCTCACGGCCTCCCTGCCGCCCGACATCGCGCCGGCCGACCTCGACCGCGACATGCTGGCCGAGATCCTGCGGGAAGGCAACATCGGCGACGTGACGGTCGCCCACGACCCCGAGAGCGACGAGGACGTGCTGCTCAAGCGCGGCCCGTTCGGACCGTACCTGCAACTCGGCGTCGGCGAGGACGGCGCCAAGCCCAAGCGGGTCTCCTTGCCTCCCGGCGTCTCTCCGCACGACGTCAACGAGAAGCTGGCGCTCGAGCTCATCGCCCTGCCCAAGACGCTCGGCCAGCACCCCGAGAGCGGGGATGACGTCGACGTCGGCATCGGCCGTTACGGGCCGTACGTCAAGCACCAACGGATCTACGCCTCGGTCCCGAAGGACACCTTCATCCTCGACGTCGACCTGCCGCAAGCGCTCGAGCTGCTGAGCAAGAAGGCCAGCCGCGGCGGCGCGCTGCGCGAGCTCGGTCAGGACGAGCGCAGCGGCGAGACCGTCGACGTGCGCGAGGGCCGCTTCGGACCGTACGTCAAGCGCGGCAAGGTCAACGCCTCCCTGCCCAAGGACCTCTCCCCCGCGGACGTCACGCTGGAGCAAGCCATCGAACTGCTCGACGCCCGCGAGGCCACGCTGGCCGAGAAGGGCAAGGGCGGCAAGGGCAAGAAGGCTGCGGCCAAGAAGGC
>CAZQVC010000014.1:0-27405 GCA_964596625.1 uncultured bacterium | reverse complement strand
CCAAGAAAGCCACGACCAAGAAAGCCACGGCCAAGAAGGCCGCGACCAAGAAAGCCACGGGCGCGAAGGCCGCCACCAACGCAACCGAGGCCGCCCGAGGCGAGACCACGACGAAGTAGACGGCCGGCGCGTCCCGGCACGGGCGAGCGCGCGACCGAGCGCGTGCGACCGGCCGCCCACCGCGGGCGCGCGACCGACGACCAGGGCCGCACGCCCTCGGCGATAGACTTACCGACGTGCGCCGCTACACCGTCAGTGACGGCATCGTCATCCGCCGCAAGCCGCTGCCCAGCGGCGACGTCGTCGTCACGATCATGAGCCAGGACGGCAAGTGGCGCGCCGTCGCGCGCAAGGGCCGGCTGCCGGGCGGCAACATCGGCAAGCTGAGCCTCTTCCACGACGTCACCGTCCAGTACTATCGGCGCAACGACGAGGACCTCGCGCTGCTGACGCAGGTACAGCTGAACGGCGCGTTGCCGCGACTCGCAAGCCCCGAGGTCTACCCTTACGCCAACCTCCTGGCCGAGCTGGTCGACGCGCTCACCGTCGACGTGCACCACGGCGAGCGGCTCTACGAGCACCTCGCCAGCGGTCTGAGGGGCCTCAACCGCCATCACGACCCGGAGCACGTCGGGCTGCTGTACGCCTGGCGGCTGCTGGGCCTGGCGGGCCTCGCGCCGCGCCTCGACCGCTGCGTCGGCTGCGGAGCCGGCTCCGGCCTGCTTTCGCTCGATGTGGCCGGAGGCGGACTCAGCTGTCACGAGTGCGCCGTCGGCCCGGCGCTCGACGCGGAGGCGCTGGGCGAGCTCAGGCTCCTGGTCGACGCGCCAGCGCGATCAGCGCTCGTCTGCCCGCCGCGACAACGGGCGCTCCAGTGGCGGCTGCTTTCGCGCTACGTCGCCTACCACGCCAAGGAGCTGCACAGCCTCGAGCCGTTGACGGGCGACCCCGGCGCCGCGCCCGCCGTCGACGCCGCCGCCCGTGCTTGAGATCCTGCTGGCCGCCGTTCTCGGCTACCTCGTAGGGGCCTTCCCCACCGCCTACCTGCTCGGCCGGCTCCGCGGCGTCGACGTGTTCGCGGTCGGCTCGGGGAACATGGGGGCGATGAACTCCGCCAGGCACCTCGGCAAGGGCCTCGGCGCAGCCGTCCTGGCGATCGACGTGGCCAAGGGAGCGCTCGCCTCGCTCATCGGCCTCAACCTGCCTGTCTGGTTCGGCAGGGTCGAAGCCGGCGACACCGCTGTCGCGGCGCTCGTGCCGGCCCTGGTGGCCGGAGCCGCGGCGATCCTCGGGCACTGCTACTCCGTCTTCGTCGGCTTCCGCGGCGGCAAGGGTCTCGCTGCCGCGCTGGGCGTAGCGCTGCCGGTCTACCCGCTGCCGGCCCTCCTCACCCTGGTCGTGATCGTCGTCCTGGTGCTCCTGCTCAAGAGCTCCGACAGCGCGACGCTCGTGACCCTGGCGCTCTACCCCATCGTCACCTACGTCACGCTCGAGTGGCAGAGCTGGCCGCGCGACGTCGCCCTGCTCGTCACCGGCGGCGTGGCGCTCAACTGCCTCATCGGCCTTCCCAAGCAGCTGCAGGCGCTGGCGCATGGCCGTCGGCGGGCTCACTGCCAGCGCTGACCTGGCTCGGGCACGGCGCCCGTCAACACGGTTCTCAGTTCGCCGACGAGGAACAGGCTGCCGGCCACGACGACGGTGGCTCCGGGCTCCGTGTGCTGCACGGCGAGCTCGAGCGCCTCGGCGGGGCTGCCAGTCGTCAGCATCCGGGTCGTGGCGCCGAGTGAGGCCAGCAGGCCGTCGGCCAGCTCCTCGGGGGGCAGCGCCCGGGGTGACGACACCGCCCTGGTCGCGATGAGCACCTCCGCCAACCCGACGAGCGGCTCGGCCAGTCCCCTCAGGTCCTTGTCGGCCGACACGCCGATGACCAGGGCCACGCCAGCGGCGCCCAGCCGCCGCAGCGTGAGGGCGAGGGCCGCGGCGGCCTGAGGGTTGTGCGCGCCGTCGAGCACGACGCGACGGCCGCGGTGCTCGAAGACCTCGAGCCGGCCCGGCCAGCTCGTCGCCGCGATCGCCTCGCTCACCACCTCCCGGTCCAATCCCAGTCGGAGGGCGGCCGCGGCGGCCAGGGCAACGTTGTCCGCCTGGTGGGCGCCGAGCAGCGGCGAGGCGAGCCTCAACGGCAAGGCGTCGTGCGCCCCGAACGACCCGCCGGGAACGGCGTCGATCGTGACCTCGATGCCGCTCCAGTCGAGCCGCTCGAGGGTGACGGTGAAGTCCCTTCCGAGCGCGGCGAGCGGCGTTGCCAAGGCCCTGGCCCGCTCGTCGATCGCGACCAACGCCTCACCCGTCGCCGCCGTCAAGGCCGGCACCCCGGGCCGCAGGATGCCGGCCTTCTCCGCTGCGATGCTGGCCAGGTCCGGCCCGAGGACTGCCGTGTGGTCGAGGCCGACGGCCGTGATCAGCGACAGCGCAGGCTCGAGGGCGTTGGTGGCGTCGAGGCGGCCGCCCAGGCCGACCTCCATGACCGCCCAGCGCGCGCCCGCGGCGCGGAAGCGCACCAGGGCAGCGACGGTCAGCACCTCGAAGAACGTCGCGCCGAGCCGCTCGGCGTGGGGCCGCACCGCGGCGACGGCCGCGCCCAGCTCGGCCCGCGTCGCCTCCTGCCCGTCGACCCGCGCTCGCTCGCCGACCCGCTGCAGGTGCGGGCTGAAGAAGGAGCCGGTCCTGTGCCCCGCCGCTCGCAGGCACGCGGCCAGCAGCGCGCTCACGCTGCCCTTGCCGTTGGTGCCGGCGACCAGGACGACCGAGAGGCCGGCCTGAGGCTCCCCCACGGCAGACAGCAGCGCCCTGGTCGTCTCGAGGCCCGGCTCCATGCCGAAGCGCTGCAGCTCGAACAGCCAGGTCAGCGCGGCGTCGTCGTCCCCGTGTGAGCGCTGGTCGGCACCCACCTCGGCCTTCACGTCGGCGTGCTCGTCGGCCCTCACGTCAGCTCGTCACAGGCGGCGATGAGGCCGCTCGGGTCGGTCGCGAGAACCTCGCGGTCGGCAGCGGAGTGCGCGGGACCCGCTGCGCGAACGACCCCGTCTTCGAGCGCACGGTCGGCGCCCGGCCGGGGCTGGTGGCCGCGCACCAGCCGCGCGACCTCGGGGTCGCCCCCGGCGGCGAGTATCAGCTGCTCACCGTACGCCCCGTGGTGCCGGCGCGCTTGCCTGGTGCCGGCGAGGCCCGTGAGCCGAGGCTCGGGCGGAGCCTCGCTCTCCGGGAGCAGGTGGGTCAGCACCCGCCAGAGCACGTGGTTGCTGGCGCCCAACTTGCCGACGTCGTGAAGCAACGCGGCTCGCAACACGGTCTCGCGTCCGGCGACCTCCGCCGCGGCAGCGCCAGCGCGCGCGACGGCTGCGTCCCACCGCCGCTCGACGCACCGCGCGACACCGATCGCGTGCTCGCGCTCGGGGGCGGAGAGCCGCATGAACAGGCGCAGCTCGGCCTCGCTCAGCAGCGCAGCTGCGTAGTCGTCGTCGGGCACGGCCAGGGCGGGAACGGCGGTGAGCAGCGTGCGCCTGGCAGCGTTGAGGAACCACGGCGGACGCTTGGCCATGACCTAGGAGTCTAGCGTTTGCGCGGCCGGCTCACGGGCGCCGAAGCGTCTCGGCCCCCGGGCCCGCTCGGCGCTCGACCGGCCGCCGCGCCACCGAGCGGCCCCGGGCGCTACCGCCGCTCGCCCGACCGCCGCGCCGCCGAGCGGCGCCGGTCATGACGGTATGCTTGGGCACACCTGACGAGCAGCGTCAGTTGGGAGACGATCACTTGCGCGGCCGCCTGACTCTTCGACATAGGTTCGACCTCTCCTCAACTCGTGTGATCTTCGCCGTCGTCGCCATGCTGTGCGCCGGCTGCCTTGCCGCGTTCGCTTCCGCCCAGGAAGCACAGGCGCCGGCAGGCGGGCCGGAGGTCGTGCTGACCGACGCCGGCGACGCCGCCGACCAGGCGGTGAGGGAGTGGCTGGCGCGCACCCCGCTCGGCTTCGACCAGCTCGCCAGCCTCGACGCGGAGCAGCTGTGCCGCGAGCTGCCTGGGCTGGTGAGCCAGCCGCCGCCGCCCGCGGGCACCGAGGTGAACCTCGACGACCGCATGGCCCGACCCCATGACAACGACCTGGTGAGGGTGTTCACCTACTCCGCCGTGCGGCCCGGCGATCAGCTCGACGTGGTCGAGGTGAGGCTGGCCTGGCAGGACGACCATTGGGCCACCCAGAGCGTCGGCTTCCTCTCGCTGACCGAGCTCACCGGCGTGCGTGCATGGCTGCAGACCCCGACGGCCTCGTGGCTGTTCATCGCGTTCTCGCTGCTGCTCGTCTGGCAGCTCGCCACGCGCGGCTCACGGCTGCGGCGCTGGCTGGCCGGCGCTGGCGCCGCTATCCGCGAGCACCGGCGCCTGGTTGTGATCACGGTGCTGGGGCTGTACGCGGTGTTCGCGCTCGGCGTGACGACAGGGACCACCTTGCCGGACTCGTGCGACGAGGCCGTGCTGGAGATCGTGAACAGCGCGATCACCTCGCTCGGGGCGACGCAGGCCTACGGCAGCGGCGACGTCCCCCGGGCCGCGGTCACGACCTTCTACCAGAACTTCGTCGTCGTGACGGTCTCGGTCACCTTCACGCTGGCCGCCATCCTCGGCGTGCCGGCGTACCTCTACGCGATCTTCTCGTTCTTCGTCCAGGGCGTGCCGTTCGGCCTGCTGGGCGGCGGCCCACTGGCGCAGCTGCTGGTCCTGCTGATCGTGATCCTGCTGGAGTTGACGTCGTACTTCCTCGTCGTCGCCGGCGGGGGCATGCTGCTGGCCACCGTCTGGCGACGCGGCTTCGGGCAGCTCGGCACGGGCTTCAGGAAGCTGCTGCTGATGCTGCCGATAGCCATGGTGCTGCTCACGATCGGCGCCTGGTTCGAGGCGGCCGCGTTGATCCTCGGCTTCTAGCCCCGCTCGACCTGGAGCTCTTCGAACACCTTCGCGGCGGCGGGCGCCACGTCGAGCAGGCTCCTCGCGGCTGCGAACGTCGCGGCGTGGCGACCGACGACCAGCAGCGGCACGTCGTTGCGGGTGTGCTGCGAGCTGCTGAGGTCCTCGAGGTTGCCGTGGTCGGAAGTGACGACCACCGTGCCGCCGGCCGCCAGCAGTCCCAGCTCGTCTCGCAGCAGCGCGCCGAGGAACGCGTCGACGCGCTCGAGCAGCGACCGGCCGGCCCTCAAGTCCTGGCGGTGGCCGAAGTGGTCGGTGAGCCAGACGTCGAGCATGGTGAACGCGTGCGTCGTCGCGAGGCCGGCCGTCACCCGCGCCGAGCCGTCAGGGCCGAGCCGTTCGGCTCCACTGCCAAGCGACTCGAAGTGCGCGCCGTCCAGGTCAGACGGCACGCCGGTGCCTGCCGAGTACTCGGCGACGCTCCGCAGTGCCACGCCGGCCGCCGTGGCGGCGTAGACGTTGGCGTTCGGTCGGTAGCGCCGGCCGCCAAGGGCGGCGAAGTAGCCCGGCGGGAAGGCGTTGGCGAGCGCGGCGCCGCCAGCGTCCCGAGCCAGGGAGAAGAGCGAGCCGCGGTCGAGCACACGCCGCAGCGTCGGGCCCGGCCACGGGCCGTAGTGGCCGTCCATCTCGTCGGCGGCGTTGACGCCGGTGAGTATCGCGGTCTGGCCCGTCGCGGATTGGGGCAAGCCCTCGTGGCCGAGCGTCGCGTCGAGGTGTCGGAAGACCACCTCATCGCTCGTGACCTCGGGCGCGTCGCGGTCGAGCCGGCCGCCGAGCAGGCCGTCAAGCACCGGCGTGCTGGCCGCCGCCAGGGGGTTGACCTCCGGGTCGGGCCCACCGAGGCCGACCCCGTCGAGGAACAGCAGGACCAGCCCGGCGGCCGTTAGCCCGGCTCCGCGTGAGCGTTGCTGCGGCCCTGAAGGCCGCTGGACGCCGGCGCGCTCAACCGACCCCCATCGCGGCCTTCGCCCGGTCGGTGGTGCGAGCGGCGATCTCCCTCGCCTTGTCGGCGCCATGGGCCAGCACCGCGTCGAGCGTCGCGAGGTCTGACATGTACTCGCGGTACCTGGCCTGGAGAGGCTCGAGCAGAGCGTTGACGGCGTCGACGGTGGCGCGCTTCAACGTCCCGTACCCGCCGCCCTCCAGCTCGGAGGCGATGTCCTCCATCGCGCGGCCGCTGGTCACCTGGAGGATCGTCAGCAGGTTCCGCACGCCGGGTGAGGCGTGCTCGAAGCGCAGCTCGCGCTCCGAGTCGGTGACCGCAGACATCACCGTCTTCTTCACGGTGGCCGGGTCGTCGAGCAGGTTGATGGCGTGACCCGGGCGCTCGGCGCCGACGCTCTTCGACATCTTCGCCTCGGGGTCGTCGAGGCCCATGATGCGCGCGCCGGAGCGCGGCACCTCGGCCTTCGGCAGGACGAACACCTCGCCGAAGAGGTTGTTGAAGCGCTGCGCGATGTCGCGGGTCAGCTCGATGTGCTGGACCTGGTCTTCGCCCACCGGCACGACGTCGGTGTCGTAGAGCAGGATGTCTGCCGCCTGCAGGACCGGGTAGTCGAGCAGCCCGGCGCCGACGCTCTCGCGGCCTTCGGACTTCGACTTGAACTGGGTCATGCGGTAGAGCCAGCCGAGCGGCGTGACGCAGTTGAGCAGCCAGGTCAGCTCGGCGTGCTGGTGGACGTGCGACTGCGCGAAGACCACGCTCTTGTCCGGATCGACGCCGGACGCCAGGTAGAGCGCGGCGGTCGAGCGCACGTTGTGCTTCAGCTGCTCCGGGTCTACGGCCTCCGGGATGGTGAGGGCGTGCAGGTCGACGACGCAGAAGACGTTCTCGCGCGCGTCCTGGCCAGCCACCCACTGCCTGAGGGCCCCTACGTAGTTGCCGAGGTGCAGGTCGCCGGTCGGTTGCACCCCGGAGAAGACGCGCTGCCTGGTGCCGGCTGAGCTCATGCCGACGCGCGGGCAGCCGGGCGCGGAAGCGCGGCTACCGCTGCCTGAAGAGTCGTTCGCACGGTGAGGTTCACGACCGCCAAGTATAGCCAGGCTCCTGGGCCGGCAACGCGACCGCTGTCGGCCGCCGTCCCGCGGTCCACGCGAGCACCGGCCAGCTGCGGCTCACTTCAGGTCGAAGATGCGCAGTTCCAGACCGGGCAGTCGGTACGCGCCTCCGGGGTGCGTCGCCGCCGTGGTCAGCTCGCGGACCGGGCCTGAGAGCTCGGCGAGGTCGACGTCGAGCTCGCGGTTCGAGAGGTTGGCCAGCACCAGCAGCCTCTCGGCACCGGCCGTGCGCGTGAACGCGAGCACGGGCCGTGATCCGGCGTCGAGCACGGCGGTCGTGCCGTGGTCGAGCGCGGGATGCAGCCGCCTGAGGCTGATCGCCCTGCGGTAGTGCCACCACAGAGATGACGGTGAAGCGCGCTGCTCGGCGACGCTCACGCCGGGCGTTCCCGGCCCCGGATCGGTCCAGGGCGTGCCGCTGGTGAAGCCGAGGCCGGTGCCCGGCTCCCAGCGCATCGGCGTGCGCTTCTCGACGTCGCCGCTGCCCGGCCCGTCGGTCATCCCGATCTCCTCGCCGTAGTAGAGGAACGGTGTGCCTGGCAGGGTGAGCAGCAGCGAGGCTGCGAGCTTCAGTCGGCGCTCGTCGCGGCGCGGCAGCGAGAGCTGCGTGGCGTGCCTCACCTGGTCGTGGTTGCCGAGGAAGGTGCCGCGCCAGGCGCCCTCCGGGTAGAGCTCGAGCGCCTGCTGCAGCGTGAACGCCAGGTCGGCGGCCGAGCGGGCATGCAGGGCCGCGAGCAGCTCGCGCCACAGCGGGTAGTCGAACGACATCGCCAGCCCAGCTTCCTGGTGGTAGCGGACGATGGCCGGCATCTCGGTCCAGGTCTCGCCCACCAGCAGCGCCTCGGGGTCGAGGGCGCTCACGAACGACTGGAAGCGCTCCACCCAGGCGTAGTTCTCGGGCGTGTTGGCGATGCGCCCGTCTGCGCTCTCGACGATGTGCTGGATCGCGTCGATGCGGAAGCCGTCGACGCCGAGCTCGAGCCAGTGTGCGGCGATCTGCTCGAACTCGCGCACCACGGCTTCGTTGCGGTGATCGAGGTCGGGCATCGAGCTGGAGAACAGGCCGAGGTAGCTGCTGCCGTCGGGCGCCTCGTGCCAGGCGCTGCCGCCGAGGGCGCCGCGCCAGTCGGGAGGGTCGTCAGACCAGACGTAGTAGGCGCGGTAGTGCGGGTCGCCGGCGAGCGCAGCCTCGAACCACGGATGGCTGCTCGAGGAGTGGTTGGGCACGAAGTCGATGATCACCCTCATGCCGAGGTCGTGAGCGGCGTCAAGCAGCTCCTCGAAGTCGGCCAGCGTGCCGTACTCGGGGTTGATGGAGCGGTAATCGCTGACGTCGTAGCCGTGATAGCTGGGACTGGGGTGGATCGGCATCAGCCAGATGCCCGTGATGCCGAGCTCCGCCAGGTAGGGCAGGCGCATCGTCACGCCTCGCAGGTCGCCGACGCCGTCGCCGTCGCTGTCCTGGAAGCTGCGCACGAAGATCTCGTACCAGACGCCGTTCTGCGGCGGCGTGAGGGGGAGCTCGCTGAGGGGCGCGGGAGCCGCCGCAGGCGCCGCGACGACGCTGGGCGCCGACTGCGCCAGCGCCGAGCCTGGCAGCACGGCTGCCGCGACCGCCGCGAGGAGCGCGACCGAGGCGGCTCTCACGGCCTCACCGACGTCGGCCGCGAGGGGCGGTCGGGCTCAAGGCGCGATCTTGTCGACCCACGCCAACGGGCTCGTCGGCAGCTCACCGACGCGCATCTCCCAGTGAAGGTGGGGGCCGGTGGAGAGCCCGGTGCTGCCGACCTCGCCGATCACGTCGCCCCTGGCGACCTCCTGCCCCACCTGGGCGATCACCTTCGACATGTGGAAGTACATGCTGGTGACGCCGTAACCGTGGTCGATCAGCACCCAGCCGCCCTTTATCGGGTAGTTGCCGGCGACCAGGACGCGGCCGGCGTTGGTGGCCATGATCGGGGTGCCGGTGGGCGCGGCCAGGTCGAGGCCGTTGTGGAACGAGACCGGCCCCCCTGGCGCGTAGCGGCGCGCGTCGGCGAAGCCGCTGGTCTCGCGGCCAGGTATCGGCGTGATGAACGCCTCGGTCCAGTACGGCTGCTCGGAGGCCTGCGCCCACGCCGCCGCGAGGGTGGCGGCCTCGAGCTCCCTGCCCTCCGGCGTGATCACCGCGAGGGTCTGGGGGCTGAGCGCCAGCTGCTCGACGGTCACCGGCAGCGGCTCGAGCGTGACCGTCTGCCGCGCCTCCGCGATCCTGCCGAACTCGTCTTCCACGTACGCCGCGAGCTCCAGCGCGGTCGGCTCGACGGTCAGCGGGGTGGCGGCGACGCTGTATACCCCGATCCCGGCGATCTCGGACACGTACTGCTGGACCCCGCCGAGCTCGACCCAGTAGTTGGTGACGGCGGCGCCGGTGTCCTCCCAGCCGAGCCTGATGCCGAGGGGATCGCCGGAGCGCAGCTGCGTAGCGGCCTGCAGCTCGACGGCGATGGCCGGCACGCCGAGCAGCTTGCTCTCCACCGTGGTGGCGTTGCCTGAGCCGTCGGTGGCGACGATCGTGATGAGGTTGTCGCCGGGCGCCGCCTCGAGGGTGAAGGTGTGGTCCTGCTCGACGACCTCGAGCTCGGCGCCGGCGTAGCCGAGCACGTAGGTGACCGGCTCGTCGGCGCTCACGAACACCTCGACAGAGGTGCCGGCAGCCACCCTCACGGGCGCCTCGAAGTAGAGGCGAGGCGGCGTGCGGTCGCGCACCGCCGCGGCGATGGTGAGCGCTGCCAGCGTGGTGGAGGCCAGCGCCAGGAGGCTCAGCGAGAGCCGGCGCCAGCTGAAGAGCGAGCCCGTCACTTAGCTGCGCTGGCTGGTCACGAACGGGACGTTGCGGTAGAGGTGGTCGACGTCGAGCCCGTAGCCGTAGACGAAGGCGTCCTCGATGGTGAAGCCGAGGTAGTGGACCGGCACCTCGACCTCGCGCCTGGCGGGCTTCGAGAGCAGCGCGGCGACCTTCACGCTGCGCGGCTGGTGGGCCTCGAGGTAGTCGAGGAGGTAGCGCATGGTCAGGCCGGTGTCGACGATGTCCTCGACGAGGATCACGTGCTTGTCGTGGATGTCGAGGTCGAGGTCCTTGATGAGCTTGACCTGGCCCGTCGAGCGGGTGCCGGAGCCGTAGCTGGACACCGAGAGGAAGTCGACGCTGAGCGGCAGGTCGATGGCGCGCACCAGGTCGGCCATGAAGACGAACGCCCCGTTGAGCACGCACACCAGGTGGAGCGGCTCGCCCTGGTGGTCGCGGGCGATCTCGCGGCCGAGCTCGGCCACGCGCTCGGCGATCGCCTCGGCGCTGATCTGCACGATCCCGTCACCCGGCTTGAAGAACTTCTGTTGAGGCATCTCACCTTCCGTGGGGCGCCCCTCGCGGCGACGCGCACGTGCTCGCGGTAGCGGCCGCCACGGGCGCCGGCTAGCGGCGGTCGGCCGAATCATACCCCAGGGCCTGGAAGTCCCCGGCGGTCAACTCCCGGTACTCGCCGAGCGGCAGGTCGCCGAGCTCGAGGCCCGCCAGCCGCGTCCGCTTCAGGCGCACGACGTCGTAGCCGACGGCCGCGAGCATGCGCCGCACCTGCCGCTTGCGCCCCTCGCCGAGGACCACGACAGCGCCGCCCTCGGCCGGCTCGACCCTCAGCGCCCGCGCCGCCCCGTCCTCCAGTTCCACCCCAGCGCGCAGCGCTGCTGCGGCCTCCAGTGAGATGGCGCCCTGCTCGCACCAGACCCTGTACTCCTTCTCGTGGCCGTAGCGGGGGTGCGTGAGCCTCAGGGTCAACTCGCCGTCGGTGGTCAGCAGCAGCAGGCCCTCGGAGTCGAGGTCCAGCCGGCCGACGGGATGCAGGCCGGCAACCGCTGGCACGAGCTCGACGGCGGTCGGCCTGCCGCGCTCGTCGTGAACTGTGGACACCACCCCGGGCGGCTTGTTGAGCAGGTAGGTGACGGCGGCCTCGGCGCGCGGCAGCGGCTCGCCGTCGACCAGCACCTCGTCGCTCGGCAGCGCCCGGTCACCGAGGCGCGCCACCCGCCCGCCGACCGTCACGCGGCCAGCCTCGATGAGCTCCTCCGCCTTGCGCCTGCTGGCCACGCCGGCGCGCGCCAGCAGCTTCTGCAGCCGTTCGCTGCCGTCTCTCGTCACGCGTCGATGTTAAGGCCGGCGGACGCCGGTCGGCCGCCCCCGACGGCACAGCGGCAAGCCGGCGACGTGCCGGCGGCGGGTAGAGTTGAGCCATGTCCCTGGACACCGGCACCTTCGACATCAAGGGGCTGATCGAGGAGATCATCCCCTTCAACCGCTACCTCGGCGTCGAGCTGCGCTCCTACGACCCGGCCGAGCGCAGCGTGATCCTCGCCCTCCCGCTGCGCGAGGAGCACGTCGGCAACGTCGTCAGGGGCATGCCGCACGGCGGCGTCGTCTCCTCGGTGATCGACGCGGCGGCAGGGGCTGCCGCGGCGCTGACGCTCGACGACCTGGCCAGCGCCCCGACGGTCTCCACCATCGATATGCGCGTCGACTACCTGACGCCCGCTCGCGGCGCCCAGCTCCTGGCCACGGCCTCCGTCGTCCGCGCCGGCCGCAGGGTCGTGGTGGTCCGCACCGAGGTCAAGGACGACGACGGCGAGCTGGTCGCTCTGGGGACCAGCACCTTCGCGGTCGGCGGCGCGTGGGAAGGCAACGTGGAGCTACGCCCGGCGGCGTCGGAGGTCGGCTCGTGAACGAAGGCGTCCTCGAGCGCTACGCGCGGCTCCTCGTCGGCTACTGCACCAGCGTCGGCGAGGGCGACAAGGTCCTGGTCAACGTCGACACTGGCGCCCTGCCGTTGGCGCGCTGCCTGGTGCGCGAGGTGCTCACCGCGGGCGGCGAGCCGTTCCTGCGGCTCTCCTACCCCGAGCAGACCGCCGACCTCGTCGAGCTCTCCTCGGAGAGCCTCTTGGCTTCGGCAGCGAACGTCCAGCTCGCCGAGATGAAGGCGATGGACGCCTTCATCCGCGTCTCGGCGGTAGACAACGCGAGCTCTCTGGCCGGCGCCGACCAGCGGCGGCTGAGCGCGCTCGAGCGCCGGCTGGCGCCGGTGCAGGAGCACCGCGTGCAGCACACACGGTGGGTGGGCTCCCTCTTCCCCACCGGCGCCTCGGCCCAAGGCGCGGGCATGGGCACGGACGACTACGCGCGCTTCGTGTACGGGGCGATGTTCCTCTACGACGACGACCCGGCGGCGCGCTGGCGCGAGCTCGGCGCGCGGCAGCAGCGGCTGGTGGAGCGGCTCGCGGCGGCGAGCGAGTTCCACCTGCGAGGCCCCGGCACCGATCTGCGCCTCTCGACGGCCGGCCGCACCTGGCTCAACTCCGACGGCAAGCGCAACATGCCGTCGGGAGAGGTCTTCACCGGGCCGCTGGAGGACAGCGCCGAGGGCACGATCACGTTCCAGATACCCAGCAACGTGCGCGGCGCGCGGGTCGAGAACGTCCGGCTGCGCTTCGAGCGCGGCGAGGTCGTCGAGGCCACGGCCTCGCTCGGGCAGGAGGTCCTCGACGCGCAGCTGGCCGTCGACGGCGGCGCACGGCGCCTCGGGGAGATCGGCATCGGCACCAACCCGAACATCACCAGGCCGACGGGCAGCACGCTGTTCGACGAGAAGATCCTCGGCACCATCCACCTGGCGCTCGGCCGCTCGTACGGCGAGAGCGCCGGCGTCAACGAGAGCGTGATCCACTGGGACCTGATCTGCGACCTCCGGGAGGAGGGCACCGTCCACGTCGACGGCGAGCCGTTCCTCGAGGGCGGCAGGCTGCTCTGGCTGGAGGACTAGCGGCCGCAGGCGCGCTCAGCGGGCAGTCCAGCCGAGGTCGACGCTCTGGACGCCGCCCGTCACGCCCCAGGCGGCCTCCGAGACCAACCAGGCGACCAACGCCGCGACGTCACGCGGCTCCAGCAGCCGCTTGATCGCGACGTTCTCGAGGAACACCCGCTGCTCGACCTCGTCCTCCGGGATGCCGCGCGTGCGCGCCTGGTCGGCTATCTGCTTCTCCACCAGCGGCGTGCGCACGTAGGCTGGCGCGACCACGTTGCAGGTGAGGCCGTGCTCGCCGCCCTCCAGGGCAGTGGTGCGAGCGAGCCCGACCAGCCCGTGCTTGGCGCTGACGTACGCCGCCTTGAACGGGCTGGCGGTCGAGCTGTGCGCGCTCCCGATGTGGACGATGCGGCCGTGGCCGCTCTTGATCAGCCAGGGCCAGGCGTGCTTGGTGAGCAGGAACGGAGAGGTGAGCATGAGCGCGAGCATGTGCTCCCAGCGCTCCTCCGGGAACTCCGGCAGCGAGTCGATGTGCTGGTAGCCGGCGCTGCACACGAGCACGTCGAGCGCGCCGTGGCTCCGGGTCACCGCCGCCACGACCTCCGCGTTGGCCCCTGGCTGCGTCAGGTCGGCCGGCACGAAGCTCGCGCCGATCGCCTCCGCGCCGGCCTCGCCACCGGAGTCCGGCAGGTCGGTGATGACCACCTTCAGGCCGTCGGCCACCAGCCGCTCGGCGCAGGCGCGCCCGATGCCGCTGGCGCCGCCGGTCACGAGCGCGACTCGCTTCTCGCCTGCGCCGCCCCCCGCCTCGCGCGAGGCGCTGACGTCCCCCTCAGCCACCGTGCGGTTCATGAGGCGATTCTAGCCGCAGCCGGGTCGCCACCGGTTGCAGGTGAGCGTCGCAGCTTGTGTTAAACTCCGTCCTTGCTGGCGCGTGCCGAAGTGGCGGAATCGGTAGACGCGCATGATTCAGGGTCATGTGTCCGCAAGGACGTGGGGGTTCAAGTCCCCCCTTCGGCACCACGCAGGCCAGCAGCCAGTCCGGCAGTCAAGATCCAGCAGCCCTGAACCGAAGAGGCGGAACGACCGAGCACCTGAACGCGGGCCTCAGCTCGCCAGGTGCTCGAGCGCTCCCAGCCGCCGCAGCGGCTCGACCACAGCAGCCAGCAGCGCCAGCCGGTTGCGGCGCAGCTTCTCGTCGTCGGCCAACACCAGCACCCCGTCGAGGAAGTCGTCGAGCGGGGCCTTGAGCGACAGCACCTGCGCGAGGTGCTCGTCGAGGCCCTCGAGGTCGACCTCCGGCGCGGTGGCGGGATCGAACGGCGGCAGAGCAGCGGTGACGGCCGCGAGCAGGCCGTCGACGCCCGCGGCGCCCGTCTCGAGGGCGGCGTAGAGCGGCGCCTCCTGCGGCTCGGCGAACAGCTGGGGGTCGACGGCCGCTGCGGCGCCTCCCTCCACACCCAGCGGCGCGCCGCCTTCCGGCTCGCGCTTGTCGGCGAGGTTGGCCGCGCGCTTGAACAGCGCCGAGAGGTCCGCGAAGTCCTCGCGGGCCACCAGGGTCCGCAACAGCACGGCGCGCCGGTACGCGCCGAGGACCGTGCGGCTGCTGAGGATCGCCGCGCGCGCCACGTTCGTCGGGTAGCCCTGGTCGTGCAGGAGCGCGGCGACGCGGTCCCAGAGGAAGTCGAGGACGTCGCTCAAGACGGGCGTGCCGACCTCGAACTCGGCTTCTCGGTAGGCGCCGGCCGCCGCCTCGACGAACGTCGCCAGCGCGACCGGCCAGCCGCGCTCGCAGGTGACGCGGAGCAGCGCCAGCGCGTCGCGTCTCAGGCCGAACGGGTCGGCCGAGCCGCTCGGGCGCTTGTCGAGCGCGAAGAAGCCGGTGAGCTTGTCGAGCCTGTCGGCGACCGCCAACAGGGCGCCCTCATCGGTCGGAGGCAGCGGGTCGTGCGGCCCCTTCGGCATGACGCCGCCCGCCAGCGCGTCGGCGACCGCCGGCGGCAGCCCCTCGGCCAGCGCGTAGGCGCGCGCCATGACGCCCTCGAGCTCGGGGAACTCGTAGACCATCTCGGTCGCGAGGTCGGCCCTGAACAGCGGTTGCGCCTGCGACAGCACCGCCAGGCCCGACTCGTCGAGCCCCACGGCTGCGGCCATCGCGTCGGCGGCGGTGGCGACCCTGGCGGTCTTGTCGGCCATGCTCCCCAGGTCGCGCTGGAAGGCGATGCCGGACAGCGACCAGGCGTGCTGCGAGAGGCTCTTGCGACGGTCGCTGCGCCAGAAGAAGCGAGCGTCGTACAGCCGACCGTCGAGCACGCCCTCGTAGCCGCCGCGCACGACGCCCTCGTCGGCGACGCGGTTGTTGGAGACCCCGATGAAGCGCGCCGCGAGCGCCCCCTCTCGCGTCCTCAAGGGGAAGAAGCGCTGGTGCTTGATCATCACGGTCGTCAGGACCTCGTCGGGCAGCTCGAGGTACTCCTCGGCGAACGCGCCGAGGATCGGGAACGGCCACTCGATGAGGTTGCCGACCTCGGCCAGCAGCTCGTCGTCGTGCGCCTTGAGGGGGCCACCGTCGCTGCCCTCGAGGCGCAGGCCCTCGGCCGCGGCCAGCGCCTCGCAGGCCGCCAGCGTCTGAGCCCTGCGCTCCTCCTCGCTGACCAGCACCCAGGCCGACCGCAAGGTCTCCTCGTAAGAGCCCGCGCCGGAGACGAGCACGCCGTCGGGCGCCAGGAAGCGGTGGCCGTGGGTGGCGCCGGCGGCCTCGAGCCCCGCCGCCTTCACCGGCAGCACCTCGTCGCCGAACAGCGCAAGGAGCCAGGCGACCGGCCTGATGAACGCGGTCGGCTCGTCGGCCCAGCGCATCTTGCGCGGCGCCGGCAGGTCGCTCACCAGCGCCGCCAGTAGGCCAGGCAGGACGTCGACGGCGGGCTCCCCGCCGGCCTCCCTGGTGGCGTAGACGTACTCGCCCTTGTCGGTCGCCCGGCGCTCGAGGTCCTCGACCGCGACCCCGAAGCCTTCGGCGAACGCGGTCGCGGCCCTGGTCGGCCTGCCGTCGGCGTCGAACGCCACCGCCGCGCTCGGACCGCGCCGCTCCTCCGTCTTGAGCCGCGTGGCCTCAGGCACACCGCGCGCCAGCACAGCCAGCCGCCGCGGCGTGCCGTAGGCGGCGACCTCGCTCGGCGCGAGACCGGCCTCCCTCAGCCTCGCCTCCAGCAACGCGGCGAGGCCGGCGGAGCCTTGCGTGACGTACCAGCTCGGCAGCTCCTCCGTGCCGATCTCGAACAGCAGGTCGCGAGCGCCGGCCGCGGGGCGCTGATCCGGGTTGGCAGAGGCGGCCATCAGGCGCCCCTCGCCACGACCGGGCGCTCGCCGACCAGCTCGAGGTAGTGCCTCGCCGTGGCCTCCGCCAGGCGCCTGACGCGCTGCACGTAGCCCTGCCGCTCGGTCTGGGAGAGCACGCCGCGCGCGTCGAGCAGGTTGAAGGCGTGCGAGCAGCGCAGCACGAACTCGTACGCCGGGTAGACCAGCTCGAGCTCGAGCAGCCTCCTCGCCTCCCCTTCGAAGCGGTCGAACAGCATCCGCTGGAGCTCGGGGTCGCTGGCCTCGAAGTTGTAGCGGCTGTGCTGGACCTCGAAGTCGCGGCGCAGGTCGCCGACGGTGACGTCCTGCGACATCTTCACGTCGAACGAGTGGGAGACGCCCTGCAGGTACATCGCCAGGCGCTCGACACCGTAGGTGAGCTCAACCGGCACCGGCGAGCAGTCGAAGCCGCCGACCTGCTGGAAGTAGGTGAACTGCGTGATCTCCATGCCGTCCATCCACACCTCCCAGCCGAGACCCCAGGCCCCGAGCGTCGGCGACTCCCAGTTGTCCTCGACGAAGCGGATGTCGTGCTTCGCCGGGTCGATGCCGAGCGCGTAGAGGGAGCCGAGGTACTGCTCCTGCACGTCGAGCGGGGAGGGCTTGAGCACCACCTGGTACTGGTAGAAGTACTGGAACCGGTAGGGGTTGTCGCCGTAGCGGCCGTCGGCCGGGCGGCGGCTCGGGGCCAGCCCCGCCACGTTCCACGGGGTCGAGCCGAGGGAGCGCAGGAAGGTCGTCGGGTAGAACGTTCCCGCGCCCACCTCGGTGTCCTGCGGCGGGGCGACGAGGCAGCCTCGGTCGGACCAGTAGCGGTCCAGCGTGAAGATGATCTCCTGTAGCAGCATCGGTCCTCTTCGGGGTTCGACTAAGGGTTCGGCGTGGCGAGTATGAGGTATAGCTCAACGCCGCGACTAGGAATCGTAACGAAAATCGTGCCTGTGACGCCGAGAGGCGGGTACTATGGCGCCATGGTCAAGGCGCTGGTCGCGCCCCGTATACCGCTCTCGCCGCTTCATCGCCGCCCTTGGCGCGGAGGAACCTCTTGAACCGGTACGACGACAGAGCTCGACTCGTCTTCCACTTCGCTCGCGAAGAGGGCAGCAAGTTGGGCCACGCCATGATCGGCCCTGAGCATCTCCTCCTCGGCCTGATGCGCGAGGGCGGCACCGCCAGCAAGGTGCTGGCCGAGTTCGGCGGCACCCTCGACTCGTTCAGGCACCAGGTCGAGCAGATGGTGGGCCGTGGCGACGGCCTGCCGCGCAACGAGGCCGCGGCGATCACGCCGCGCGCCCGGCGCGTCATGGAGCTCGCCGGCTCCGAGGCCCGCAGCCTCGGCAGCAACGTCATCGCCACCGAGCACATCCTGCTCGGCATCATCAGGGAGGGCGACGGCGTCGCCTACCGCATCCTCCAGGAGCTCACCCGCGACGTCGACACCGTCCGCTGGCGCATCCTGGCGGCGGCCGACCCGAAGAACCAGTCCGAGACGGTCAACACGCCCTTCCTCGACGAGTACGCCCGCGACCTCACGCGCGGCGCTCGCGAGGGCAAGCTCGATCCCGTCATCGGGCGCACCGAGGAGATCAGGCGCGTCATCCAGATCCTCTCGCGGCGCACGAAGAACAACCCCGTGCTGATCGGGGAGCCCGGCGTCGGCAAGACGGCCATCGTCGAGGGGCTCGCGCAGTCGATCGTCGAGGGCCGCGTGCCGCCGAACCTGCTCAACGTGCGCGTCCTCTCCATCGACCTCAGCAACGTCGTGGCCGGCACCAAGTACCGCGGCGAGTTCGAGGAGCGGCTGCGGCAGATCATCGAGGAGCTGCGCAACGCGCGCGTGGTCGCGTTCATCGACGAGCTGCACACGCTGGTCGGCGCCGGCGGCGCGGAAGGCACCCTCGACGCCGCCAACATCCTCAAGCCGCCGCTGTCGCGCGGCGAGATCCAGGTGATCGGCGCCACCACCACCGGCGAGTACCACCGCTACATCGAGAAGGACGCCGCCCTCGAACGGCGCTTCCAGCCGGTCATCGTGCTGGAGCCCACGCCCGAGGAGTCGCTCGAGATCCTCGTCGGCCTGCGCGAGAAGTACGAGGCCCACCACGGCGTCGTGATCCCCCGCGAGATGCTCGAGATGGCCGTCCGCTACGGCGAGCGCAGCCTGCCCGGCCGCAACTTCCCCGACAAGGCCATCGACCTGATCGACGAGGCCGCCTCACGCACCAGGCTCAACAAGTCGCTCGGCTTCCCCGTCGTGGAGGAGGAGGACGGCACGCCCGTGGTGGGCCGCGCCGACCTGGAGGCAGTCGTCGACTCCTGGGGCGGCATCTACGTCGACGAGCAGGACGACAGCAAGCTGGCCAACATCGAAGAGCACCTCAAGCGCTCGGTGGTCGGCCAGAACCGCGCTGTGAAGGCGCTGGCGGCCGCGCTGCGGCGCGCCCGCGTCGGGCTCGGCGGACGCACCAGGGTCGCCGCCTCGTTCCTGTTCGTCGGCCCGTCCGGCATCGGCAAGACCTTCCTGGCCAAGCAGTTGGCCGTCGAGCTGTTCGGCAGCGAGCGCTCGCTCGTGCGCCTCGACATGAGCGAGTTCCAGGAGGCGCACTCGATAAGCAAGCTGATCGGCGCGCCTCCCGGCTACGTCGGCCACGAGCAGGGCGGCCGGCTGACCGAGTCGGTGCGGCGCCAGCCGTTCAGCGTGGTGCTGCTCGACGAGATCGAGAAGGCCCACCCCGACATCTACAACACCTTCCTCCAGGTCCTCGACGACGGCCGCCTGACCGACGGGCTCGGTCGCACCGTCGACTTCCGCAGGGTCATCCTCATCCTCACCAGCAACACCGGCTTCAACCGCGGCGCGACGGTCGGGTTCCAGGAGGACACGGGCCCCGGACACGAGGTCCCGCTCAAGGGACTGTTCAACCCGGAGTTCCTCGACCGCCTCGACGAGGTGATCGTCTTCGACACGTTCGCCCGTGAGGACATCCTGATCATCGCCGACCAGGCCCTCGAGGACATCCGCCGCGAGCTCCAGGGCCGCGACATCCAGGTCTCCTTCTCCAAGGAGGTCGCCGGCTTCCTCGTCGACAAGCTGCCCAAGGGCGAGAGCGCCAGGCCGCTGCGAGGCGTGATCCGCGAGCACATCGAAGACCCTCTCTCGCTCGAGATACTCGAGCACGGCGCCGACGAGCCTCTGCTGGTGACGATCGAGGACGGCAAGGCAGTCTTCGCCAGGCCGGTCCCGATACTCTGAGCGGCGCACCGACCCCCGACATCTGCCGGCTCTCGCACGGCCGGAGCGGCAGCGGAGCAGTAGGCTACCTGTCGATGACCGGCGTCCCAGCAGGGGGACAACGCTGATGGCCAGAGCCGTGGTCGCCTACGTCTGCAGCGAGTGCGGGGCCCATAGCCCCGTCGCGATGGGCCGCTGCTCGCGTTGCGGCACCTGGGGCTCGCTCGTGGAGGAGCGCCGTGACGCCTCCGGCTCGGCGCGGCAGCCGGGGCTGGCGCGACCCGCCGGGCCGCTCACCAGCTTCGCCCTCAACGACGTCAACGACGCCGAGCTCGTGCGCCTGCCGTCCGGCGACGCCGAGGTCGACCGGGTGCTGGGGGGTGGCTGGGTGGCAGGGGCCGCCGTGCTGCTTACCGGCGAGCCCGGCATCGGCAAGTCGACGCTGCTGCTGCAGCTCTCGCGCAACGCGGAGGCGGCCGGGCGCAGCGCCCTCTACGTCGCGGGCGAGGAGTCGCCGGCTCAGGTCCGGCTGCGCGCCGACCGCATGGGCGTCGCGCGCGGTGAAGGCGGCCTGCGCCTCACCAGGGAGACGTCGGCCGCGGTGCTCGCCGCTCACCTCTCAGACAGCGCTCCCCAGCTCGTCATCGTCGACTCGATCCAGACGATCACCGCCGAGGACGGCGCGGTGCCTGGCACCCTCACGCAGGTCCGCGACGCCACCGCCATGCTCATCGACGCGGCCAAGAACAGCGGCAGCACCCTGGTGCTCATCGGTCACGTCACCAAGCAGGGCACGGTCGCCGGGCCCAAGGTCATCGAGCACATGGTCGACGCGACCATCACCCTCGAGTCGGCCGCCGACATGCGCGTGCTGAGGGCCGTGAAGAACCGCTACGGCCCGTCGGGCGAGGTCGGGGTCTTCGAGATGACCGCCGGCGGGCTGAAGGCCGTCGCCAACCCTTCCGACGCGTTCCTCGCCGAGCGGCCGCACGGCGTGCCCGGCTCGGTGGTTGCCGCGGTACTGGAGGGCCAGCGCCCGCTGCTGCTCGAGGTGCAGGCGCTCGCCTCGAAGAGCCCGTACGCCGCGCCGCGCCGCGTCGTGCAGGGCCTCGACCAGCGCCGTGTCGACGTCGTGCTGGCCGTCCTCGAGCGGCGCCTCGAGCTGCCGCTGGACGGGCTCGACGTGTTCATCAACGTGGCGGGCGGCCTCCGGCTCACCGACCCCGGCGCCGACCTGGCGGTCGCGGTCGCGACCTACTCGGCCGTCACCAACAGGGCACTGCCGGAGGGCACGGCCTTCGTCGGCGAGGTCGGCCTGGCGGGCGAGCTGCGCTCCGTCGCTCAGCTCGGCCGCAGGCTGCAGGAGGCGCGCCGCGCCGGTCACGAGCGCCTCATCGGACCGCGCTCACCCGACCTCGCGCTCGGCTTCGCCAGCCTCTCCGAAGCGTTCGCGGCGGCCTGGCAGGCCCGCCCTGCGGTGGGCGCATCGTGAGCGCGCAGGCCGCCTCGGGCTCCGAGCAGCAGCGCGCCGAGCGGCAGCGCGTCGAGGCTCAGCTGGGCGAGCGGCAGGCGGAGCGGCAGCGGACCGGGCACCAGCTCAGCGACCAGCGCGAGGCCGAGCAGCAGCTCCAGGGGACTCGGCCGGAGCGCGGGCGCGGCAAGCGCGAGCTGCTCGACGACTCGCGGGTGCGCTTCGGCGCCAACCTCGCGAGCGCGCTGTTCACGCTCCTCGGCGGCGCTGCGGCCTACGCCGTCGGCGCGGCGCTCATCCGCAACCAGTGGCTCAACGGCCCGAACAACGTCATCTACCTCACCGTTGTCGGCCTGCTCGTCGGCTACCTCTTCACCCGCGGCCTGGCACGGCGCGCCGGACGGCTCTGGGCCAGGCTGGTCGACGACTTCTCGCACATCGGACCGGACGTCGTCGTGGCCGGGCTCGTCGGCGCGACCGTCGGCCTCCTGCTGACCATCCTGATCAACAGCGTGCTGGCTGAGGTGCCGGGCTTCACCTGGTACTGGTCGATCCTCATCGCCGTGGTGCTGGTGGTCGGCTGGGGCGGGTTCTTCGTCATGAACCGCGGCGCCCTGCCGCTGCTCAAGAACGCGGTCGCCGACGCCAACGGCAAGGTCGCCGCCGACCACCGCGTCAAGGACAAGGTGGTCGACACTTCGGCCATCATCGACGGGCGCATCGTCGAGGTGGCCGACGCCAACTTCCTCGACGGCAAGCTGATCCTGCCGCGCTTCGTGCTGGCAGAGCTGCAGCGGCTCGCCGACTCGGAGGACCCGCTGCGGCGGCAGCGGGGCCGGCGCGGCCTGGAGGTGCTCGACCGACTGGTCGCGCACCCCGGCATCGCGACCGAGGTCACGACCGCCAACACCGGGGCCAAGCTGCCGGTAGACGACCGGCTCGTCAACCTCTGCCGTGACAACGACCACGACCTCATCACCACCGACTACAACCTCAGCCGGGTCGCCGGCCTGCAGGGCGTGAGGGTGCTCAACGTCAACCAGCTGGCCAACGCCGTGAAGGCGACGTTCATGCCGGGCGAGCGGCTCTCGCTGAACATCGTCAAGCAGGGGCGCGAGGCCGGTCAGGGCCTGGCCTACCTCGAGGACGGCACCATGGTGGTCGTCGAGGAGGCGGCCGAGATGGTGGGGCACAGCGTCGACGCGGTCGTCACCTCCAGCCTGCAGACCAACATGGGCCGCATGATCTTCGCCCGTCAGGACCACCGCGGCTAGCCGGGGCGAAGCCCTCCAGGCCGCTTGACACCCGTCGGAGACGGACTTAAGCTCAAGTGCGTCGACGCCGGCCAGGTGGGCCGTCGTGCACTTCTCGGGGCCTTAGCTCAGTTGGGAGAGCGTTCGCTTTGCAAGCGAAATGTCGCCGGTTCGAGTCCGGCAGGCTCCACCACTTAGTTCCACATCCAGGGCATTTGTCCCCCAGGGGGCCAACTAGGCCTTGTGATAGATTGTGCGGCATCTAGACCGGAGCGTTGCGGATGAAACCGCTCCTGACGGCTGTCTCTTGGGCGTCTTCACCCACGCCCACTTCTGTGTTCGAGGAGGTCGAACCGGTAAGCATGTTCTCTTCTACGCCGTGCCTGGAAACGTCAGGTGGTCGCCCCCGAAACAGCAGCCGAGCCGCCGCGGTGGCCACTGCGCCGTCTACCAGCCTGGTCGCACGCGCCGACCGAGGTAGCTGAGCGATGCCGCAGCTCTTCCCGCCGAACTCCAACACGCTCGTCACCTGGTCGATCTGGGGTGGCGGCGTGTTCGTGCTGCTGCTGCTGGTCGCCTTGCCCTTCTACGCCCGCTCGAACAACAACAGGGTCGGCGTGCCCGTCGAGCAGCCGGTCGACTTCCCGCACAACCTTCACGTCGCGCAGGTCGGGCTCGACTGCCGCTACTGCCACAACACCGTTGAGACCTCGAACACCGCCTCGGTGCCGTCCACCGAGACCTGCATGACCTGCCACTCCCAGCTGCGCGTCAACACTCCCCAGCTCCAGGCTGTGCTCGCGAGCTGGGAGAGCGGCACGCCGATCGCGTGGAACCGCGTGCACGACATGCCGGACTACGTCTTCTTCGATCACAGCGTGCACGTCAACAACGGCGTCGGCTGCAGCTCGTGTCACGGCCGCATCGACCAGATGACCCAGATCTGGAAGAACGAGCCGATGACGATGGGCTGGTGCCTCGAATGCCATCGCAATCCCGAGGCTCAACTGAGGCCGCGCAGTGAGGTGTTCAACATGTCGTACTCGTTCCCCGCCGATCCCGTTGCCCAGCGCGCGCTCGGCACCGAGCTCGTCGAGGCGTATCACATCGACACCGATCGACTCATTTCGTGCTCGACGTGCCACCGATGAGCGACGCCAAGCAGGGCCTCGACTTCGCCCGCATCCGCGCCAAGCTAGCCGACAAGGAAGGCCCGGCGTACTGGCGCAGCCTCGACGAGCTGGCCGACACCCACGAGTTCAGGGAGTTCCTGCACAAGGAGTTCCCGCGCCAGGCCGCGCCCCTGGCCAACGGCCTCGAGCGGCGCGACTTCCTCAAGCTGCTCGGCGCCAGCATGGCGCTCGCCGGCCTCTCGGCCTGCGCGCGGCCGCCACTGGCCCACGAGAAGATCGTCCCGTACGTCAGGCAAGACGACGAGATCACCCCGGGCAAGCCGCTCTTCTTCGCGACCGCCGTGACCTACGGCGGCTACGCCGAGGGCGTGCTCGCCGAGAGCCACCAGGGCCGGCCGACCAAGCTTGAGGGCAACCCAGATCACCCGGCCAGCCGCGGCGCAACCGGCGCCATCACCCAGGCGCAGGTGCTCTCGCTCTACGACCCCGACCGCTCGAACACCGTCGTGCAAGGCGGCCAGGAGAGCAGCTGGGAGGACTTCACCGAAGCCCTCAGCGGCGTCATCGACGGCCTGCCGGCCGGCGGCGCCGGGCTCGCCGTGCTGACCGAGAACGTCACCTCCCCGACGCTGGCCGCCCAACTGGCCCAGCTGCAGACGACCTACCCGGACGCCGCGTGGTTCCAGTACGACCCGCTCCACTCCGACAACGCGGTTGCAGGCGCACGCCTAGCCTTCGGCAGCGACGCCCAAGCGGTCCACGACCTGAGTCAAGCCGACGTGATCGTCGCGCTCGGCGGCGACTTCCTCGACGTCGGGCCCGGCCGCCTGGCTCACGCTCGCGACTTCGCCGAGCGCCGCCGCGTGCTGGCCGCCGACGACGACATGAACCGCCTCTACCAGCTGGAGACCAGCCCATCGGTCACCGGCACGGTCGCCGACCACCGGATCGCGCTCAAGCCGTCGGCCATCGCCGCCACCGCCGCCCTCCTGGCGGCCGGCGTCGGCGCAAGCGGTCCGGCAGCCAACCTGCCGGACGGCCTGGCCCAGGCCGACCTCGACGCGATGATCGCCGACCTCACGGAGGCCGGCGCCAACGCGCTGGTCATCGCCGGTCACGACCAGCCGCCGGTGGTCCACGCCCTGGCTGCCGCCATCAACCAGGCGCTAGGCAGCGTCGGCACCACGGTGCAGTACGTCCAGAGCCCGGCGGCGCGCCCCGCGGTGCACGGCGAGGAGCTGGCGGAGCTCACCGCCGCCATGGCCGGCGGCGACGTCCAGCTGCTCGTCATCATCGGCGGCAACCCCGTCTACACCGCCCCGGCCGACCTCGACTTCGCCTCCGCGCTGGCCAACGTCCCCACCAGCGTCCACCTCGGCCTCTACTACGACGAGACCGGCAGGGCCTGCACCTGGCACGTGCCCCAGACGCACTTCCTCGAGACCTGGAGCGACGCGCGTGCCTACGACGGCACCGTCACGATCACGCAGCCGCTGATCCTCCCCTTCTACCGGGGCAAGAGCGAGCACGAGCTGCTCGCCGCGCTGCTCGGCGACCCTGAGGCCGCCGGCTACGACCTGGTGCGCGAGCAGTGGCAGGGCCGAGTCAGCGGCAACTTCGAGGACTTCTGGCGCGAGAGCGTCTTCAGCGGTGTGGTGGCGGGCTCCGCCGCTGCGCCGGCGCAGGTGAGCGCGGGCGAGGTCGGCGGCGAGCTGCCGCAGGCGGCCTCCCTCGAGCTCGCCTTCCGCCTCGACAGCGCCGTCCTCGACGGACGCTTCGCCAACAACGGGTGGCTGCAGGAGCTGCCCCGCCCCATCTCCAAGCTGACCTGGGACAACGCCGCGATCGTCGCTCCCGCCGACGCCGAAGAGCTCGGGCTGCGCACCGACGACGTCATCACCGTGACGCACGAGGGACGCAGCCTCGACCTGCCAGTCTGGGTCCAGCCCGGCCAGGCGCGCGGCGCGATCAGCGTGCCGCTGGGCTTCGGGCGGACGGCGGCGGGCAACGTCGGCAACGGCGTCGGCTTCAACGCCTACCTGCTGCGCACCAGCGCGGCCCCGTGGTCCGGAGCGGCCGAGGTCGCGTCGACCGGTCGCCGCTACGAGCTGGTCACCACCCAGGACCACCACGCGCTCGAAGGCACCGGCGAGGCGCGGCACATCATCCGCACCGGCACGCTCGAGGAGTTCAGGACCGAGCCCGACCACCCGCACTTCGCTCACCCCGTGGCGCACCACGACAACGACCTCTACCCCGACTTCACCTACGAGGGCTACAAGTGGGGGATGGTCATCGACCAGACGGTCTGCACCGGCTGCAACGCCTGCGTCGTGGCCTGCCAGGCCGAGAACAACATCCCGATCGTGGGCAAGCAGGAGGTCGCCGTCGGCCGCGAGATGCACTGGCTGCGGGTCGACAGCTACTACGGCGGCAGCGTCGACGACCCGACGTTCTACGCCCAACCGATGCCCTGCCAGCACTGCGAGAAGGCTCCGTGCGAGCCGGTCTGCCCCGTTGGCGCCACCGTGCACGACTCAGAGGGCCTCAACGTGATGGTCTACAACCGCTGCGTCGGGACCCGCTACTGCTCCAACAACTGCCCGTACAAGGTGCGCCGCTTCAACTGGCTGCAGTACGCCGAGCTCTCCACCGACGCCACCGAGCTGTCGCTGGCCAACAACCCGGACGTCACCGTCCGCAGCCGCGGCGTGATGGAGAAGTGCACCTACTGCACGCAGCGCATCTCGCGGGCGCGCATCGAGGCCGCCAACGAGGACCGCCGCATCGCCGACGGCGAGGTCGTCACCGCCTGCCAGGCGGCGTGCCCGACCCAGGCGATCGTCTTCGGTGACCTCAACGACCCGGCCGCCGCCATCAACCGCTTCAAGGCCTCGCCGCTCAACCACACCCTGCTCGAGGACCTCCAGACCTTCCCCCGCACCAGCTACCTCGCCAAGGTCACGAACCCCAGCCAGGCGCTGACGCAGGCCAGGGCCGGGGCCACGGAAGGGAACGCCTGATGGCCGTCACAGCACCGAAACGGCCCTTCACCGAGACCAACCGCGTCATCGGGCACGGCCAGAGCTACGGCAAGATCGACGACACCGTCCTGACGCCGGTGCTGGTCGGGGTGCAGCAGACGCCGCGCTGGTGGTGGATCGGCTTCGGCATCTCGATGGCGTTCCTGACGCTCTACCTGGTGTCGGTCGTCTACCTGATCTCCGAGGGCATCGGGATCTTCGGCAACAACATCCCCGTCGCGTGGGCCATGCCGATCATCAACTTCGTGTGGTGGATCGGGATCGGTCACGCCGGGACGCTGATCTCGGCCGCGCTGCTGCTCTTCCGTCAGCCGTGGCGCACGACCATCAACCGCTTCGCCGAGGCCATGACGATCTTCGCCGTAGTCTGCGCCGGCCTCTATCCGATCTTGCACCTCGGCCGGCCGTGGGTCTTCTACTGGCTGCTGCCATACCCCAACACCTACGGCCTGTTCCCGCAGTTCCGCAGCCCGCTCGACTGGGACCTGTTCGCGATCGGCACCTACATGAGCGTGTCGATCCTGTTCTGGTTCATCGGCCTCATCCCCGACCTCGGCACGCTGCGCGACCGGGCGACCACCAAGTTCCAGAAGCTCCTCTACGGCATCCTCAGCCTCGGCTGGACCGGCTCCGTCAAGGCCTGGCAGCGCTACCAGCGCGCCTACCTCCTCATCGCCGCGCTCAGCTTCCCGCTGGTCCTCTCGGTCCACAGCACGATCGCCATGGACTTCGCCGTGGCCCAGGTCCCCGGCTGGAACAACACGATCATGCCGCCGTACTTCGTCGCCGGCGCCGTGTTCGCAGGGTTCGCGATGGTGCTCATTCTGGCGGTGCCGCTGCGCAGGGCGTTCGGCCTCGAGAAGCTGATCACCTTGCGGCACCTCGACAACTCGGCCAAGCTGATGCTCGGCACCGGCATGATCGTGGTGTACGGCTACTTCATCGAGATCTTCATCGCCTGGTACTCGGGCGTCGAGTTCGAGCGCTACATGATCTGGAACCGCATGTTC
>CAZQVC010000013.1:32541-38839 GCA_964596625.1 uncultured bacterium | reverse complement strand
CCTCAGAAGGCCCTGACGGCTACGCCGGCGTGCTCCAGGGACGCGCGCACGGTCCGTGCGGCTTCGACGGCGCTGGGGCCGTCGCCGTGGAGGCACAGGGTCTGGGCCTCGACCCTCACCACGCCGCCGTCGACGGCGGCCACCTCACCGGTGGTCGCCAGCGCGACGGCGCGGCGGGCGATCTCGCTCGCGTCGGTGATGAGCGCGCCGTCCATGCTGCGGGGGGCCAGCAGCCCGCTGCTCAGGTAAGCCCGATCGGGGAACGCCTCGGTGACGGCGATCGCGCCGGCGCGCTCCACGGCCGCGCGCATCAGCTCGCCTCCCGGGCCGGCCAGCACCACGACCGGCAGCCCCGGCTGAAAGGCCACGACCGCCCTGGCGAAGGCCTCGGCGACGCGCTCGTTCGTGGCCATCTGGTGGTAGAGAGCCCCGTGAGCCTTCACGTGGTGCAGCTGCCTGCCGGCGACGCTGGCCAGGCCGGCGACGGCGCCGAGCTGGTAGACGACGTCGGCCTCCAACTCGGCCGTCGAGACGCTCAGGTCGCGTCGCCCGAAACCCACCCTGTCGGGGAACCCCGGGTGAGCGCCGATCTCCACGCCGTTGCGCACGGCGAGTTCGATGGACCCGGCGAGGCCGAGCGGGTCACCGGCGTGGAAGCCGCAGGCCAGGTTCACCGAGCTGAGGAACACGAACAGCTCGTCCTCCGCCACCACGCGCCAGCGGCCGTAAGACTCGCCCGCGTCGGCGTTGAGGTCGATGGTGGTCACCGCGGGTCTCGAGGCAGCGGTGGTGGCAGTCGTCTTCGGATCGGCTGGTGCGTCCATGGCCGCGATGCTAGCAGCGAGACGTGTGAGGTGGACGTGGTGGCAGCTGCCCTCACGCCACGAAAGAGCCGCTGGGCGCGACGTCGAGGTCGCGCCCAGCGGCAGGCGAGGATCGTGCGGCGGGTCGTCAGGCCCGGCCGACGTCCATGTCGCGTCCGTGACGCTCGAGGAAGTCGTCCATGCGCCGCTCGGTCTCCTCGCGGCTGTAGCCGTAACGCTCCTGGATGCGGCCGACGAGCTGTTCGTAGTCGCCCTGCGCTGCCTGGATGTCGTCGTCGGTCAGCTTGCCCCATTGCTCCTTGATGCCGCCCTTGAGCTGGTTCCATTTGCCTCTGAGCACGTCTCTGTTCATCGCGATCTCCCTTTCGATCCAGCACCGAGGCCCATCGGCCTCCGCTTCGCGTCGGGCGATTCGCCGGCGCCCGTTGACGCGCACTTTCCGCCGGCTGGATGGTCATAGGCTAGGGGCGCAACGTGAGGCGGAAGTGGAAGTCTCGTGTGACACGGCGTCCTTTTCACATCAGCGGGCGCCGCGCCGACCTACGCTTTCATCGATGCGTGCCCATTCCGACCTCGCGACCTCCCCTGTCCGCTCGACGCACCGGGCGCGGCGAGCCGCGCGGCTGCTACTGCTGGCGGCGGTCGCCTCGGCCCTCGTCGCGTGCGCCGCGACCAACCCACCCGGCGAACCCACCGCGAGCTGCCGCGACGTGATGGGCCACGGCGCGTCGGCACACGCAGCTCACGCGCCGTACGGCGGCGGACTGAGCGCCGCCTCGGTGCTGAACCCTCAGCCGAGCCCGCCTCCGCCCACGCCGACGCGCGCCTGGTCCGACGCGGCTGGCTGGCCAGAGGGCCGGCTGCCGTCGGCCGGCGACGACGTGGTGATCCAGGCCGGTGAGGTCGTCCTGCTCGACGTGAGCCCGCCGCCCCTTGCCGGCCTGGTGATCGACGGCGCGCTGGTCTTCGACCGCCGCAACCTGGAGCTGCGCAGCGACAAGATCACGGTCTACGGTGGCCTCTTCGTCGGCAGCGCCGAGCAGCCGTTCTTGGAGCGTGCCAGCATCGTGCTTACCGGCGCCCAGCGCACGGACGACGGCTGTCTCGGCTCGAAGTACATCGCCGTGCTGGGAGGCGCCCTCGAGCTCTACGGCGACCCCCAGGGGCAGGCCTGGACGGCGCTCGCCGCCACCGCACCCGCCGGCGCGCAGACCATCACCGTCGACGACGCGAGCGGCTGGCGCGTGGGCGACAGCATCGTCATCGCCTCCACCGACTTCTACGCCTACGCCGGCGAGGACGGCGAGCGCTACGACCGGCAGGTCGAGGAGCGCAAGCTGGTGGGCGTAGCCGGTAACCTGCTCACCCTCGACGAGCCGCTCGAGTTCGAGCACTACGGCGAGGACCAGGCGTTCGGGAGCGGCAGCGACCAGCCGAACAAGGTCCTGCGCTCGCGAGCGGAGGTCGCCAGGCTAAGCCGCAACGTCACCGTCGCCGGAGAGCAGGCGACTCAGGACCCCGGCAGCGACCGCTTCAGGTTCGGCGGCCACATCATGGCGATGGGCGAGAGCCGGGTGCGCCTCGACTCGGTCGAGCTCACCCGCATGGGCCAGCGCGGGATCCTCCTGCGCTACCCACTGCACTTCCACCTCATGGGCGACGCCGGCCACGGCAGCTTCGTGCGCAACAGCAGCCTGCACCACCTCTACAACCGCTGCATCACCATCCACGGCACCAACGGCGTCCTGCTCGAGGGCAACGCGGCGTTCGACAGCTTCGGCCACTGCTACTTCCTCGAGGACGGCGCCGAGAAGGACAACGCCATCGTCGGCAACCTCGGGCTCATGGTCAGGGCGCCGGCCGAGGAGCACGCGTTGCTGGCGTCGGACACCCACTTCCTCGGCCCTGCCATGTTCTGGATCACCAACCCGGCCAACCACGTGGCCGACAACGTGGCCGCCAGCTCCGAGGGCAGCGGCTTCTGGTACGCCCTGCCGGAGCACCCGACCGGCCCGTCCTTCCACGTGTTCGACGGCGAGAACTGGTGGCCGCGACGCACGCCGCTCGGCGTGTTCGCCGGCAACCTGGCGCACTCCAACGCCGCGGACGGACTGCACGTCGACCGCGGGCCCACCAGCGACACGCTCGGCGTCGAGACCACCCCGTACCGCCCGCGCAGCGACCCCGCGGACTCCGAGTCTGCGCCGGTGCTGGCGGTGTTCGAGGGCTACTCGGCCTACAAGCACCGCAGCGCGGCCGCCTGGTTCAGGGGCGACCACACCGTCCTGAGAGGAGCGCTGCTGGTCGACAACGCGATCGGCGCGACCTTCGCTTCGAACGCCTCGGGGCTCGAGCGCAGCCTGGTAGTCGGCGAGTCCGACAACCTCGGCACGCCGATGCCGTGGGAGGCCACGGGCGCGGGAGGCCGCTCGCTGCCGAGACCGTGGGACGAGGACTTCGCGATCCGCGGCTTCGAGTTCTACGACGGCACGGTGTGGGTCGACGACACCCACTTCGAGGGCTTCGCCCCCACCGCGCAGCGCGGCGCGGGCGCCATCAGCGTGCTCGACTACACGTCGTTCTCGCTCAGCCCCGCCAGCTTCGCCCGCGGCGTGACGTTCGCGCCAGGCACGAACCAGGTGCACCTCGAGACCCGGAGCCTCGCGGGGTTCGATCCGGCCACCAGCGACTCGGCTGAGGACGGCTACCGCAGCGCGGTGTTCCGCGACGCCGACGGCAGCCTCACGGGCACCGCCGGGGCCTACGTGACCGTCGACAACGAGCTGTTGATCGAGCCGTCGTGCGCTTACCGCGCGGCCTGGAACGCGCAGGTCTGCCACGGACGGTACGTCGGCCTCAGCCTCTACGACCGCAGCGATCCGCCGATCGGGGTCGGGCCGGTCACGGTCCACCGCGGCGACACCAAGGACACCAGCCCCGAGCACGTGATGCACGGCACGCCGCACGGCGGCGCCGACACGCCCAACCGGCACTTCCGCACGCTCGTGCCGCTGGGCCACGAGTACCACTACGAGACGGCTGGCCCGATCCCCGAGCGCTTCACGCTCGACATCGACGAGGCCGCTGACGGCGACACGCTGTTCGTCAGCGTGCCGTACCCCTGGGCTGAGCCCCACATCTACCGCGACTGGTGGATCGACGCGCGCAACGAGATCGCCCGGCACACCTCGCTCGGCGACCTACGCGCCTCGAGCGACAGCGGGTACGTGCTCACCGGCTCGCGCCTCTACCTGAAGCTGGCTACCCAGGACGGGCGCGATTGGGCTCACCTGACGGTCTGCCGCCACGAGCTGTGCGACTGAGCCGCTCTCGCACGAAGTTGGGGCCGCGACGGTCGTCGCGGCCCCGGTATCGCTGCAGAATCTTGACGAATACCGCATAGCGCGGTATCATTACTGCCATTGAACGAGCGGGCACCCAGCAGTGGGTGTCTTTTTTTGTGCCTCGTTCGCCGGCGCTACGCTCGGCGGAACAGCCTCACGATCGCCAGCAGTATGACCGCGCCGACTATCGCGACCAACAGGCTGGTCACGTTGAAGCCCGTCACGCCTTGCGCGCCGAACTGGTTGAATACCCAACCGCCGATGATCGCGCCGATGATGCCGACGATGATGTCGGTCAGGATGCCCTGACCTCGCGTGCCCATGATCAGGCTGGCGATCCAGCCAGCCAGGGCGCCCAATACGATCCAAAGGAGAATGCTCATGCGTTCCGTCCTTTCCGTGGTCCCCGCCGGCTTCTGCCGACGGGCTGGGTTCGTGAACACAAGTCCAAGCGCAAACCTCCGAGGACACTCCTGAAACCAACGAATCGTCGAGCCGTTCGTGATGATGTCTCGCTCTCGTTGGTTGAGAACTGTATACGCGCCAAATCGCCTTAGTCCGGTAAGCGCCTATACAGGGCCGCTCTCAGCCGTACTCCTCGGCCGACCTGGGAGGCACCACCAGCGCGCGGTAGTCGTTGAGGTTGTTGCCGGTGGGACCGGTGATCAGGCGGTCGCCGAGGTCGGTGAAGAGCGCGTCGGTGTCGTTCGCGGCCAGGTAGGCGGCGAGCGGCCGTCCGAGAGCCGCGACGCGGTGCCCGGATTCCGGCGTCACGAAGGCCCCCGCGGCGGGGCTGCTGCCGTCGACGCCGTCGGAGCCCGCCGACAGCGCCCAGATGCCGGAGCCCACGGCCTGTTCGCCTATCGAGCGAGCCCCGTCGTCCGCGCGGTCGGCCAGGTAGTGAAGCAACCAGGCGGCGAACTCGAGGTTGCGGCCGCCACGCCCCTGGCCCTTGACGGTGACCGTCGCCTCCCCGCCCGAGAGCAGCACCAGCGGCTTCCTGCCCTCGCCAAGCCACCCCTCCAGCCTCGCCGCCGCCTCGCGCAGCGCGTCCGGCTTGGCCGGTCCGCGGTCGACCAGGCGGGCCAGCGCTTCTCGGTCGACGCGGCCAGCCAGCAGTCCGCTCACCAGCGCGGCGTGCGCACCCGCCATGTCGGCCGCCTCCCCCTGGAGGCGGTCGGAGAGGATGAGGGGCTCGTACCCTTCACGCGTGAAGAAGTCAGCCGCGGCCGAGAGCAGCTTCTCGGCCGAGCCGATGACCTTCGTCGCCCACCTGGCGCTGGCGGCGCTGCCCGGCTTGGGGGTCTCTGGCACCTCGCCGGCCGCGCCGCGGGCGAGGTGGCGTCGGACCGGCTCCAGACCCGTCGGCTCGAGCCGGGCTTCGTAGCGGTCCAAGACCTCGAGGGCGTCGGCGAAGGTCGTCGGGTCGGGCACCGTAGGGCCGGAGGCGATGTCCTCGAGGGCATCGCCCGGCACGTCCGAGAGCGCCAGCGTGAGCACGCTGGCCGCCGTGGCCGCGGCCAGCCTGCCCCCCTTGATGCGCGACAGGTGGCGGCGGACGGTGTTGAGCTCGTGGATGTCGGCTCCCGCTCGCTGAAGCGCGGTGGTCGCCGCGCGCTTCTCGGCGAGGCCAACGCCCACCCCGTCAGGTGCCGCGGACTCATGCCAGGGCGCCGCCCACAGCGCGCTCCCGCCGCCCGAGACCAAGACCAGCATGAGGTCGGAGGCCGTCAGCGAGCCGGCGAGCGCCAGAGCCTGCTCGGCGGCGGCGACGCTGCCGCGGCTCGGCAGAGGGTGCGAGCCCGGCATCACGCGACCGACGCTCGACGACGGGGGGTAAGCCTCTCCGCCGGCCGGAGGGGTCGCCAGCCACGGCGTGGCGGGGTAGGCCCGCACCGCCTCCTCGACCATCGGCACGGCGGCCTTCCCCACGGACAGCACCAACGCCGGAGCCTCGTCCGGCAGGTGCTCACGCACGAGACGACCGGCGTCGGTCCGGCTCAGGGCGTGCCGGAAGCTGGCCTCGAGCACAGAGCGGGGATCGCTCACGCTGATGGGCCGAGAGGGCGGCAACGAGCCGGCGTGGGGCGGCTGCCTACCGCCGACGCGGTCCGGCTTGCGTAGGTCGCC
>CAZQVC010000013.1:24696-32441 GCA_964596625.1 uncultured bacterium | reverse complement strand
TGGCCGATCCGGCAGGCTCGGCGCATCCTCTTGACGGATGGCGCATACCGGGGTATGTTCAAGATTAACAGCGCGCTTCACCGGCGCGTTATTTTTTTGCCTTCTCCCAGAGCCTGCCGCCGAGCCTTCGCGCCGCCTTTCGCGACGCGACTACACGGTGCCGTCCGTCGGCCCCGGCTCGTGCGCGAGGAAGTAGCCGGCGAGGGCGGCGGCGTGGTCTTTGCCCACCCCGTGCTCTTCCTCCAGCCACGCGGTCAGACGCGCCTCGTCGGTGATGCCCGACTGCTCTATCAGCTCGGCCCAAGCCTGCTCCGTGCGGCCGTAGTCGGCTCCGATGTTGGGGAACGACTCGCCCTGCCCGTGCTTCTCGTCTGTCATCTTCTCTCCTTCGGCCCCCGTGGCGATGGCGCCAAGGCTACGGCAGCAGCACCGTCGAACCGGTCGTCTGCCTGCCCTCGAGCGCCGTATGGGCTTCCCTCGCCTCCTCGAGCGCGAACCGTTGGTTGATCGCGACGTCCAGCACGCCGTCGACGACGGCCTGGTAGACGGCGTCGGTGGCGGCGCGCAGCTCCTTGGTGGTGGCGACGTAGGTGGCCGTGGTGGGACGGGTCAGGTACAGCGAGCCTTTGGTGGAGAGGATGACGAGGTTGGGGATCGACACCGGTCCGCTGGCGTTGCCGAAGCTGACCATCAGCCCCCTGGGGCGCAGGCAGTCGAGCGAGCCCTCGAACGTGGCCTGCCCCACCCCGTCGTAGACGACGTCCACGCCGCGGCCGCCGGTGAACTCCCTGATCCGCTCGACGAAGTCCTCCTGGCGGTAGTCGATGACCTCGTCGGCGCCGGCCTGTTTGGCCAAGGCGACCTTCTCCGGCGAGCCGGCGGTGCCGTACACCGTGGCGCCGAGGGACTTCGCCCAGCGCGTCAGCAGCAGCCCGACCCCGCCCGCGGCCGCGTGCACCAGGATCGACTCGCCCGCCTTCACCGGCCAGGTCTGGAAGAGCAGGTAGTAGGCCGTTATCCCCTTGAGCGTGACGGCAGCGGCGGTCTCGTAGTCGACCGCGTCGGGCACGAAGGCGAGCCGCCCGGCCGGCATGATGCGCTCCTCGGCGTACGCCCCGATCGGCCCGGAGTACGCCACGCGCGCGCCGACCTCGACGTCCTCGACGTCGGGGCCGACCTTCACGACCTCGCCGGCGCCCTCGTTGCCGGCCACGAAGGGTAGCGGCACCCGGTAGAGACCAGAGCGCTGGTAGGTGTCGATGAAGTTGAGCCCGATGGCGCGGTTGCGCACGACGACCTCGCCGCTGCCCGGCTCTGGCAGCTCGCGCTCCTCGACGCTCAAGACCTCGGGGCCACCGTGCTGACGGACGAATACGGCTTTGCTCAAGGCGCGCACCGTTCCTCTCTCGCCGTGTGAGACGGCGCATGATGCTGACAGTTGCAAGGTTAACCAGGGTGCGCGGCCGACCGCGTTCGCGGGGCGCAGCCAGCCGGTCGGTGACGCGGGGGCGCGAACGGGGGCGCCAGCCGCGACTGCCGTTGCCGGCGTGGGCGAAAGGGCATGGAAACTAGTTAGAGTCTCCTGGTGCCGAGCGCCGACACCACGCCAACCAGGACCGATCCCGCGGCCCAGCCCGGCCGTGCAGCGGGGCCGTTGGCCGGCGTCCGCGACGTCGGTCCGATCCTGCTCGGCCTCATCCCCTTCGGCATGATCGTCGGGGTTAGCGGCGTGGGCATCGGCATGCCCGTCATCGACGTCGTGTTCATGTCGGCGGTGGTGTTCGCGGGGGCGGCGCAGCTCGCGACGGTCGCGCTGATCGGGGCCAGCGCCGCGCCCTGGGTGGTGCTGGTCACCGTCGGCCTGATCAACCTGCGGCACCTGATGTACAGCGCAGCCCTGGCTCCGCTGATGGCGCGCTACTCGACGCTCCAGCGCCTCGCGATGGCCTACTTCATCGTCGATCACACCTACACCGTCGGCGTCCTGCGCTACCGGCGGGAGGACGACGACTACGACAGGCGCGGTCACTGGCTCGGCATGGGCGTAGTCACGATCACGATGTGGCTGGCGAGCACCGCGCTGGGCGCGCTGGTCGGAGCTCAGCTGCCCAGCGCGCTGCAGCTCGACTTCGCCCTGCCGCTGATGTTCCTCGGGCTACTGGTGCCGGTGCTGCGGGATCGGCCGGCCATCGTGGCCGCCGTCGTGGCCGGGGTGCTCGCCCTGGTCTTCGCTCGGCTCCCTTACAACCTCGGCTTGGTGGCGGCCACGCTGTGCGGCGTCGCCGCCGGCACCCTCTCGAAGCGCGGGCTCGACGGCCGCGATCGGGCGGTGCGAGCGTGAGCCGCAGCGAGGTCCTACTGCTGGTCGCGGTCGCGGGAGCTCTCACCTTCGCGCTGCGCGCCTCGTTCCTCGTCGCCGGCTCGAGGCTGCGTCTCGGAGGCAGCCTGCGAACAGCCCTCGAGTACGTGCCGGCGGCGGTGCTCGCGGCCCTCGTCACGCCGGCGCTGTTCGCTCCAGGGCCGGTGCGCTTCGGCCCGCTCGACGCCCGGCTGTTGGCCGGCGCGGTCGCCGCGGTCGTGGCCTGGCGCACCAAGAACGTGCTGCTGACGTTCGTAGTCGGCATGCTCGCGCTGTGGGGCATCACCTGGCTGGCCGGTTGACGCGGTGAGCCGACCTAGCGCCGGTCGCCTGTTGCGGCTCTTCGTCGCCTTCCTGCGGGTCGGCGTGTTCGGCTTCGGCGGCGGCCCCTCGATGATCCCACTGATCAAGACCGAGGCCGTCGACGGGAACGAGTGGGTCGACGACGACGAGTTCATGGAGATCTACGCCGTGGCGAGCTCGCTGCCCGGACCCATCGCGACCAACCTGGCCGGTTACTTCGGCCGGCGCATCGCCGGGCCGCTCGGCGCCGCGGCCGCGCTGCTGGGACTCACGCTGCCCTCCGGCGTGGCGATGGTTGCGCTCGGTGGGCTCTACCTCGCGACCAAGGACTCACCGGCGGTGCAGGACGCGCTCGCCGGCATCAGGCCGGTGGTCATCGCCCTGCTGCTCGCCGTCGCGGTGCTCTTCGCGCCCCGCGCGCTGGCCAGCGAACGCGGGCGGCGCGGCGTGAGCCTGCGCAGCCTCCTGGTGCTCGTCGCCTTCGCCTTCGCCGTGTTCACGCCCGTGCATCCCGCCGTGTTGATCGTCGCGGGCGCGCTGATCGGCATGGCCTTGTGGAGGACCTGGTGAGCCAGGCTGCGGCCGTCTTCGACCTGTTCGTGTCCTTCGCGAGGGTCTCGCTCTTCGGGTTCGGGGGCGGCCCGTCGATGATCCCGCTGGTGCGGGCGGAGGTCGTCGAGGGTCGGGGCTGGCTGACACCCGAGGCGTTCCTCGACGCCTTCGCCTTCGGCAACGCCCTGCCGGGGCCGATCGCCACCAAGCTGGCGTTCTACGTCGGCCACCAGGTCGCCGGCTGGCCGGGCGCCGCCGCCGCGCTGCTCGGCGCCACGCTGCCGACGGTCGTGCTGATGCTGGTGGTGCTCGGGCTGCTGCTGCGCAACAAGGACAACCGGGTGTTGCAGGCCGCGATCGGGGGCATCAGGCCGATCGTCGTTGCGCTGCTGCTGCTGGTGACCTGGGACTTCGCGCCGGCGGCGCTCGGCTCGCTCGCCGAGTTCGGCGCCAACTGGCCGCTGTGGCTCATCGCGGCCGTCAGCCTGGTCGCCACGCTGCGCTTCAAGGTCCATCCGGTCGTGCTGATCATCGCCGGTGCGAGCCTCGGCCTGCTCTTCGGTTTAGGCTCTTGAGCATGGCAACCAGCGACAGCATGCAACCGGTCCCGACGCTGCTGCTCAACGACGGCAGGGAGCTACCGCGCCTGGGGCTCGGCACCTGGCCCCTCGACGACGCCGAGGCCGAGCGAGTCGTGAACGAGGCCCTCGAGATCGGCTACCGCCACATCGACACCGCCGTGCGCTACGGCAACGAGGTCGGCGTCGGCCGCGCGCTCGCCACCAGCGGCCTCGGACGAGACGACGTGTTCGTCGTCACCAAGCTCGACGGCCCGTTCCAGGGTGAGGACAGGGCCGTCGCCGGCCTCGACGAGTCGCTCGAGCGCCTCGGCCTCGGCTTCGTCGACCTCCTGCTGATCCACTGGCCGCTGCCCTCGCGCGACCTCTACGTGTCGACCTGGCGGACGTTCGAGCGACTGCAGGCCGACGGCAAGGCGCTGTCGATCGGCGTCTCGAACTTCAAGCCGGCGCACCTCAGGCGGCTGGCCGAGGAGACGTCGGTCGTGCCCGCGGTCAACCAGGTGCAGCTCAACCCTCACGTGACGCGCGAAGACCACGTGGCCTATCACCGAGAGCACGGCATCGCCACGGTGTCGTACAGCCCGCTCGGCAAGGGCGGCGACCTGCTGCGGGAGCCCGTCGTCAACGACATCGCGCGGGCTTGTGAGCGCACGCCCGCCCAGGTGATCCTGCGCTGGCACCTGCAGTCCGGCTACGTGCCGATCCCCAAGAGCGCCGACCCACAGAGGTTGAGGGAGAACTTCGCCGTGTTCGACTTCGACCTCAGCCAGGAGCAGCTGAGCTCGCTCAGCGGGCTCGACAGGGGCGGCGGCACCGACGCGGACGTCAAGGGGCACTAGGCCGGCCGGGGCCGAGCCGCCCCTACTCGATCGCCACGACCTCGACGGTGCGCCGTGAGGGCCCCTCGCCCTGCTCCACCTGTTGGCCGACCCGCGCGCCGAGCAGGACCTGCGCCAGCGGCGCCAGGAACGAGATCGCGCCCTCGGCGGGATCGGCCTCGTCGACGCCGACGATCTGCAGGCTGAACTCGCCGCTCGAGCGACTCTTCGCGCCACTCGCCGCGGCCGGTCCCGCCGTGCTGGAGGCCCGCGGCACGGGCCGCAGCCTGACCTGGTCGCCGAAGCGCACCTCGGTCTTGTCGTGGTCGGCGGGGTCGATGAGCGTGGCGCCCGCCAGGCGGAGCGCCAGCTCCTCGCTCGCGGTTTCAAGGGCGGCGATGCGGCGCTCGTCGCCGGCTGCCTCGGCGGCGGCGAGGGCCTCCTCCAGCGCGCTTCGCTCCTCGGTCAAGAGCGCCAGGCCACGCGGCGTCACGAGGTTCGGCTCGCCCTCCGGCAGCGGCGCGCGCGCGACGACCATGACGTCCTCTTGCTGAGCGTCCTCCTTGGTGAAGGCGCGGCTCACGTCGACGCGTCGATCGCCGCTTCGCCCGGCGCGTCGGCCGCGGCCTCCGACCGCACGACGTCGGGGCGGCCCGGAGCGCCGGCGCCGGCGGTCGCCTCGCCGGCGCTTCGGGCGCTGCTCGCCTGGCCGAGGTCGACGATGAAGTACGGCAGGAAGAACTGGGTCAGCGGCCCCACGGCCAGCGCGTAGAACAGCGTGCCGAGCCCCACGACGCCGCCGAGCAGCCAGCCGACGGAGACCACGGCGATCTCGATGCCGGTGCGCGCCAGGCGGAGGCTGCGCCCGGTGACGCGGGAAAGGCCGGTCATGAGCCCGTCGCGCGGCCCCGGGCCCAGTTGGCTGCCGATGTACATCGCCGTGGCCAGGCCGTTGAGGGCCGTGCCGGCCAGGGTGTAGCCGATCCGCCACGGCAGCCCGCTCGCCTCGGGCAGGACCCGCAGCACGAGGTCGGCGGCGATGCCGATCCAGATGGCGTTGGCGATGGTGCCGAGCCCCGGCATCTGGCGCAGCGGCACCCAGGCGAGCAGCACGAGCAGGCTGACGCCGACCATCACGACGCCGATCGTGAACGGCAGGCGCTGCGCCAACCCGACGTGCAGCACGTCCCAAGGCATCGCCCCCAGCCCCCCGTGAAGCATCAACGAGATCGAGAGCCCGAACAGGCTGAGCCCAAGGAAGAGCTGCGTGAGGCGCCGCGGCAGCCGGCCGGCCCGCAGCTGAGCCAGCGGCGAGAGGTTCAGCAGCCGTGGAGGCTCGGGGCGGGCGCTGGGCGGGTAGGGAACGGGGCGACTGGCGGCTGACATGAGATCGATGATGGTACCAGGGCGGCCTAGGCCCTGCGGTAGCGCGCCAGGACCTCCGGGTCGGGCTCGAAGCCCAGGCCGTCGGCCGCCGGCACCTCGATGTTGCCCTCGGCGTCGAGCCTGCCGAGCGGCGCGAGCCACGCCTCCGGCTCGACGTAGAGCCACTCCAGCTGCCTGATGCTCGGCAGGGCGGCAGCCAGGTGCAGCGAGGCGTGCATGCCGGGGCCGAAGTACGGGCTGTGCGGCAGCAGGTCGACGCCGCCCTCGATGCAGGCCTCGTTGACCTTGAGGAACTCGCTGATGCCGCCGACCTTGGTCACGCTCGGTTGGGCGTGGTCGACGGCGCCGGCCGCCAGCGCCTCGCGGAACTGGACGGCGGTGCACCAGTTCTCGCCCGCGGCTATCGGCATATCCCGCCCCCGCAGGGCGGCCAACGCCCCGTAGTCCTCGGGTGGGAAGGTCGGCTCCTCCAGCCAGCTGGCGCCGAGCTCGCGCAGCGCTGGGATGGCCTCCGCGGACTGCTCGGGGCTCCAGTTGCAGTTGACGTCGACCGAGATCGGCACGCCTTGGCCCACCGCCCTGCGGCAGGCCTCGAGGTCGGGCAGCGTGAGCTCGTGGAGCTTGAGGTCGGTGAAGCCGTCGGCCATGGCGCGCTCGCAGACCCGCGGCGCGATCTCCCGGTCGGCGTAGCGGACCAGGCTGGCGTAGAAGCTGACGGGCCGCTGGGTCGGGGCTGACCCGAGCAGGCGGTAGAGAGGCACCTGCTCGCGCTTGGCCTTGAGGTCCCAGAGCGCGATGTCCACCCCGGAGATGGCGAACATCGTGACGCCGTAGCGCCCGAAGAGGTGCAGCCGCCGCTGAGCCGTGTCGTTCCACGCCGCGATGTCGTCGATCTCGGCGCCGACCAGCAGCGGCGCGATCATGCGGTCGACGACGGCCTTCGTCGCGTCGGTCACGAAGTAGCCGAAGCCCTCGCCCCAGCCGACGTTGCCGCGGTCGTCCTCGAGGCGCACCAGCATCATCTCGAGCTTGTTCCAGGTCGTGGGTCCGATGCCCTCGCCCTTGCCGCCGTCCTCGAACGGGATGTCGACGATCATCGTCTCGACCTTGCTGATCTTCATGTGCAACGTCTCCTTACGGTCGCGGCAGGTCGACGACGGCGTAGCCGCCCCCCACCCGGTCGCGGCCGCGCTCGGGCGGCATCTGCTCGTAGCTCTGGAAGTCGGCGGCGAGGTGCTCCTCGGCCCGGTCGAGGGGACTGTAACCCAGCTCCGTCGCGCGGCGGTTGGCGAAGAGGGGGCGCGGTGTGCGCGAGACCCCGTAGACGACCTCGAAGGCGATGTCGGGATGCTCGAGGCCGATGCGCACCAGCTGGGCGAGGTCGCGCGCGCTGGTCCACAGTCGCAGGCAGCGCTCGTCGGCGACCTGCGGATCGGCGTTGCCGATGCGGATGACGGTGGTGGCGATGTCGTAGCGCTGGGCGTAGGTGCGACAGGCGATCTCGCCGAAGGCCTTGCCGAGGCCGTAGACGGCATCGGGCGCGAGCTCGGCGTCGTCCCCCGCGAACCCTTCAAGGGGGTGCAGACCGAGCACGTGATGGCTGCTGGCGTACACCAGGCGCTTGACGCCGTGCTCGCGGACGGCGTCGAGCAGGTTGATCACGCCCCTGAAGTTCGCGTCGAGCGACTCCTCGAAGCGCAGGCCGAAGCCGTGCACGCAGGCCAGGTGCAGCACGGCGTCGACGCC
>CAZQVC010000013.1:0-24596 GCA_964596625.1 uncultured bacterium | reverse complement strand
CGGGCTCACGCGAGGCGTCCCGGCTTGACAGGGGTGGAGGGTGAACGTAGGCTGCGCTCAACCATGCCTGGTCATACCACCTTACCGGATGGTCCGCAGCGAGATGACGACGGCGGCGCCGCTACCTCCCCGAGCCCCGCGGGCCCCGCCCCGGTGGGCGGACCGGGGTCGATGAGGCTCGACCCCGTGTCCCGCACCTCGCTCACCGAGTCGGTCGCCGAGCGCATCGAGGAGTGGATCCTCGACAGCGACCAGCCAGCGGGGGCGCGCCTGCCGAGCGAGCGCGAACTGGCCCGCCGCTTCGCGGTCAGCCGCATCGTGGTGCGCGAGGCGCTGGGAAGGCTCGAGGCCCGCGGCCTGATAGACGTCAGGGCCGGCGTCGGCACGTTCGTCGCCGAAGCGCAGGCCGCGAGCGTCTCCCAGTCGCTGAGCCTCTACCTCTCCCGCGGCGACGTCGGGCTGGAGCACCTGTTCGACGTGCGCCTCGCGCTCGAGCCGGCCATGGCGGCCGCGGCCGCGCGCGGCGCAGACGAGGAGGCGTTGGCGGCGATGTTCGCCACCGTCGACCTCACCGACGGCATCGTCCGCGATCTGCGCCGGGAGCCGGGCGCGCTCGAGTCGTACGCCTGGGCGGACCTCGAGTTCCACCAACTGCTGGCGCACGCCAGCGACAACCCGCTCTACGACGTGTTGCTGGCGCCGTTGATCGATCGCCTGTTGGACGTGAGGCGCACCGGCGCGCTGTTGCCTGGCGCGGCCAGGAAGGCCAACGACGGCCACCGGAAGGTGCTGGCCGCCGTCGCCGACCGCGATCCCGAGCGCGCGGCCACGGCGATGCGCGAGCACCTGCTCTTCGTCAAGGAGTTGCTCGACGCGGCCGCCCGATCGCCGGAGGGCGCGAGCTCCGCGGCGGTGCCTGCTCGCGAAGCAGCCGGTACCACCGCGCAAAAGCCGGAGGAGGAAGCATGACCCCCGTTGACGAGACCAGGCGGCAGGCGATGATCGCCGCCGTCGAAGCCTACTTCGAGGCGTGCAACGCAGCCAGCCGCGAGCGCTTCGCCGCCGTGCTGAGCGACGACTGCACGCACTACTTCCCGCCCGGCACCGGTGGGCCGTACGTCGGCCGCGACGCGATCGCCGACCTCTGGATCGGCTTCGTGCGCGAGAAGGGCTCGCAGTGGACCATCGACCGCATGGTCTGCGACGGCGAGCAGCTGTGCATCGAGTGGACCCATTTCAAGCCGCGCGTCGGCGAGCACATCAGGGGCTCGGAGTGGTACACCTTCGCGCCCGACGGCAGGATCGACGGCATCTGGGCGCACTACGGCTCGCCGCGCGACCCTGGCCGCGCAGCCAACGAACTGGAGGGTTTCCCCTACGCGGCCGAGGGCTACGCGCTCTCGGCGCCGGCGCTCGACTCGCGGCTGGCCGCCGAGCGCGAGCGCAACCTCGCCGCCGAGGTGTCGGCGTGAGCGCAGCTGCGGGCCCGACGACAGCGGCCACCGCCGGAACCGGCGAGCCGAACCTGCAGCCGCTTGACGCGGCGACCGCGAAGCTGCTCGCCGAGACCAGCACCGCCACGCTGGCCACCGTGCTGTTCATCCACGGCCTCAAGAACCAGGTGATGAGCGGCGTGAGCCGGCTGCGGCCGGGCGCGCCGGCCATGGTCGGCGTGGCCAGGACGCTGCGCTACATCGCCGGCCGTGACGACCTCGAGACGCTCGAGAACTGGCGGCGGCCGGAGAACCCTCAGCGCCGCATCGCCGAGGAGATCGAACCCGGTCAGGTGCTGGTCATCGACGCCAGGGGCGACCAGAGCGCCGGCACGATGGGCGGCATGCTCGTCGCCAGGATGCAGGTGCGGGGCGCCGCCGGGATCGTCTCCGACGGGCCGTTCCGCGACGGGCGCTTCATCGGCGACCTCGACATGCCGAGCTACGCCAGCGGCATGAACGCCAACACCAACCTGGTGGCCCACCACCCCGAGGACCTCGACCGCGCCATCACCTGCGGCGGCGTGCAGGTGAGGCCGGGCGACGCGATCGTGGGGGACGACGAGAGCGTCGTGGTCATCCCCCGGCACCTGGTCGAGACCGTGGCTCGTGAGGCCCACGTAAAGGAGCAGGAGGAGGCCTGGATCGAACGGCAGATCCTGGCGGGCGCCACCGTCGAGGGCACCTACCCCATGAGCGCACAGACGCGCGAGCGCTACGAGCGCGAGCGCGGCTGAGCGCTCACAGGAGCCGCCAGGAGCCGGCGCTAGACCCCTGAGAACACGGAGAAGCCGCCGTCGATGGGCACGACCACGCCGGTGACGAAGCGGCTGGCGTCGCTGAGCAGCCAGATCAGCGCGCCGAGCAGCTCCTCGGCCTCGCCGAAGCGCCCCATCGGCGTGTTGTCGATGATGGTCTTGCCCCTTGGGGTCAGCGAGCCGTCGTCGTTGAGCAGCAGCGCCCGGTTCTGCTCGGCGACGAAGAAGCCTGGCGCGATCGCGTTGACCCGCAGACCAGCGCCGTGCTGTTTGGCCAGCGTGGTCGCGCTCCAGCGGGTGAAGTTGTCGACCGCCGCCTTGGCGGCCGAGTAGCCGGCCACCCGGGTGATCGCCTGCAGCGCCGCCATCGATGAGACGTTGACGATCGCGCCGCTGCCCGTCTCGGCCATCGGGGCGGCGAAGACCTGCGTCGGCAGGAAGGTGCCGAAGAAGTTGAGGTCCATCACCTGCCGCATGGCTTCGGGCTGCAGGTCGAAGACCGATTGCTCGGGGCTGAGCGTCGCCCCCTTCTGGTTGCCGCCGGCGGCGTTGACCAGCAGGTCGATGGAGCCCCAGTTCTCGAGCAGCTCGTCGCGCACGCGCCGCAAGGCAGCCTCGTCGAGCACGTCAGCTGGCGTCGCGCGCGCCTCGCCGCCGGCGCCTCGTATCTCGGCCGCCAGCGCCTCCGCCACCTCGGCGCGGCGCCCCAGCACGGCGACGCGGGCCCCGGCCGCCGCCAGGCCCTTGGCCATGACGCCGCCCAGCACGCCGGTCGCGCCCGTGAGGACGCACGTCTTGCCGCTGAGGTCGAAATCTGGTCGGAAGTCTGACAGGTCGATCTGGCTCATCTTCTCCCCTTCTCCCGCTCGCCCGGTCCGACCGGTGCGAAGCGGAACATGCCGTACTCGGCGTTGGCCAACGTGTCGTCGCCGGTCCGCTTGACGACCCGCCACATGGCCGCAGCCAGCTCGCGCAGGACCTCTCTCGACTCGGGTCGAGCGGCGAGGTTGACGAGCTCGTGCGGGTCCTCCTGTAGGTCGTAGAGCTCGTCGTCGTCGAAGCCGTTGAACACGTACTTGTAGCGCCCGCGCCAGACGATGCGCTGGGTGTAGCCGAGGCGCTGGCCGTGGAACTCCGCGAAGGCCTCGGCCTCGCTCCCGCCGGGCTCTGACCCACCCTTGAGCAGCCCGCTGAGGTCGCGGCCGTGGCCGCCGAACTCCTCGCCGAGCAGCAGGCGCACCAGCGTGCGGCCGAGGTCGAGGAGGCTTACGGGCTGTTCGACGACGGTGTCCGGCTCGACGCCGGGCCCCTTGAGCACCAGCGGCACCCTGTACGCCTCCTCGAACGCCGCGACGCCCTTGAGGAAGAGGCCGTGCGCGCCCAGGTAGTCGCCGTGGTCCGAGGTGAACACGACCAGCGTCTCGTCGGCCTGGCCGCTCTCCTCGAGCGCGTCCAAGAGCCGACCGAACTGGTCGTCGACGCTAGAGCAGGCGGCGTAGTAGCACGCCGTCGCCTGCCTCAGCTGCTCCTCGCTCAGCTGCTTCCAGGCCGCCGCGATCCGGCGGTAGACGGCCGGCTTGTCGAGCATCTCGTCGCCTGAGGAGGCGGGCAGGGCGATCTCGTCGGGGTCGTAGCGCTGGTAGAGCTCGCGCGGCACGAGGTACGGGTCGTGCGGCGCCTCGGTGCTGACGAACAGGGCCCAGGGGCGTCGTTCGGCGCCGGCCTCCCGGCCTCCTTCGCTGGCGTCGCGGAGGAACTGCAGCGCGCGGTCGACCAGCCGAGCCTCGCTCGTCGAGTCGGCAGGCGCGTCCGTGACGCCGGCCAGCAGGAAGGTCTGGTAGCCGTCCTGCTCGATCTCGATGCGCGGCTCGAGCTCCCCGTCGTGGGTCGTAACACCGGTGAGCTTGAGGTCGACCTCGTACTCCTCGAAGCCGAAACGCTCGAGCTCGTCGCTGCGCTCGACGTGCCACTTGCCGAAGTAGCCGGTGCGGTAGCCGGCCTCCTGCAGCAGCCTGGTCCAGAAGGGCAGGTCGGGCGCGAGGTCGGCCTGCGTCGGCGGCACCGCGTGGGTCACGTCGGTCATCCCGTGGGCGTGCGGCAGCAGGCCGGTGAACAGGCTCGCCCTGGTCGGCGAGCAGATCGGGTTGGGCGCGTAGCAGCGCCGCAGGTCGGCGCCCTGCCGCGCCAGGGCCTGTAGGTTGGGCGTGAGGCACGGCCCGTTCTGGGCGATCGTGTCGGCGCGCTGCTGGTCGCTCATCAAGAACAGCAGGTTCGGTCGACGTCGGGTACCCGGCTCCTGCACGCTCTGCCGGACCTTCGCAGGCGCACGCTCATGGCTCATCAGCTCGCTCCTCTCGCCGTCAGCGGCGCCGGGCGCTCGTGAATCGCCGCGCGCAGCGTCGGACCGGCGCGGTAGGCCAGCCAGCCGGCCTGGGCCGCCATCGCGGCAGCGGTGCCGACCATGCCGACGTAGAGCCCGGTGATCGCGCCCCAGGCGACGCCGGCGCCGAGCAGGAGCGCCGCCACGCCGAGGAACACCAGCACCGACTCGAGGATGGCGCCAGTGCGCTGGCCGTGGATGATCACGCCCTGGTACCAGCTGGTCACCAGGCGCAGCCCCGGCACGGAGAGGCCGAGCCAGAGGCCGACCACCGCCAGGTCGGTGAGGCCCTCCGGCAGGCCGGCGACGGACCTGAACCAGATCTCGGCCAGCGGCGTCGCGGTGACCAGCGTGAGCATCAGCGTGAGCGCGGCGGTCGCGACCCAGGTCACGCGGCGCAGCAGGCGAGCGGCGCCCGGCCGCTCGAGGAGGCTGATGACGACCTCGGTATAGGCCATGCCGGGGCTCTGCAGGATCACGATCAGGCTGAACAGGACCGGCCACACCGCCAGCGACTCGAGCGCCAGCGGCATGCGGCCGAGCACGACGGTCACCAGCGTCTGCACGACCATCGTGAGCACCGTCATCATCACCAGCGGGGTGAAGAACGCGAAGAAGCGGCGCAGGTCAAGCTCAATCGCCTGCTCATCGAAGCGAGGAAGCTTGCTCGGCATGACCTGCGCGAAGCGGATCCGGTTGTAGGCGAGCTCGCTCAGCACCCCGACGATGATCGCGGCCGCGGCCAGCTGCGCGCCCGGCAGCCACTCGAACCGGGTGCCGAGGAGCATCACGATCGTGCCGAGGCCGAGCCTCAGCACCGCGCCGAGGATCACGACCCTGGCGTGACCGAAGCGGATCATCACGCCTTGCAGGAAGCGCCGGGAGCCGGTGCCGAAGGTCCACGGCAGCATGATGATCAACGCCGGTCGCGCCGCGGCCGCGACCTCATCTGGCACCCCCATGAGGCCGGACACCACGAGGCCGTAGAGCGGCGTCAGCGCGACCAGCGCGTGGAGGGACGTGAGCACGGCGATCACGCCGAGGGCGTAGCGCGAGAGGCGGCCGAACGTCGGTCGGTCGCGGGCCATGGCCGTCGAGGTCGGCAGCAGCGCGGTCGAGGGCGACTGCACCAGCGTGGAGATCGCGAACACCACGCCCCAGGCCGCCAACTGCAGGGCGGGACCCGGCATGCGGGCCACGATCGCGGTGAAGACGGTGAGCTCGGCGGTCATCAGCAGCCAGCCGGCGGCCAGCGGCCACCACTGACGCAACGTCTCGCTCACGCTGAGCGGCGCCCCGAGGGGCGCCGCCGGCTCGTCGGTCGAGGCGTGCGTCACGGTCGCGGCCGGCGCCGCGCTGGTCGACGACCCATCGCTCAGCGCTTCACCTCGTCGAAGTCCCAGCCGTTCTCCTCGCACACGACCCGCACGTGGGAGTCCCAGGTCGGCTCGTGAGCCGGCCTGCCGCCGGGGAAGCAGTCGACCACCAGGTAGCGCAGCGGCTCGTCACCCACGCACGGCACGCGGTGCAGGGTGCCCGGTGGGATGCGCACGAGGTCGCCTGGCGCGAGCTCGCCCTGGTCCTCGGCGTCGGCGCCGATCTCCAGCCGGCCGCGGCCGGAGAGCACGTAGAAGACCTGCTCGGTGTCGTCGTGCTTGTGCAGGGGCGGCGACTCGCCCGGCTCCATGACCGTGATGAAGCTCTCGCTCGCGGTGGCCTCAGCCCGGTCCATCACCAACAGGTTGGCGTGGGTGGGGAAGCGGTAGCGGCGGGTGTCGGCGGTGGAGAACACGTACTTCATGAGGCACTCCCGTGGCGGTAGAGCCGCCTGGTGCTGCGCTTCGGCAGCAGGATCGGCCGCCGGTCTTCGAACCTCTCGCCGCGGGCCGCTGGTCGCGCGCTCACCTCAGTCGATCCTGGCTGCGGAGTCCGGATCGAGGTAGAGCTTGGCGTGGTCGATGGTGCGCAGCACCGAACCGGGGCGCTGCTCGGAGACCGGCTGCGTAAGGCAGGCGTGAACGGCGTCGGCCTTGCGCGCCTCCGGCACGATGCACAAGACCCGCTTGGCCGCCAGCAGGGCCGGGATGGTCAAGGTGATGGCGTGCGTCGGCACCTCGTCGAGGGAGTCGAAGTGGCCCTCCTTGTGCTGCTGCCTGCGGCTCACCTCGTCGAGCTTGATGGCCTTGACCCAGACGGGGTCGTCGAACTCGGCGTAAGGCGGGTCGTTGAACGCGAGGTGGCCGTTCTCGCCCCAGCCGAGGGCCACGGCGTCGGCCGGGTGGTCGCGCAGCAGCTGCTCGTACTCGGCGCAGATCGCGGCCACACGCGTCGGGTCGCCCGAGATCGGGTGGAAGGTCGCGCCCTCTACGTGGTCGAAGAAGTGCTGCTGGAGGAAGCGGGGGAAGCTGGCGCGGTGCGACGGGTCGATGCCGATGTACTCGTCCATGTGGAAGACGGTGACCTTCGACCAGTCGATGCCCTCGGTGCTGCGCAGGGCGCGCAGGAAGGCGAGCTGGGAGTTCCCCGTCGCCAGGATGATGTTCGCCGCGCCCCGCTCGTCGATCGCCGCGCGCAGGATCTGGGCCATGTCGGCCGCTGCGGCGGCGCCGAGCGCCTGCTCGTCGGCGTGGACCTCGACCGGCAGCCCCTCGACCTTGAAGGACCTCACCGGCTCGGCTCGCAACTTCGTGTCACTCAACTGGTATCTCTCCTTCTCCGACGTGAGCGTGGCGCGCCCGCCTGGCGGCGGACGAGCCACGACGCGAACTCGATGCTACGGGATAACCGCCGCTTGCGCTTCCGCGGCGCTCCACACCTTCTCGCCGGCGATGACGGTCGCCAGCGGTTCAAGCTCGTTCGAGAACACCGCGAGGTCGGCGTCCTTGCCGGCCGCGATGCTGCCCTTCGTGCCGGCCAGGCCGATCACGCCGGCAGGCGTGAGGCTGGCCATGCGCACCGCCTCGTGCAGGGGGAAGCCGACGTCGTGGGTGAGCACCCTCAACATGCCGTCGAGCAGCGTGCTGCTGCCCGCGAACGCGCTGCCGTCAGGCATCATGCCGACGCCGCCCTTGACCACGTAGCGCATCTCGCCCATGGCGAACGGCGCGCCGTCGGGCAGGCCCGCCCCGCTGGTCGCGTCAGACACCACGCAGAGCCGCTCGGGGCCGAACGCGCGCCGGGCCAGGCGCAGCAGGGTGTGCGGCAGGTGATGGCCGTCGGCGATGATCTCGCCGGTCAGCGTGGCCGAAGCCAGCGACGCCTCGAGGATGCCGGGCACGCGGTACGCGTTGCGCCTGAAGGTCGTCGACTGGCCGCTCCAGAGGTGGATCATGTGCGAGAGGCCGTACGCCTCGCAGCGCTGCAGCTCCTCGTCGGAGGCCTCGGAGTGCCCGCCCGCAGCGACGATGCCGAGGCTCACCAGGCGTCTGGTGAGCTCGACCGCACCCGGCAGCTCCGGCGCGAAGCTGACGATGCGTATCACGTCGGCGTGCTCCAGGAGCCGATCGACAGAGCCGTCGTCGGGGTTGCGGAGGTTTGCCGGGTCCTGCGCGCCGGCCTGCGCGGCCGCGAAGTACGGCCCCTCGACGTGGACGCCGAGCACGCGCGTGTAGGCGGCGTCGGCGGCGTGGGCGCCGGACGCCGAGGAGGCGCCGCCGGCCGGCGAGTCGCGCCAGCGCCGGGAGGCCTCGAGCGCTGCGACGATGTCGGGCAGCGGGGCGGTCGAGGTGGTGGCCAACAGGCCCGTCACGCCGCGGCGCGCCTGCTCGCCGAGGATCTTCGCGAACGCCTCGTCGCTCCCGTCGAGGAACGACACCCCGAGGGCGCCGTGGGTGTGGATGTCGATGAGGCCGGGCGTGAGGTAGGCGCCGCCGAGCTCCTCGATGCGGGCGCTGGCCGGCACCTCACCCCGCCGCACGACCGCGACGATGCGCTCGCCCTCGGTGAGCACGGCGTGCCCTTCGAGAACCGCGTGCGGCAGGACGACCTTGCCGCCGGTCCAGGCGGTGAGGCCGCTCACGCCACCTGCTCCAGCTCATCGATGCCGTCGAGCTCGAGCTTCTCGGCCCAATGGCAGGCGACGTGATGTCCGGGGGCCAGCTCGCGCAGGGGCGGCGTCTCCTGACGGCAGATGTCGGTCGCGAACGGGCAGCGCGGGTGGAAGTAGCAGCCGGGCGGTGGGGCAGCCGGGTTGGCCACCTCGCCAGGCAGGCCCTTGAGCGCGGTGCGCTGATCGGGGTCCGGCACCGGCACGGCCTTCATCAGCGCCGAGGTGTACGGATGCTTGGGTCGGTGGAACAGCTCCTCGGTGGGAGCCAGCTCGACGATCTTGCCGACGTACATCACCGCCACCCGGTGGCTGATGTGCTTGACGATGCTGAGGTCGTGCGCCACGAAGAGGTAGGAGAGGTCGAGGCGACGCTGCAGGTCGAGCAGCAGGTTGAGGATCTGCGCCTGCACCGAGACGTCGAGCGCGGAGACCGCCTCGTCGGCGATGATCAGCCGCGGCTCGAGCGCCAGCGCCCGCGCGATCACGACGCGCTGCCGCTGTCCGCCGCTGAAGGCGTGCGGGAAGCGGTGCATGTACTCCGGCCTCAGGCCGACCAGGTTGAGCAGCTCGGCGACGCGGTCCATGCGCTGCTGCCGGCTCTTGACGCCGTGCACCAGCAGCGGCTCGCCGATGATGTCGAGCAGGTTCTTGCGCGGGTTGAGCGAGCCGAACGGGTCCTGGAAGACCAGCTGCATCTCGCTGCGCAGCGGCCGCAGCTCGGCCTCGCTCAGCTTGGCCACGTCGATGACCTCGCCCTCGGCCGTGCGGAAGCGCACCTCGCCGGCCGTGGGGTCGATCGCCCGCAGCACGCACTTCGCGGTCGTCGTCTTGCCGCAGCCGCTCTCGCCCACGAGGCTGAGGATCTCGCCGTCGTTGACGGTGAAGCTCACGTCGTCGACGGCCTTCACCTGGCCGACGGTGCGCTTGAGCGGGCCGCCCTTGATGGGGAAGTACTTCTTGAGGTTCTTGACCTCGAGCAGGGGCGCCTTCGCTTCAGCCATCTTCCTCAAGCTCCCGTCCGTCCGGCGTGGCCCTGTCGCTGGCCAGCCTCCGTCCTTCGTGCTCCGCTCGCTCGGGCCTGCGCTGCCGCGTCAGTCGGGAGCGTCCCGCCGCCCTCGATCTGGTCGTGGTGGAGGAAGCAGGCGACAGGCGGCCCGTCGCCGACCGGCACGAGCGCCGGCACGTGCGCGTCGCAGACGCCCGGCATGAAGTCGGGGCAGCGGGGGTGGAACGCGCAACCTAACGGTCGGTGCAGCGGGTGCGGGATGCTGCCGGCCACGGTGGGCAGCGCCACGCGCGGCTCGGAGTGCAGGCTCGGCATGCTCTTGAGCAGCGCGCGGGTGTACGGGTGGCGCGGCCGGTGGAAGATGTCGCTCGCCGAGCCCTGCTCCATGACCTTGCCGAGGTACATCACGACGACGTAGTCGGCGACCTGGGCGATGACGCCGAGGTCGTGGGTGATGAACAGGATCGACGAGCCGTGCTCGCGCTGCAGCTGCTTGAGCAGCTCGAGCACCTGCGCCTGCGTGGTGACGTCGATGGCGGTCGTCGGCTCGTCGGCGATGAGCACCGACGGGTTGCAGGAGAGCGCCATCGCGATGATCGCGCGCTGCCGCAGGCCGCCCGAGAGCTGCCAGGAGTACGAGTCGAAGCGCTGCTCGGGGCTGGGCATGCCGACCTCGCGCAGCTTGTCGATCGCGATCCGCTTGGCTTCGGCCTCGGAGACCGGGTTGTGCAGCCGGATGGCCTCGACGATCTGCTGGCCGATCGAGTGCAGCGGGCTGAACGACGCCATCGGCTCCTGTGGGATGAGCGCGATGTCGCCGCCGCGGATCTGCCTCATGCGACGCCCTTGCGGGGGCAGCTTGGCCAGGTCGGCCTCGAGCGGGCGGTGGCGCTTGCGGTCGTCGGCGCCGGTGTCGACCGGCCGGCGGTAGACGATCTCGCCGCCGACGATCCGGCCGGGCTTCTGCACCAGGCGCAGTATCGACTTCATCGTGATGCTCTTGCCGCAACCGCTCTCGCCGACGATGCCGACGACCTCGCCGGCGTGCAGGTCGAAGCTCACGCCGTCGACGGCCTTCACGACGCCCTCGTCGAGCTTGAAGTGGGTCTTGAGGTCTCGTACCGAGAGCACCGGTTCGCCCTTGCGCTCGTGTCGCGCGGCCCCGGGCGGAGGCGCGGCGCCGGCGGCCGGCTCAGGTGCTGTACGGGTCGGCTGCGTCACGCAAACCATCTCCTAGGATGTTGAGGGCGAGCACCGTGACGATCACGAAGAGGCCGGGGATCATCAGCCACGGCGCGTTGACCACCGATTGCAGGTTCTGGGCCTCCTGCAGCATCACGCCCCAGCTGATCGCCGGCGGCCGCATGCCGAGGCCGAGGAAGCTCAGGAAGGTCTCGTTGAGGATCATCAGCGGGATAGCCAGCGTCACGGCCGCGATGATGTGACTGGTGAAGGAGGGCACCATGTGCGAGAAGATCACGCGTGAGCGGTTGGCCCCGACCAGCCGGGCGGCGGTGACGAAGTCCTCCTCGCGCAGCGAGAGGAAGCGCCCCCTCACCTCCCGCGCCAGTCGCGTCCAGCCGAGCAGCGCGAGGATGACGGTGATCGCGAAGTAGACCCAGGTGACGGGCCAGGTGCGCGGCAGCGAGGCCGACAGCGCCAGCCAGATGGGGATGGGCGGCAGGGCCTGCAGCAGCTCGATGAGGCGCTGGATGACGTTGTCGACCCAGCCGCCGAAGTAGCCGGAGATGCCGCCTAGCACGATGCCGAGGATCGTCGAGATGGCCACGGCGACCAGCCCGATCGACAGCGAGATCTGCGTCCCGAACATCAGCCGTGACCACTGGTCGCGCCCCAGCCTGTCGGTGCCGAGCAGGTGCGGTGTGTCGCGGCCGGTGGCGCCGGCGAAGCCGATGAAGTGGCGGTTGGTGGGGATCACGCCGAACAGCTTGTACTCGTAGCCGGCGGCGAGGAAGCGCAAGGGGTAGCGCGTCTCTGGGTCGCGCACCCACTCCATGCGCAGGGTGCGCTGGTTGCGCTGACCCTCCATCCCGTAGACGAACGGCCAGGTCAGTCGCCCCTCGTGGACGATGCTCAGCGTCTGGGGCGGGATGTAGGCGTTGCTTGCGGCCGAGGCGGTCGGGTCCTGGGTCGCGAAGAAGCCCGGCGCCAGCGAGATGAGGGCGACCGCGCCGAAGACCCAGAGGCACACCACGGCGAGCTTGTGCTTGCGGAAGCGCCACCAGGTCATGCGCCACGCGGGCGCGACGTAGACCGCCGGCGCGCCCCCGGCGACCGGAGGCCCGGCGGCGTCCTCGTCGAGCGCGCTGGGCGACGACTCGACGCCGGCCTCCTCGAGCGGAGCTTCGCCGGGCGTGACGTCGGTGGCGAGCTGGCCCTTGAGCTCGAGGGACTCCTCGTGGCTCACGGCCTCGTCGGCGACGCCGGGGACCGCCTCGGGAACGCCGTCCTCCGTGAAGCGCTCGGCGCGGCCTTCCGCCTTGTCGTTGGTGAGGTCCTTGGCCACGGCTCAGGCCCCGTCCATGCGGATGCGAGGGTCGAGCACCGCCAGCAAGATGTCTGACACCAGGGTGCCGATGACGGTCAGCACGCAGAAGATCAAGATGATCGTCCCGGCTAGGTACATGTCCTGGCCGATGAGCGCCCTCAGCAGCAGCGGCCCGACCGTAGGCAGGCTCATGACCACCGACACGACCAGCCCTCCCGAGAGCAGCTGCGGGAAGTACCAGCCGAGCGTGCTGACCACCGGCGCGATCGCCACGCGGGTCGGGTACTTCAGCACCAGGCGCCACTCGGGCAGGCCCTTGGCGCGGGCCATCTCGGTGTACGGCTTGCTCAGCTCGTCGAGCAGGTTGGCGCGCACCACGCGTGCGATCTGCGCCGTGCCGGCCACGCCGAGCACGATCATCGGCAACCAGATGTGGGACAGCAGATCGCCGACCCTCGCCCAGCTCCACGGCGCCTGGGCGAACTCGGGACTGAACAGGCCGGTGACGCTAAGCCCGAACCTGTCGAACGCGACCCACATCAGGACCAGGGCCAGCATGAAGTTGGGCGTGGCCAAGCCGATGTAGTTGAGCACCGTGAACAGGTAGTCGGCGGCCGAGTACTGCTTGGTGGCCGAGATGATGCCGACGGGAATCGCGATGATCCAGGTGAAGATCAGCGAGAAGATAGTGAGCGCGAGCGTCAACAACAGTCGCTCGCCGATGAGCTCGGCGTTGGAGCGACGCCACTCGAGGGAGATGCCGAGGTCGCCCTGCAGGAGGCTGCCGACCCACAGGAAGTACTGCGTGGTGATCGGCTTGTCGAGGCCGTACTGGGCTCTCAGCGCGTCGATCTGCGCCTGGTCGATCGAGCTCCCGCCTTGCGCGAGCTCGGCGATGTAGCTGGTGAGGAAGTCGCCTGGCGGCGCCTGGATCAAGGCGAAGGCGATGATCGAGAACAGGAACAGCATCAACGGGACGACCGCGAGCCGCTTGAGTATGTACCAGTGCATCCGGTCTCCGTGGACTGCGAATCAGATAGAACTGCCGGTAACGCCGTGGGGTCGAGCCTTCAAGCGCCGCAGCTGGCATCGACCAGGTTGGAAGAAGCCGTCTGGACGCTTGATAACAGCGTCCAGACGGCTTGCCGAGGGTCAGCGGTAGAAGAACGTCTCCGGGCGCGAGTCGCCGGGCGTGCGCAGCGGCCAGTCGTTGGCCACCAGGTCAGGCACGTTGACCAGGTCGGAGTTGACCACGACGACACCCTGGATCATCGGGGTGAGGCCGACGGTGCCGATGCCGTAGAGCTGGTCGGCGACCAACCGGTTGAGCTCCTGAGCCAGCTCGATCTGCTGCTCGGTGCCGACGGTCTTGGCTTCCTCGATGATCTCGACGATCCGCTTGATCTCGGGCGTCGGCTCGATGCCGCGCTCACCGTCGGTGGCGTACCAGGTGCGCGCTTCGACGGCGAAGATCGTGGCGGGGTCGCTGCGAGGGTCGATCTTGGGGTTGCCGGTGAAGGGGAACCCGCTGGTGTCCTCGTTCCAGATCTCCATGATCAGCTCGTTGGCGTCGCGCATGGTGAAGTGCGCGGTGCGCTCGCGAACCTGCACGTCGGTGGCGAGGCCGAGGTCCTGGAGGTCGCCGGCGACCAGCTGGGCGACGTCGGGCCAGGGGCCGAAGGCCGGGACGACCGAGATCTCAAGGCGCAGCGGGGCGCCGCTCGGCAGGGTGCGCATGCCGTCGCTGCCGCGCTCGAGGCCGAGGCCGTCGAGGATCTCGTTGGCCTGCTCGGGGTCGTACTCGGTGTACTTGAAGGCGTACTCGTCGCCCGGGTAGTAGGGGTGCCAGGGGGCGGCGACGGGCTGGCGGATCTCGCCGAGGCCGAGGAAGGCCGACTGGCGGATCTCCTCGCGCTCGATGCCGATCGACATCGCGATGCGGAAGTCGCGGTTGGCCAGCAGCTCACCGAGCTCGGGGTTGATCGTGTACTGCTGGTTGACCCACAACGCGGCGTCGTTGCCGCCGAAGGTCGGCCAGGTGACGACGCGGTAGCCGGAGCGCTCGCCGTTCTCGATCAGCACCGGGTAGTTGGTCATCTGGATGTGGCGGGCCTGGAAGTCGATCTCGCCGGCCACCGCCGCGAAGTTCAGCGCCTCGACGTCGGCGAAGAAGCGGAACTGCACCTCGTCGATGTAGGGGAGCTGGTTGCCTTCGGGGTCGACGCCGATGTAGTAGGGGTTGCGGCGCAGCGTGAAGATCTGGTCGGAGACCGAGGACTGGTACGGCACCCAGGCGGCCGTCGACGGGCGGTCCGGGTTGTCGGTGATGATGCCCTTCTGCATGAAGAGCTGGGTCCAGTCGTTGAGGCCGGCCTCGGAGACCATCCGGTCGATCTCGGCCTGGTCGCCGTAGTCGGGGTGGAACTGCTTGAGGTAGTGCGCCGGCAGGTGGGCAGCGAGGGTGCGGTCACCGCCGTCGCGGAAGGTGAGCTCGAGCGGGAAGAGCGTGTAGGGGAAGTCGAACTCGACCTCGACGGTGTAGTCGTCCGGCGCCCTGAACTCGGCCAGGGTGCCGTCGTTGTTGGCGACCCAGACGGGCACGGAGGGCGTGAGCTCCTCGTTCTGCAGGACCGCCTCGTAGTAGAACATCAGCGCTTCCGAGGTGAACGGCGCGCCGTCCGACCACTTCATGCCTTCGCGCAGGTGCAGCGTCCAGGTGTGGAAGTCGTCTGACGCCTCCCACGACTCGACGATGTGCGGGACCATCTCGCTGCCGTCGACGTTGAAGCGCAGCAGGCTGTCGTAGGCGAAGCGCGTGTAGTTGTTGTGGTCGCCGGGACCGGTGAAGCCACGACGGATCACGCCGCCGTAGGTGCCGATCTCCTCGAACGGTTCGATCACGAGTGGGTTGACGGGGAGGCGCTCCTCCACCGGCGGCAGCTCTCCGGCAGCCACCATCTCGGCCAGCATCGGCGCCTCGTTGTACTGCTGAGCCAGCGCCGTGCCGAGCGCGAGGAGCAGCGCCAGCATCAGGCCGAAGGCCGGCAGCGACCTACCGCGCCACCCAGGGTTCGTTCTTGCCGCTGAGACCTTTACCATGCTTGCCCCTTTCCAAGAGGACGGTCGGTGCAACGGGGGAGTCGGTCGTCGAGGAGATCTCCACGCCTCGTTCCCTCGGCGTACCCGGGATTCGCGAAGCAGCCTGCTCGAGAAGACGTCTGTGAGCGATCCTTTAGAACAGTCTAAGCGCGCCGTGAGGCGCAGCCGGCTGCGCATACGTTAGCGATAACGGATACTTGTTTGACGCGAACCGTAGCACGGTGGTCACGAGCCGGTCAAGGCGTGTCGGCCGCGCTCGTACACTGCGCCGGAAATCAGCCGACTAGCGCGCCGGGGACGCATATTCAGCGAGCCGGTGGCTGCTGTGATGCGGCCTCATCGGCCGGCGCCCGACGTGGTTATCGTTAACGATTAATGATGGTGGCGATCACCTTGAAGCGAACCGGGGAAGACCCACTGCGGGGGCTGGACGGCACACGCTTCTCACGCGCCGGTCGTGCGCGCCGGGAGACCTTCGGCCTGAAGCTCGACCGCCAGCAGCAGGTTGCGCGTGACGTGGTACGGGTCCTTCACCGGCAGTCCCATGACCTGGCGCAGGGGCTGGCCCTGCCGGTCGCGGATGTGGATCCACTCGCCTACGCTCGCATCCGGGTTGGGGAACGTGTCGAAGACGTAGGCGAACATCCGGTCGTGAACGCCCCGCATCTGCGCGGCGCGCTCTTCGGCGTCGGCCGCGGCGGCGAGCACGCCGGGAGCGCCGAGGGCGGCCTCGGCCAGCAGCGCGGCGTAGAGCGTCTCGCTGTGCGGCCACCAGATCTTCCCGTCCCAGGTGTCGAGGATCAACCGCTCGAAGGGGCCGTGGGCCTCGCCGCGCGGCGGTTGGCCGCGGCCGGCGCCGTCGGGCACGACGTAGCGGAAGAGGCCGCCGTGCTCGGCGTCCCAGCCCGCCTTGAACGACGCGCCGATCACGTCGACGGCTCTGAGCACGGCGTCGTGCCGTCCGTGGGCGGCGGCCTGCTCGATGACGAACCACATCGACTCGATGGCGTGACCCGGGGTGATGTGGGTGGCCAGCAGCGAGCGGTCGTCGCCCGGCACGACCACCTCGCTAACCAGATCGTCGTCCCGCACGAACTTGCCGAGCACCGCGTCGAGGTAGCCCAGCGCGTGGCCCGCCAGCTCGTGCTCGCGCTCGTCGCCGAAGCCGCGCAGCGCGCGCTCCAGCTCCTGGGCGACGTTGAGCATGATCATCGGCCAGGCGTGCGCCTCAGCGCCCGGCGGCAGCGGGTACGGCTCACTGCGCACGGTGCCGCTGGCCAGGCGTCGGCGCACGCCGGCGTAGACCTCGAGCGCCTTCTCGAGGTAGTCCTTCTCCAAGACGGCGCGGGCGACGCCCGCCAGCGCGAGGGAGGCGAAGCAGTCGGTGAAAAAGCTGATGTCGTGGCCCTTGCCTGTCAGGAACTCCTTCTTCTCACCCTCGGCGCTCAGCAGGTAAGCGGCGTTGCCGTTCTCCAGGAAGGCGTGCTCCAGCAGGAAGTCGACGGTCTGCTTGGCGTGGGCGCGCAGGCGGGAGCCGTCAGCGCTCAGCAGCCCACGGTCGACCATGCGCGCGGCGTGGGCGGCCGTCCAGGCCCAACGCGCCTGCGACCAGACGAACTTGTCGTCGCTGAGCCGCTCGCCGGTGACGTCGTCGACGCAGTTGAAGATGCCGCCGCGCTCCTCATCAAGGGTGCGCTCGAGCCAGAACGGCAGGATGACGCGCTCGAGGTGTTCGCGGTAGAACTCGGCGAGGGCCGGTCCGGACGGCGGGGTGAGGGTCGGGTTGAGGCTCATGCGCCCATCATCGGACCTGCAGGCACCCGGGGGCTAGGAGGAGAGAGTTGATCTACACCTTGAGGTGGTTCGGGCCGGAGGATCCGGTGACGCTGCCGAAGCTGCGCCAGGTGCCCGGCCTCGACGGCGTCGTGACCGCACTCCACGACGTGCCTGCCGGGGTCGCATGGACCGCTGCCCAGGTCGAGGAGCGCGTGCGGCTCCTCGCCGAGCACGGGCTGAAGTGGCTGGTGGCCGAGAGCATCCCGGTGAGCGAGGAGATCAAGACCGCCGGCGCGCAACGCGACGCGCACGTCGAGGCCTGGTGCCAGAGCCTCGAGGCGGTGGCCGCCGTCGGCGTGAAGACCGTCTGCTACAACTTCATGCCCGTCTTCGACTGGCTGCGCACCGACTTCGCGATGGCGCTCGAGGACGGCTCGACAGCGATGTCGTACGACGAGGCCGGCCTGGCCCGCTTCGACCTGTCGCGCGGCATGGACCGCCTCGCCGCCTGGTCGAGCGGCTACGACGGCGAGCAGCTGAAGGCCGCCTTCGCCCGCTACGAGCGGATCGACGAGCGCCGCCTGCGCGAGCACCTGGCCGCGTTCCTCGCCGACGTCGTGCCGGTCGCCGAGCGCCTCGGCGTGCGCCTGGCCATCCACCCGGACGACCCGCCATGGTCGATCTTCGGGCTGCCGCGGATCGTCAAGGACGTCGACGACCTCCGCTACGTGCTCGGCTCCGTCGATGCCCGGGCCAACGGCCTCACGTTGTGCACCGGCGCCCTCGGCGCGGCACGGCGAAACGACGTCGTGGCGATCGCCGAGGAGCTGTCGGAGAGCGTCGCGTTCCTGCACGCGCGCAACGTGCGCCTGAGCGGCGAGCGGGTGTTCCATGAGGTGGCGCACCACCTCTCGGCCGGCGACCTCGACCTCTCGGCGGTGATGCGAGCCCTGCTGAAGCGCGGCGTGAACGTGCCGCTGAGGCCCGACCACGGCCGCATGCTGTGGGGCGAGCAGGCGATCCCGGGCTACGGCCTCTACGACCGCGCCATCGGCCTCGCTTACCTGCAGGGCGTCGAGCAGGGGTACGCGCTCGGCGTGGCGGAAGCCGACCGTTCAGCCGCGATCGCGGCGGCTCCCAGCGACGGCGACCCGTTCCCTGTCGGCGGCGCCGAGGCTGGTGGAGCCCGCTCCACAGCGCTCGACCTCGCCGCGTCGGGGCCCGACGACCCGCCGTAGACCGAGCGACACCCAAGAGCCTCAAGCCTTCACAAGCGAACGGCATCGTCGTAAAGTCTGCAGTTATCGTTAACGCGGCGGGAGGAACGTGAACCAGGAGAACGCGACCGAGAGGGTGACTTTGGCGGACGTCGCCGCGCGAGCCGGCGTCTCGCTGATGACCGTCTCACGCGTCGTCAACGAGCGTCCCGGCGTCGGCAACGAGACCAGGGAGCGCGTAAGGCAGGCCATCGACGACCTCGGCTACCGCCCCAACATCGTCGCGCGCGGCCTCAAGGCCGCCTCTTCTCGCACGATCGGACTGATGATCCCCGACGTCACCAACCCGTACTTCCCCGAGATCGTCAGGGGCGCCGAGGACGGCGCCATCGAGAACGGCTACACGCTGCTGCTGACCAACGTCATCGAGGACCTCGAGCGCGAGACGCAGGCGATGCAGACCTTCGAGGACCACCTCGTCGACGGCGTGATCGCCTGCAGCCCGCGCCTCGAGAACCACGAGCTGTACCCGCTGCTGCAGCGCCAGCGGGCCGCGGTGCTGGTCAACCGCCGCTCGGACCCGCGCTACGCCGGCTCCGTCCGCATCGACCACGAGCTGGGCGGCCGCCTGCTGCTGAGGCACCTCCATCAGGTGGGTTGCCGCCGCCCGGCGTTCCTCTCCGGGCCCGGCCACTCGCACGCCGGCAGGGAGCGCCTGCTGGGCATCGAGCGGGAGGCCCGCGAGCTCGACCTCGACCTGCCTCGCTCACGCGTCATGGCCTGCCCGCCGACCGTCGAGGGCGGCAGGGCCGCCGCAGCCGAGATGCTGAGGCGGGAGCCGGACGTCGACGCCCTACTATGCTTCAACGACCTCGTAGCCGCCGGCGCCCTGCAGACGCTGGCCGAGCTCGGCGTCGCGGTCCCGACCGAGCTGGCGGTGGTCGGCTACGACGACATCGTCTTCGCGAAGATGTTCACGCCAGGCCTGACGACGATCAGGGCGCCGACGTACGAGCTCGGCCAGCAGGCCGTCGGCATGCTGTTCGACAGGATGCGCGGCCGTGGCCACGGCATCGACATCGTCCTGCAGCCCGAGTTGGTGGTGCGTGGGTCGACGCTCGGGTTCGACGTCGACGCCGCCGAGAGGAGAGCGCATGAGTTCTGAGCACAGCGCCGAGGAGCAGCCGGGTACGCCCGCGCTGCGCCGGGCGCGCGAGTTGGTGAGCCCGCGTGACGCGCGCTCGTTGCGCGCCGTCGGCGCCGCCGCGTTGTGGGCCGAGACGCCTACGAGCGGGGGTCCCGCGACCGCGGCGGGGCCTTCCAGCACGGCCGTCGGGAGCGGCCTGGTGGTCATCGCGCCGGCCGGCGATCCGCTGCTGGCGGGCTTCGAGGGCGAGTCTAGCGACGCCGGAGACGATCTGCGGCTGCTGCGCGGACCGCGCAGCGCAGCCAACGTCGCCGCCCTCAGGGCGGCGCTGACGAACCTGAAGCCCGTGCCGCTCGGCCTCAAGACCAGCGCCGGCTTCGGCGACCGCCTCGGCCTCGCGACGCCCGGCCACGTGGCGGCCATGCGCCGCTCGGGGGCCGATGGCAAGGTCGCGCCGATCTTCGCCCAACAGTCGATCCGCGAGATGACCCGGACCAGGCGCAGCGCCCAGGAGGTGATGGACGACGCCACCTGGGGCGCGTTCGAGGCCGGCTGGCAGCACCCCGTAGGGGCCGACGCCGACCACCTGAAGTCGGTGGAGCACGTCGAGTTGTGCCTCGCGGCGGGGTTCACCTTCTTCACCATCGACCCGGGCGAGCACGTCGACGACAGCGCCGAGACGGCCGACGGCGCCGCGCTTCAGCGCAAGCTCGAGGCGTTGCCCTGGTCCGAGCTCGAGGACGACTGGGCCGGCCTGAAGGCGCGCCTTCTGGCCGGACCGCTGGAGGCCGACGGGCTGAGGCTCGATCTCGACGAGCTCTCGCTGGCCCGCGCGGCGGTGAAGTACGGCGCCGCCCTGGCCCACACCGCGAAGCTGCACAGGGCGCTGGCCGCCTCCGGCAAGCCGTTCGAGCTCGAGCTCTCGGTCGACGAGACCTCGTATCCGACCAAGTTGGTCGAGCACGCCTACGTCGCGCTGGAGCTGAGGCGCCTCGGGGTGTCGGTGGTATCGCTGGCGCCGCGGTTCGTCGGCCGCTTCGAGAAGGGCGTCGACTTCCGCCCTGACGAAGGCGGCGACTTCGACACGCTGCTCGAGACGCTCGACGGGCACGCGCGCATCGCCCGCGCGCTGGGGCCTTACAAGCTCTCCCTGCACAGCGGGAGCGACAAGTTCAGCGTCTACCCGGCGATCGCCGAGGCGACCGGCGGCCTGGTGCACCTCAAGACCGCCGGCACGTCGTACCTCGAGGCCCTGCGGGTGGCGGCGGTGCACGCGCCGGCTTTGTTCCGCAAGGCCCTCCAGATCGGGCTCGAGCGCTTCGAGATCGACCGCAAGAGCTACCTGATCGGCGCCACGCTCGACGCCGTGCCGCGACCGGAGTCGTTGAGCGACGAGCAACTGCCGGCTCTGCTCGACGACGACGACGCGAGGCAGGTGCTGCACGTGACGTTCGGCAGCGCGCTCGACGCGCTCGGGGACGAGCTGAAGGCGCTGCTCGTTGAGCAGTGGCAGGCTCACGAGGACGGGTTGGCGCGGCACTTCGAACGCCACCTCAGCCCGTTCGTCCCGTTCGCCGGCAGCCGCAGCTAGGAGGACCGATGGCCGACAACCAGCCGCCTCGCAACCCACCGCGCCCGTCGACCGGGGCAGCGCCCTGGCGCCTCGACCCCGACCGCTGCTTCTCGCCGGTGCCGGCCGTGCGCGAGCTAGCCCGCGAGCTCTACGCCGAGGTCGCAGGGCTGCCGATCGTCTCGCCTCACGGTCATGTCGTGCCCGACCTGCTGGCCGACCCGGAGGCGCGCTTCGACGACCCGTCAAGCCTCCTCATCGTGCCGGACCACTACGTCTTCCGCATGCTCTACAGCCAGGGCGTGCCCCTCGAGAGCCTCGGCGTGCCGACGCTCGACGGGACGCCGGTGGAGAACGACCCGCGCGCCATCTGGCGGACCTTCTGCGAGCACTTCCACCTCTTCGACGCCACGCCCACCGGCCTGTGGCTCAAGGCCGAGCTGATCGAGCTGTTCGAGGTCGACGTCAAGCCCTCCGCCGCCACGGCCGACCGGGTCTACGACCAGATCGCCGCCAAGCTCGCCACCGACGAGTTCAGGCCCCGCGCCCTGTTCCAGCGCTTCGACATCGAGCTGCTGGCCACCACCGACCTCGCGACCGACGACCTCGCGGCGCACGGCGCCATGCAGGAGGCGGGCCTGCCGGTCGTGCCGACGTTCCGTCCCGACGCCCTGATGCAGACGGCCGAGCACACCTGGTCGGAGAGGCTCGCCCTCCTCGAGGAGCGAACCGGCTCGTCGATCGAGGACCTCGACGGCTTCCTCGCGGCGCTGCGCGACCGCCGCTCGTTCTTCAAGGAGCGCGGCGCCACGGCCACCGACCACGGCGTCTTCAGCACCTTCATCGAGCCGCTCGAGCGCGACGAGGCCGCGCGCCTGTTCGACAAGGCGCTGCAGCTGAACATCAGCCAGGCCGAGGCCGAACGGTTCCACTCCCACATGCTCTTCGAGATGGCCGGCATGGCCGCGGAGGACGGCCTTGTCATGCAGCTGCACATCGGCAGCTACCGCAACCACAACCAGCGCGTCTTCGAGCGCTTCGGGCCCGACAAGGGCGCCGACATCCCCGTGTCGGTCGACTGGACCAGGGGCCTGCACACGCTGCTCAACGCCTTCGGCAACGACGAGCGCTTCAGGCTCATCACCTACACGCTCGACGAGGCCACCTACGCGCGCGAGCTGGCGCCGCTGGCCGGTCACTACCCGGCCATGCGCCTCGGGGCCCCGTGGTGGTTCTTCGACTCGGTGCTCGGCTTCGACCGCTACCTCGACCGCGTCGTCGAGACGGCCGGCGTCTACAACCTCGCCGGCTTCAACGACGACACCAGGGCCTTCCCCAGCATCCGCACCCGCCACGACGTGTGGCGCCGGACGATCTGCAACTGGCTGGCAGCTGCGGTCGCCCGTGGCCTGCTCGACGAGGACTCGGCGCCCGGCATGGCGCGGTGGTTGGCCTACGACGCGGCGAAGGACGCCTACCGCCTGAGCTGACGCCGGCGGCGTGGCCGGCCCCCGCGCTGCCGCTGCCAGGGAGGCGGCGTGCAGCGGCTGGGCCGGTAGCGCGGCCGAGCCGGGCGAGGCGGGGCCGCCTGCTAGCCTTAGCGCCATGTGCGGCATAGCTGGGACGGTTCGGAAGAACGACGGTATCGCCGAGCGCCTCCTGGCAGCCGAACGGGCCCAGAGCCACAGGGGCCCGGACGGTAAGGGGCACCGCGTCGCCTGCGTCGGCGACTGGCAGATCGGGCTCGGCCACCAGCGGCTGGCGATCATCGACCTCTCGGAGGAGGGGGCCCAGCCCCTTCCCGGTCCGGACGACGACAACTGGATCACCTACAACGGCGAGCTCTACAACTACCTCGAGCTGCGCGACGAGCTGAGGGCCGAGGGGGTGCGCTTCAGGACCGCCACGGACACCGAGGTCATCTGCGCCGCGCTGCGCCACTGGGGCGTGGAGCGGGCGCTGACGCGCTTCAACGGCATGTGGGCCTTCGCCTGGCTCGACGAGCGCGAGCGGAGGCTGGTCGTCGCGCGCGACCGGGCGGGCGAGAAGCCCCTCTACCTACGCGTCGACGGCGACGAGCTCACCTTCGCCTCCGAGCTCAAGGGCCTGCTGGCCATGGTCGGCGGCCGCTTCGCGCTCGACCTCGAGGTCGCCCGCGACTTCCTCCAGCAGACCGTCATCGACGCGAGCTCGCGCACGATGTTGCAGGGCGTCTCGAGCCTGCCGGGCGGCTCCTTCATGACCATCGACCTGAGCGCCCCGCAGCTGCAGCCCGTGACGCGCGAGTACTGGCGACCGAAGACCGACATGGCCGAGCCTCCCGTCTTCGACGAGCGCTCGGTCACACGGCTCGCGGCCGAGGTGCGCGACCTCTTCCACGACTCCGTGCGACTGCGGCTGCGCAGCGACGTGCCCGTCGGCCTGCTGCTCTCCGGCGGCCTCGACTCCTCGGCCATCGCCAGCGCCGTCCACCGCTTGCACGGCAGCGACGGCGACGTCGCGATGCTCGCGGCGGTGAGCAGCGACGCGCGGTTCGACGAGTCGCCCTACGTCGACATCGTCGCCCGGCACTTGCGCCGCGAGGTGCACAAGGTCAACGTCGACCTGCAGCCGGACGAGGCGTTCGACCTCCTCGAGCGCGTCACCTGGCACAACGACGAGCCGATAGGCTCGTTCACGTCAGTCGCGCACTTCCGCCTGATGGAGAGGGCGAAGGAGCTGGGCGTCACGGTCGTGCTCAGCGGACAGGGCGCCGACGAGCTGCTGTGCGGCTACAAGAAGTACATGGGCTTCTACGTCCAGCGGCTCATCAGGCAGGGCAGGCTCTTCGCCGCCGCCAACATGGTGTTGAGCTCGCTGGTTCAGGGCACGGTCATGCGCCAGTTCAACCTGCAGGAGGCGCGGCGTTACCTCCCCTTCGCGCAGGAGCGCGAGGAGGCGTCGGTCCTCGGTCCGGCCATCGCCCACCTGCCCGACCACCCGATGGGCATGGCCGAGGGCATGACCATCCAGGAGCGCCAGGCTCTCGACCTGACCTCGCTGTCGGTGCCGTCGCTCAACCATTACGAGGACCGCATGTCGATGGCCCACGGGCGCGAGATCCGCCTGCCCTTCCTCGACGAGCGGCTGATGGACCTGCTGCTGCCGCTCCCGCCGGAGTTCAAGCTCAGCGGCGGCTGGACGAAGTACATCTTCCGCAAGGCGATGGAGGACGAGCTGCCGCGCGAGATCGCCTGGCGCAAGGACAAGCAGGGGTTCAGCCTGCCGCAGAGCGTGTGGCTGAGGGGCCCGCTGAGGCCGCGCGTGCTCGAGCTCTTCGCGGAGGACGCGCTGGTGTTCCGTCACGGCCTGCTGGCGCGCGACAAGCTGCTGGCGAAGTACGAGCGCTTCGCCAACGAGACCGAGTCGCGCGGCTCGGTCTGGTACCAGGAGATCTTCAACGCGATCTCCATGGAGGTCTGGCTCCGGCGATTCGCGGAGTACATCGAGGCGCCCTGACCCCGGCCGCAGAAGGCTCTCGACCCTGACCCCACCTACCCGGGCTCTCCCAGGCACGCCGGTCGCCTGCGCCCCCGTGCGGCTGTGTGATCAGG
>CAZQVC010000012.1:34673-39285 GCA_964596625.1 uncultured bacterium | reverse complement strand
TGTTAGGCGGCAGCGCGCTCGTGCTCTACCTCGTGATGAACCGGCCCGTGCGGGGGTTGTGGGTCTGGTGCCTGTGGAGGATGGGGTACCTGGGATAGTGGCTACGCGAGCGGCACCGCGCTCTCCCTCACCGTCAACTCCAACGGCAACACGCGCTCGAGGTTGCAATCGTCGTCGGCGGACTTCTTGTCGAGCCGGGCGAGCAGCGTGTCCAGCGCCAGCCGCGCCATCTCGGCCCTCGGCGTCTTCATGGCCGTGATGGCAGGACGGTAGAACGAGGTCCAGGCCGGGTCGTCGAACGTGATGACGGACAGCTCGTCTGGCAGGCTTACGCCGTCGTCCTTGAGGTAGCGCAACACCCCGCCGCACATGACCTCGTTGCAGACGAGCAGGGCCGTCGGCCGTTCGGGTTGCTCGAACATGGCTGCGGTGGTCCGGTAGGCGTCTTCGAAGGTGAAGTTGCCGTTGGCTACGAGGCGTTCGTCGGGCTCGACGCCTGCCGCCGCCAGGGCGTCGCGGTAGCCGTCGAGACGGTCGCGCGCGGCCGCGATCTTGGTGTTGCCGGTGACGATGCCGATCCGCCGATGTCCGAGCTCGAGCAGGTGCTTTACGGCCACCCTGGCCCCGCCGCGGTTGTCGAGGTTGATGCGCGGAGCCTGGAGCTCCTCGAACGGCGTCTCGACCAGCACCATGGGCAGGCCCGAAGCGAGCAGCTCGGCGACCAGCGGGACGTTCTCCTGGGAGGGGGTCATGATCACGCCGTCGACGAAGCGGTCGTGAAGGGCGCTGAGGTAGGCGCGCTCGGTCTCGTGATCGTCTCCGGTGGTGCCGAGGAGGACCTGGTAGCCGCGTTCGGAGGCCGCCGCCTCGATGGCCCTGATGAACGTCGTCCAGTGGTAGCTGAGCACGTTGGAGACCACCAGCCCGATGGCCTTGGTCCGCCCGACGCGGAGGGACCGCGCCAGCGCGTTCGGCCGGTACTTCAGGTCGCTGGCTGCCTTGAGCACGAGCGCCTTGGTCTTCTCGCTGTACGAACCGTAGTTCCCGAGGACGCGGCTGGCCATCCCGACCGAGACCCCCGCACGCTTCGCGACGTCCTTGAGCGTCACGCGCTTCCCTATCGGCTCTAGCGACACCAGCGAACCCTTCCCGAGCTCTTCTCGGCGCACGGACCCACCCGCCCATGACGGTGGACGCGACACGCGCCACCCGGGCCTCGAACGACCCGGCACTCGAATGTGAATACCTTTACAAGATAACCGATTGACACGAGCACCTCTCGCGTATAACGATATCTCGGTATGCCTGTTCCCGCCCCGACCTTCGGCACGACGGCTCGCGCAACCCCACCACGAGGGACCGCTGCCGTCAGCAGGTGCCTGAGTTGAGGGCGTGGAGGCGAGTGATCAGCGATCCGCAGTCGGCGGTTAACCCATTCGAGCAGCGCGGCCGGGACCCCCCACCTGGCCGCGCTTTTCTATAGCTCACACGTTCCCGCTCGCCCCAGGCCGGCGCCAGTTCTCAGCGCTCAACGCGCTGCTTCCTGCCGCTGCCAGCCCCGCCTGATCTCGGTGCTGCTGATGTCGTTGCGGAACTCCTCCTCGTCGAGCGACTCGAAGAGGTCACGGTAGCCGGCCGGGAGGGCGAGTTGAGACAGCGTCCTGAACCGGCCTTCCCGCTCCCTGCCGGCCACCAGGAAGCGGCAGCCGTGCGCCCTCACGGTCTCGAGGGAGGCCAGCATGCGCCCCTCGTCGCCGTCGTAGAAGCGCTTGTCGAGCACGCGCTCGGCGGTGTCGACGCCCACGACGAACACGCTGCCTGGCAGCAGCCTCGCCTTCTGCTCGAACAGCGGCGAGCGGCTCAAGGCCACGGACGCGACGCCCCCGAACTGCAGCGCCCGCTTGCGCGCTTCGTATAGGGGGATCGGGTCCTTGGCGGCGTTGATCAGGGGCAACTCGAACAGCGACGGCAGACCAACCCTGGCCGACGCGACGGCCGCCAGCTCCAGGTGGCCCTGATGCACGGGGTTGAACGAGCCGGAGAGCACTGCGCGGGGGCCGACGTCGTCTCCGGTGACGATCTGACCGTTCGGCCTCACCACCACCAGTTCTCGTGCGCCGCTGTCGACGGCCGCGAGCAGCTCCGTCGGACGGTAGGAACCGGTCAGCTCCTCGGTCGGCTCGAGCGGTAGTTCCGGGGCGCCGAACACCCCGCAGGCGTCAGCCGCCGCGGCGAGGATCACGAGGCTCACCAGCTCCTCCTCCCCTGCGCGGTCACGCGCCCCCTTGTCGAGCGTGAGGGCGTACCTGACCGTGCCGAAGCTGTCGTGTACGGCGGTCGCCACGCGGTGGTCGCCGCGCTTGGTGCGGTCGGTGGCGATGGTGGCGGTGCTGCCAAGACCGAAGATGGGATCGGCGCCGTGCGGCGCGCCCGCTGCCTCGCCCTCCGCCAGGCTGTACCTGCGCGCCAGGTCGTAGGCGGCCGCCGCCATGAGCCGCGCCACGCGCCGCGAGGTGAACTTCGCCGGCATGAACCCCAGCAGGTGACGCATGCTCTGGGGGCTGTAGATGTCGATGGCCGAGAGGATCGTCCGGCTCGAACCGCCTACGCCGTGCAGCCAGGCGAGCGCCTGGGACCCGGCGCCCGCGAACGCCAACACCGCCCTGTGGGGGGTTGCGTGGATGCGCGTCACCAAGTCCTGGACCCTCTCATCGAACGGCATGTCGCACCATCATGTCACCCGAGCGCGCCGTCGGTCACGAGCTTCGTACGAGCGCCCCGCTCCGGCGATACCGCTGCGTCCCCGCCTAACTCGCGACACCCCTCGAGGCTGGCAAGCCTTTACAGTTCAAGGCGTGAGCAGTTGCTGCCGCGCCGAGCCCTGTGCCGAGATCTTCGACGACGCGCAGGCCGAGGCCGATCTGGAAGATTTTCTCGCCGGGGGCCTTACCTCGCTCGAGGAGCGCATGCTGGCGGCGCTGCCGTCCTCAGCCACCAGCGAGCAGGCGAGGGTCCTCGAGATCGGTGGGGGAGTCGGGGCACTGCAGGCCGAGCTGCTGCGGGCCGGCGCCGGCAGCGGTGAAGTGGTGGAACTGCTCGGCGTCTACGAGCCGTACGCCCGCCGGCTGGCCGAGAGAGTGGGCGTCGCTGACCGCACCAGCTTCCGCGTGGTCGACCTGTTGGCCGACCCGGCCGCGGTGGAGCCGGCCGACGTCGTTCTGCTGAACCGCGTGGTGTGCTGCTCCTCCGAAGGGCCTGCTCTGACGACGGCCGCGGCCCGCCTCACTCGCGGCAGCCTGGCGCTGATCTTCCCCAGGGCGAACCTCCTCTCCCGCGCGCTGGCCGCAGCGGAGCGCGCACTCGCGCGGCTGTTCAGGCGCAAGTTCATGATCTTCGTCTGGCCCGTCGAGCGGCTGAAGTCCGCAGCGGCGTCAGGCGGACTGGTGCCGGTCGCGAGCGGCGGCACGCTGGTCTGGCGCTACCTGGTCTTCGCCAAACCCTGACAGGGGCTATCCTGACAGGCATATGTCGACGATCCCGACGCTCCCCGGCGTGACCTCACAGCGGGTCGAGACGCCTCGGCTGACCATGCACGTCCTCACCAGCGGCCCTGAAGACGGCACGCCGGTCCTCTTCATCCACGGCAACGCGTCCTCCTCGACCTTCTGGGAAGAGGTGATGGTCGGCCTGCCAACCGGCTTCCGCGCCATCGCTCCCGACCTTCGTGGCTACGGCGGCACCGACGACGTACTGGTCGACGCCACGCGCGGGGTCGGCGACTGGGTCGACGACCTGCTGGCGCTCAAGGAGACGCTGGGCATAGACAAGTACCACGTGGCCGGACACTCGCTGGGCGGCGCGGTCGTGTGGGGGCTCATCGCCGCCGACGCGGCGAACATCCTCTCGGCGACGCAGGTCGCACCCGGCTCGCCGTACGGCTTCGGCGGCACCAAGGACGTCGACGGCACGCCCACCTACCCCGACTTCGCCGGCTCCGGCGGCGGCCTGGTCAACCCCGAGATGGTCCGTCGCATGACCGAGGGCGACCGCGGCGCCGACGACCCGAGCTCACCACGCAACGTGATGAACGCCCTCTACTGGAAGCCTCCCTTCCGATCGGAGCGCGAGGAGGAGCTGCTCTCCTCGATGCTCAGCGAGAAGATGGGCCCCGAGCGCTACCCGGGAGACTCCAGCCCGTCGGAGAACTGGCCCGGTGTGGGCCCCGGGGTGAAGGGGCCGATCAACGCGATCTCGCCCAAGTACGTCGGCGACACCGTCGAGCGCCTCCTGGCGGTCGAAGAGAAGCCTCCGATCCTGTGGATCTGGGGCGCCGACGACATGATCGTGTCAGATACCTCGTCCTCGGAGATCGGTTACCTAGGCAAGATCGGTGCGGTTCCCGGCTGGCCGGGCGACGACGTCCACCCGCCGCAACCGATGGTCTCGCAGACGCGCGCCGTGCTGGAGAAGTACGCCGCGAACGGCGGCGCGTACCGCGAGGTGCGATTCGAGGACACGGGGCACACGCCGTTCATCGAGAAACCCGAGCGGTTCATGCAGGAGTTCCTGGCCACCCTCGCGGCCGACGCGACCCCGCGGTAGGGCGGTCGCA
>CAZQVC010000012.1:13581-34573 GCA_964596625.1 uncultured bacterium | reverse complement strand
GTCGCAGGTCCCGGGGCGCCACCATGCCTTCCACCGCCCCTACGCCAACGCGTACATCGCGATGTACCTGTTTACGGAGAGTCTGGAAAAGAGACCTCCGGTCGTGCGCCTCAATGCGAACGCGCGCGCGGCGGGCACCTCAACCCCGCCTCGAGTAATCGCGCTCAGGACGGCCCGCTGACGCCCTCCAACGCCGCGATCGTCCGACGCACCCCTTCTTCCAACGGGGTCTCGTAGACCCGCGCTGCTGTCGCTCGCAGCCGAGCGTCGTCGAAGCCGCGCGGGAACGGCAACGCGCCATCGCCCACCGTCACCCGCACTCCGGGCCTCGCCCGCTCGATGAGCGCGGCGACCTCCGCGACGCCCACCACGGGGCCGCCGAGGTCGAAGACCCGCGCACCCTGGGCTGGCTCGTCGCCCGCGAAGCGCCCGAAAGCCGCGTCGATGAACTGCCGTGCGACGTCCGACGCCCAGTGGAACTGCATCTCGCCGCCGAAGCTGATGCGGAAGTCCTCGCCGCGGGCCGCCGCCGCCATCGCCTGAGACGGCTCGCTGGTCACGCCCTGGTCGCGTCCCAATCCGTAGACCGTGTACGGTCGCAGCGCGACGCTGGAGATCTGGTGGTCGCGCCAGTACACGTCGGCGGTGCCCTCGTTCGCGATCTTGGTGACGCCGTAGATGGTCCGCGGGCTCTTCGGTGCGCGGTCGTCGACCAGCCCCCCGGCGCTCTGCGGGTAGTCCGAAGCCGGGCCGTAGACCGCGATCGACGAGGCGTACGCCAGGTGCCGTATGCCCGCGGCCTTCGCCGCCTCGAACACGTGCACCGTGCCCTGCACGTTCACCCGCACCCCCAGCGACGGGTTCGCCCGACAGAACGGCACCTGCAGCGCCGCGAGGTGAACGATGCGCTCGACGCCGTTCTCGGCAACCGTCGCCTTCACCGATTCCTGGTCGGTCAGGTCGCCCTCTACGAACTTCACCGCGTCGAGCTCGGCGGGCGTCAGCAACGCTGCGACCCTGCGGGCGTCGGTGGCGAGGTCGAAGCCTACGGGCCTGTGGCCCTCATCCAGCAGGTGCTTGATGGTCCAGGCCCCGAGGCAGCCCATCGAACCGGTGACCAGCACCGTCGAGCTCACGCTCGCCGCCTCACACGAACCGCGTGGAGAGCCTGCCGAGCTCCCCGACCTCGACGTCGTAAACGTCGCCAGGCACGACCCAGTCCTTCTGCGGGCGACCGAGCACCACGCCCTCGGGGGTGCCGGTGAGGATGACGTCGCCCGGCTCCAGCGTCATGAAGCGGCTGGCGTACGCGATGATCTCGGCGACCGAGAAGATCATGTCGGCGGTGTTGCTGTCCTGCCTTAGATCGCCGTTGAGCCAGCCGCGCACGCGCATGTCCTGAGGGTCACCCGCTTCGTCGGCAGTGACCAGCACCGGCCCGAGCGGCAGGAAGCCGTCGACCGTCTTGCCGAGCAGCCACTGGCCGGAGCGCATCTGCAGCTCGCGCTCGGAGAGGTCGTTGGAGTTCAGGTAGCCCAGCACGTGGCCGAGCGCGTCGGCCTCCGCGATGTCCCGGCCGCGCTTGCCGATCACCAGCGCCAGCTCCGACTCGTAGTCGACCTGCTGCAGTCCCTGGATGTTCACCGCCGCCCCGTGCGGGGCCAGGGTGTTGTTGAACTTGCTGAACAGCACCGGCTCCTTCGGCTCGGCCATCCCGGACTCGGCCGCGTGCCGGCGGTAGTTGAGCCCGACGCAGAGGATCTTGCCGGGCGCGGGGACCGTCGGCGCCAGGTCGAGGTCCTCGAGCGCGCCGACCAACGGTCCGTCGCTGGTGCGGCTCACGAGGTCCTGAAGGACGTCGAGCCCCGCCTGCCCCGCGGCGAAGAACCCGGTAGCGCTCTCCAGCGGCGCGCCGCCCTGCGCGCCGAGGTGCTCGCGGCGGGAGCGCCGCAGGGCCTCGGCCACGTCGAGCACGCCGCCTTGACCGACCACGCCGAGGCGGGCAGTGCCGCTCGCTCCCTGCCGACCGGCTTCACGCGCGCCGGAAGGGTAGTAACTGACGATCCTCACGCCTTGAACCTCGCTCTCATACTTCGACCTCGTACCGCCTGACAGCGGCCATGTCGACTATCGCACCCATGCCGGGAGCCGTCGGCGGCTCGATGTAGCCGTCGCGGAAGACCAGGCCGTCGTCGGCCAGCTCCTTGCGCAACGTCTCGAGGCAGAGCTGCGGCGGCAGGTACTCGATGTACTCGCAGTGCTCGTTGGCGAAGGCGTACTGAGCCGTCGCCGCCACGCTCACGCCGGTCTTCCAGCAGTGCGGCACCAGGGAGAGGCCGCGCTCGGCGGCCTGCGAGGCCACGATCATCGCCTCGCTGAGGCCGCCCACGCGGCCGATGTCGGGCTGCGCGACCGCGACCTTGCCGCGGTCCATGAGCTCCTCGAACTCGAAGCGCGTGGCCAGCCACTCGCCCGCAGCGACGCGGATGGGCAGCTCGGCCGCCAGCTCGGCGTAGCCGTCGAGGTCGTCGGTCCACAGCGGGGTCTCGACGAACGAGAGGTCGAACTCCTGCCACTCGCGCAAGGTCTCGAGCGCCACCTTGGCGTCGTCCCAGAGGTACTGCACGTCCACCAGCAGGTCGATGTCGGGGCCGATGGCCTCCCGCACGGCGGCCACGACCTCGGTGTGGCGCTCGAAGGGCTCGTGAAGGCCGCTGTGGGCGTACGGGCCGTTCATCGTGACCTCGGTCTTGACGGCGCGGAAGCCCAGCGACACCGCGCGAACGGCCCAGTCGACCAGCGAGTCGCGGTACTCCTCGAAGCTGGCGCCGGCCGGCTGCAGCGACGCGTAAGGCTTCACCCGCTGCTGTTTGAGGTCGCCAAGCAGCTGGTGCACCGGCACGCCCTCGGCCTTGCCCCTGAGGTCCCAGAGCGCGGCGTCGATGGCGCCGAGCGCGTGGATGCCGGCGCCGCGCCGGCCGTTCATGGCGCTGCCGACGTAGAGCTTGCGCCACAGCCGCTCGATCTCGAGCGGGTTCTCGCCGAGGAGCATCTCGGTCAGTGACTGGCCCATCGTGTGGGTGCCGGGCGCCGTGACGCAGGCGTGGGCGATCCAGGGGTTGACGTCGGTCTCGCCGATGCCGGAGATGCCCTCGTCGGTCTCGATGACGACGAGGAAGCCGTCCTGGGCCGAGGAGGTGAGGCTCTCGTCGAGGTTCGGCGCCAGCAGCACGTGGCAGCGGACGTCGGTGATCTTCATCTGCTTCAGGTCTCCTAAGTGCCCGCCGGCAGGCGTGCGCCGCGGGTGAACTGAGCTAGGGCGTCGTGGTCCAGCTGCACGCCTAGACCAGGCGCCTCGGGGATGAGCAACATGCCGTCGTCGTCGAGCCGCCACGGCTCGGCCACGACCGCGTCGATGTAGCTGGCGCCGGTGAGGTACTCCACCAGCTCGGTGTTGGGCAGCGCGGCGGCCAGCTGCAGGTCGGCGGCCAGGCCGACGGCCGTGTTCCAGCCGTGCGGCACCACGGCGACGCCGTTGTCGAGCGCGGTCCAGGCGATGCGGCGCTGCTCGCTCAAGCCTCCCACCTTGGTCACGTCCGGCTGGACGATGTCGAAGGCGCCGGCCTGCAGCCAGGGGATGAAGGATTGGCGCCGCGTGAGCACCTCGCCGCCCGCGATCGGCACCGGCGCGCGCCGCCTCAGCTCCACGAAGTCCTCGAGCGCGTCGGGCTGCAGCGGCTCCTCGAACCACGCGACGTCGTAAGCCGCCAGCATCTCGGCGGTGCGCATGGCCCACTTGTAGCCGTTGGGCCAGAAGGCGTCCGAGCCGCCGGCGTCGACCATCAACTGTCCGTCGCCGATCGCCTCGCGCGCGCGGGCGACGATCTCCTCGTCTAGCGCCGCGCTGCGCCGGCCGAACGGGCCCCAACCGATCTTGAACGCCCTGAAGCCCTGCTCGACGAGCGGCTCGAGCGCCGCCGCCATGGCCTCCGGCTCGTCCATCAGCAGCGAGGCGTAAGGCCTCACGCGCGAGCGGTAACGTCCGCCGAGCAGCCGGCCGACGCTCTGGCCCGTGGCCTTGCCGAGCAGGTCCCATAGCGCGATGTCGATCGCGCTTATCGCGTGCGTTAGCGTGCCGCCGCGCCCCATCCAGAAGGTGTTCTGGTGCAGCTTCTCACTCACGCGCTCCGGCTCGAGAGCCGACTCGCCGCGGTAGAGCGGCTCGAGCACGCCGAGCGCGGCCTTGACCAGGTCGGCGTTGGTGAACGCGCTGCCGTAGCCGACGAGGCCCTCGTCGGTGACAACGGCGACCAGCGTGTGCACCCCGTCGTCGGGCTGCAGCTCGGCGTCCCAGCCCCCCTCCGGCGTCGCCCCGTAGAGCCCGACGGCCTGGATCTCGCGGATCTTCACGTTGCGACCCCGCTGCGCCGCGGCCGGCGGAAGAGCGTCGCGCGCGGCTCGTACGGCACCTCGTCGTCGAGCGGGAAGAGCGGCCGCGGGCTGCGGCTGTGGCCGAGGTACGGCAGGTTGGCCGAGGTCGATCCCGGCGCGTCGACGTTGAGCAGCAGCGCGCCCCACTCGGCGTAGAAGCGCGGCTCGCAGTGGGGAGACTTGACCACGACGGCGTCGAAGTCCCTCGGGTCTTGGCCGTGCGCGAGAAACAGTGAGCGGTCGTAGAGGCTGACCGGGCGGCTGGTCACGACCAGCGTCGCGTGCTCGCCCTCCAGCACCGCGGTCGCCCCCGCCTCCCAGCGCTGGCGGGCGGTCTCGCTGAGGAAGGACCCGTCGCTGAGCAGGCGCACCCGGGCGCGGAAGGGCAGCGGGGTAAAGCGCTGGCGGTCGAGCAGGCCGCCGACCGTGACGTCGACGGTCGCGCCGACGCCGGCCGCGAACGCCGCTGAGGCCGCGTCAGGGTCGACGATCGGCGCCAGCACGCGGCCCTGATAGCCCGCCTCGAGGAGCGCCGCGACGATCGCGTTGCTGTCGCCCGAGGCCCCGGAGCTGGTGGCGTCGGCGGCGTCTGTCAGGATCACGGTGCCGCCCGCGCCGCTGCGGTGGTGCTCGACCGTCTTGCTGGCGGCCTCGGACAGCGGGGTAAGCGGCTGCTGGAGCCTCTCGCGCACCGCCCAGAAGTCCGCGGCCAGCGCCAGCGCCTCGCGCTCGGCTCGCTCGGCCACGTCGTCGCCCGCCGCCTCGTCGAGCACGACGAGGCTGTAGCTCTGCAGCGCCTCGACGTCGGTGAACGGGTTGCCGATGAACATGCCGGCAGAGAGCCCGGCTTCGCCGGCCTCGAGAGCCTGCGCGCGGCGGATGAATCCGCCAAACAGGCCGGTCTCGGTGATCAGCTCGTCGCCCCTCACCAGCGCCGGGATCGCGACCTTGGCCATCACCGGCCTGGCGCCCCGCTTGAGGATCGCCAGCAGTGCCCGCGCGGCGCGCTGCCCCGTCGAGCGGAAGTCGACGTGCGGGTAGGTGTGGTAGGTGACGACGGCGTCGCTGTGCCGCGCCATGCGGTCGGTGAACACGCCGTGCAGGTCGAGCGAGACGACGATCGGCAGCGCCTCGCCCACGACTTCACGGGTCCTCTCGAGCAGCAGCCCTTCCGGGTCGCCCTCGCCCTGAGCGGACATCGCGCCGTGCAGCGAGAAGTAGATGCCGTCGAGCCCGCCAGCCTGCCAGGCCGCCTCGACCGCCCCGACGAAGCGCCGGGCGATCTCGGCGAACGACGGCGCGGCTAGCACCCCGCCCGAGGTCACAGCCTGGGCGCTGAACCCGCCGATCACCTCGACGTCAGGCTCGGCCTCCAGCACCTCGAGGGCCCCGCCGACCTCGCGGTTCGCCCCGCGGTGCAGGCTGAGGAGCTCGTCGCCCTCGTGGATCGAGAAGTCGGCGGTGCTGCTCGGCACCGGGTTGAAGGAGGAGACCTCCTGCTTGCACTCGCACACCAGGATCCTCACGCTGCTGTCCTTTCGCTCTGCCCGTTCGGTCGCAGGACGATCTTCACGCTCGCCGGAGCCGGTCCGGTCAGCTCCTCGAAGCACGCTCTGCCTTCGCGCAGGTCGCGCACGTCAACCCATCGCGCCGCGGGCGGCACGGTGTCGGTCGCCAGCAGCTCCACCGCCCTGGCGAAGTCGGCGTGGGTGTAGGCGAAGCAGCCCCTCACGACCTTCTCGTCGCGCACCAGGTCGTTGCCGTCGAAGGCGGCCTGGGGAGCGTGGAGCCCGATGAAGACCGCGGTCCCGCCGCGGCGCACGGCCTGGATCGCGTCCCTGCGGGTGACCTCGAGCCCGACCGCGTCGATGGCTGCGTCAGCGGCGCCGGGAGCGCGGCTCGAGTCGGCCACGCCCCACGAGGCGGCCAGCGCCATGCGTTCCTCGTTGGGGTCGTGGATGCTCACCTCGCGGAAGCCGACACGACGGGCCACGCGGGCGCACAGCAGGCCGATGGGGCCGGCGCCGATCACGTGCAGGCCGCCGTTGGGCGGGCCGTCGTGAGGCGGGTCGCCGCTGCGCGCCAGCGACACGGCTCGCACGGCGCAGGCCAGCGGCTCGGCCAGCGATCCGGTGACGAAGTCGACGTCGTCCGGCAGCGGCCAGCAGGCCGCGGCCGGCACCACCACGTGCTCGGCGAAGGCGCCCGGCAGGTGGGCGCCGATGAGGGCGCGCGTCAGGCAGAGGTTCTCGTGGCCGCCGACGCAGAACCCGCACTCCCCGCAGCTGAGCAGCGGGTTGACCACGACGCGGTCGCCGACGCCCACCGCGGCTGCGCGGCCGGGTAAGGCGTCACCAGCGCCGCTCGCCTCCGCGCCCGCCGCTGGCCCGACCGCCTCCACCACCCCGCTGAACTCGTGGCCCATCACCAGCGGCGGCACGCGCAGGGAGTTGTGGCCGAGGTAGCCGGAAAGCTCCGAGCCGCAGATGCCGACAGCCTCGACCCTGAGGCGCACCTGGCCGGCGGCCGGCTCCGGCAGGGGCTCCTCGCGCCACGCCATCTCGCGCGGGCCCAGCCAGACCAGAGCGTTCACCTTGGCCCTCAGGCCTCTACCGCGAAGCGCGCCAGCTCGTCCTCGTTCAGCTCCACGCCGAGGCCGGGCGCCTCCGGCACGGTGGCGACGCCGTCGCGGACCTGCACCGGGTTGGCGACGAGGCTGGTGTTGAGAGGGTTCGGCCGCACGCAGTACTCGAGGAACAGCGCGTTGGGGATGGTGGCGATCAGGTGCAGCGAGGCCGCCGAGATGATGCCGGTGCTCCAGGCGTGCGGCACGCACGGCTTGCCCTTGGCGTGCGCCATCTCGGCGATGAGCTTGGCCTCGGTGAGGCCCCCGCAGCGGGTGACGTCCGGCTGCACGATGTCGACGCGGCCCCTCTCGAGCAGGTCACGGAACTCGTAGCGCGTGGTGTTCTCCTCGCCGGCGGCGATCGGCACGTCGACGGCGTCGGCCAGCCTGGCGTAGCCGTCTACGTCGTCGGGCAGCAGCGCCTCCTCGATGAGGAACGGGCGGTAGCGCTCGAGCCGTCTGGTCATCCGTATCGCGTGGTCGGCGTCGCGCCAGCCGAAGCCGACGTCCAGCAGGATCTCGACCTCGTCGCCGGCGCCGCGCCGGACGGCGGCCATCAGCGCCTCGTCGAGGTCGGCGTCGCGGCCCAACGGCCCCCAGCCGAACTTGATCGCCCTGAACCCGCGGCCGGCCAGTTCGGCGGCGTGCTCCTGCGCCTCTTCCGGCGTGTCCGGCATCAGCGTGCTGGCGTAGGCCGTGACGCTCTTGCGCCGCGCGCCGCCCAGGAGCTGGTAGACGGGCACGCCGAGCTTCTTGCCGACGATGTCGTGCAGCGCGATGTCGAGGCCGCTGAGCGCCATGATCGCCACGCCGCGCCGGCCGTAGAAGATCGAGCCTTGGTACATCCGGTCCCAGAGGCGGCCGATGTCGCGGGGGTCCTCGCCGATCAGCACCTCGCGCAGGCCCGAGGAGATCGCGTGCGACGGCGGCGCGTCGATGACGGCCTTGACGACGGTGGGCGAGGCGTCGACCTCCCCGATGCCGACGATGCCCTCGTCGGTGTGCACGCGCACGATGAGCGCGTCCTGGGTGCTGTCGGCCGCGTGCACATCGATCTGCGGCATGCGGAGCACGAGTGCCTCGACGTCGGTGATACGCATTCGTTACCTACCCTTTCCGTGGGTCCAAGATGTCTCGCAGACCGTCGCCGATGAGGTTGACTCCGAGCACGGTCAGCAGGATGAACAGGCCGGGGAAGATCGAGATCCAGGGCGCCAATCGCATGTAGTCGCGGCCCTCGCTGAGGATGTTGCCCCAGGAGGGCTCGGGCGGCGGCGTGCCGAGGCCGAGGAAGCTGAGCGCAGCCTCGGCGAGGATCATCTCCGAGAAATAGACGCTCGCCTGGATGACCAGCGGCGAGACGATGCCGGGGCCGATGTGGCGCCAGGCGATGCGCAGCCGCCTGGCTCCCAGCGACCTCGCGGCGTGCACGAACTCCAGCCCCTTGATCTGCAGCACGGCCGCCCTGGCCAGCCGCGCGAAGCGGGGCGTGTAGACGAACCACAGCGCCAGGGTGATGCTGGTCTCGCCGGTGCCCAGGGCGGCGGAGATGCCGATGGCCAGGAGCAGCCCGGGGAACGCGAGCAGCACATCGGTGGCCCGCATCAGCAGGTTGTCGACGGCGCCGCCGGCCAGGCCGGCGATGACCCCGATGATGGTTCCGCAAGATAGGGCGAGCGCGCTGGCGATGAGCGCCACGCGCAGGCTGATGCGCGAGCCGTAGATGACGCGGCTGAAGATGTCGCGCCCGTAGACGTCGGTGCCGAAGAAGTGCTCGGCCGATGGGCCGTTGAGCCGCTCCGCGATCGCCAGCTTCATCGGGTCGTGGGTGGCGAGCCACGGCGCCAGGATGGCGGAAGCAACGGCCGCGACGAGCAGGATCAGGCCCGCCACCGAGAGCGGGTTCCTGGTGAGCTTGCGCAGCGCCGTCATCTACGAGTACCTGACCCGCGGGTCGAGCACGATGTAGGAGAGGTCCGTGATGAGGTTGATGACGGTGTAGATCACGGCAACGTAGAGGACCGACGCCTGCACGACGGGGAAGTCGCGCTGGGTGATCGCCAAGACGATGAGCCGGCCGATGCCCGGCAGGCTGAAGACGGTCTCGATGACCACGGCCCCGCCGAGCAGTCGCCCGAAGTTGAGGCCGATGACGGTGACGAGAGGCAGCAGCGCGGTGCCGAGCGCGTGGCGCACGATCACCCTACGGGGCCTCAAGCCCTTGCTCTTGGCCGTGCGCACGTAGTCGGCGCTGAGCACCTCGAGCATCGAGCCGCGCGTGAGGCGGGTGAGGAAGCCGGCCAGCGTCAGCCCCAGCGCCAGGCTGGGCAGGACGAAGAACTGGAGGCTGGCGAACAGGTCCTCGCCGAGCGGGACGAAGCCGGTGATCGGGAAGATCTGCCAGCGGATGCTGAACGTGAGGATCAACAGCAGCCCGAGCCAGAACTCCGGCATCGAGAGGCCGATGAGGCTGACCACGCGCAGGACGTGATCGACCGGGTTGTTGCGGTTGATGGCGGCGATGACGCCGGCCGTGAGCCCGACGAGGATGCTGACGACGGTCGCCAGGAAGCAGATCATCAGCGTGATGGGCAGCCTCGAGAGGACCATCTCGACGACGGGCCGGTTCTGGTAGAGGGAGTCGCCGAGGTCGCCCCTGGCCGCGTTCCCGAGCCACCAGAAGAAGCGGGTGAGCAGGGGCCGGTCGAGGCCTAGCCTCTCGCGCAGCGCCTCCAGGGCTCCGGGCGAGGCGTCGGCGCCCAGCATCATCACAGCCGGGTCGCCGGGGATGATGGCGAGCAGCAGGAACGACACGAACGAGATCGCGACGAGGACCGGCACCAGCGTCAACAGGCGACGCAGGACGACGGTAAGCACGGTTGCCGGCCCTCCTCTCGGGGTGCGAGCCGGGCGGGAACACTCGGTGCCCGGCTCGCGCTTTGGCCTAGTAGCTAAAGGTCGTGCGGTCTATCAGGGGACGTCGACGTTCCACAGCAGGATGTAGCCGGCCGACCAGGGCTCGAAGCCGCTGAGGTCGTTGCTGAAGCCGATCGTCTCGGTGGTGTGGATCAGCGGGTACCACGGCATGTCGGCGCGCCTCAGCTCCTCGATCTCCTGGTAGAGCTCGGTGCGCACGGCGATGTCTGTCGCTTCCAGCGCCTCCTCGTTGAGGCGGTCGTACTCCGCGTTGTTGTACCCGGTCGTGGTGCTCTCGCTGTGCCAGAACGGCATGTAGTAGTTCATCGGGTCGGGCCGCAGCGACAGGCCCGTGACGAAGACGTCGAAGGCGCCGGTCTGCCACTTCTGCAGCGAGCTGCCCGCCTCGAGGCTGTCGACGCGGGAGTTGATGCCGATCTCGGCCATCTGCGCCTGCATGATCACGGCCATCTCCTGCCAGATGCCAGGCGTGTAGGAGATGAGGATCTCGGAGCCGTCGTAGTTCGAGGCCTCGACCAGGGCCCTTGCCTCTTCGATGCCGTAAGGCTCCGGGGTCTGGTGGATGCCCACGGCGTAGGGGCTGAAGTACGGCAGGCCGGAGTGCGCCACGCGCCCCTGACCCCAGGTGAGGGCCTCGACCAGCTCGTCCTTGTTGGTGACCATAGCCACCGCCAGGCGGAGGTTGAGGTCGTCGGCGAACGCGCCCTGCTTGAAGCCGAAGCGGACGTCGCCGAAGGTGGCAGACGGGATCATCGACACGGTGACGTCGGCGCTGTCCTGCAGCCTCAGGTAGTCGGGGTAGGCGACCTCCTGGGCAACGTCGACCTCGCCGTTCTCCAGCGCGGCGGCGCGCACCGTCGCTTCGGGGATGGGGCGGAAGTAGATCTCGTCGACCAGCGCCTCGTGACGGCCGGTGAAGCCGCTGGCGGGGTCGTCGTCGAGCGCGTAGTCGTCGAACTTCTCGACCTTGAGGTACTGGTCCGGCAGCCACTCAACGAAGCGGAAGGGACCGGTGCCGACGGGCTCGGTGATCGCCCCGCCCTGGCGCTCGACCTCGCCGGCCGGGATGATCACGGCGGGGGCGATCGGGTTGGCGAGGGCGCCGAGCAGTGCGCCGGTCGGCTCGCTCAGGACGATATCGACGGTGTAGTCGTCGACGATGACGACGTCGCTCACCTGGCTGAACTCCGAGGAGCGAGGCCCGTCGTTCCTGACGCGGTCGAGGGAGTACTTCACGTCCTCGCTGGTCATCTCCTCGCCGTTGTGGAAGGGAACACCCTGACGCAGGTTCACGGTCAGCGTCAGCCCGTCGTCCGACCACACCCAGTCCTCGGCCAGCATCGGGGCCGGCGCACCGTTCTCGTCGATGCCGATGAGGAACTCGTAGACCGTGAGGAGCGGGTTGCGGTCGTCGAAGTTGGTGGTCGTGTGCAGGTCGACGTTGGCGATGTCGACGCGGGTCGCGACGTTCAGTACCTTCTGGCCGAGCGCCGGCGTGAGGCCGGCCAAGAGCGCGATCACCAGGGCGAGCGCGAGGGTGCGAAGCCGAACTTTCTTACGTTGTGGTCTCTCGATCATCTGCTTCATCTACCTTCCGAATCCTTGGTCGTCTTGGGGGGACGCGCAGCGTGTGCTCTACTTCGCGCGCTCGGCGCCCGTTGCCGGGCTGCCGGCTGATCGACCCGCGCGAACACGCGTGCGGTCACGGCCTGCGAGAACGGATGTTCACCTCCCTTACGCTTGACGGCGCCCCTTCGAAACGCTGCTTCAGGCCTCGAGGTCGGCCCTTCCAGGGCCGTGGCGGTGGTAGTCGACGCGGTCGTTGATCGGGATCTGCCGGTACTCCTCGGCAGCCGCGGTGAGGTTCTCGATGGTCTTCTCCCAGAGCGCCTCGCCCTTCTCGGCGGTCGCTACGGTGGGGTCGCCGACGACGCCGCTGACGTTCCAGCGCGTCCACCAATCCATGAACGTGATCGGCGCGCCCTTCTGCAGGTCGAGGAAGAAGAACTTCGACTTCGACCACTCCTCCGGGATCTCCTTGACGGCCTTGTCCATCTGCACGCGCGAGGCGTCGATGTGCAGGTAGAGCGAGGTCTCGATCTCGTCGGCGTGACCGCTGCCCGGCCAGGGCGTCTCGCGGAAGCTGGCGAAGGTGTCCATGCAGAGGTCGGGCCACAGCACCGCCGCGCAGTGCGCGTCGGTCTCGAGGATCACCTTGCGCGCGACCAGGTCGAGGTTCGGCATGTTCGAGCCGTGGCCGTTGACGATGAGGATCTTCCTGAAGCCGTGGTGCGCGAAGCTCTTGCAGACGTCCTTGACGTAGGCGATGAAGGTCTCCGACGCGACGTGCACCGTGCCTGGCCAGTCGAGGTGGTGGAGGTTGAAGCCGTAGGGGATCAGGGGTGCGATGAGGAACAGGTCGGGCCGCCGCCTGCCGGCCTCGAGGCAGATCTTCTCGACCTGGTGGTCCATGTCGAGCGGCAGGTGGTAGCCGTGGTCCTCGACCGAGCCGACGGGCAGCACCAGCACCTTGTTCAGGCCGGCGGCCTCGCCGATCTCCGGCCAGGTGTGGTCGACGTAGCGGTAGAGCTGCGTGACGTCGCGCGTCACGCGTCCGCTGGGGAACCTCGGGTCTTCGCTCACTGCTGCTCACCCTCCTCGTGGAATCTCAGGGTCATCTCCTCGATGTGCTCGACCAACATCGCCATGGCCCGCTCGACCTCGCCGGCGCGCACGGCGTCCAGCAGCCGGGCGTGCCCCTCGACGGTCTCGCGCATGGTCTCCTCGGTCGTGCCGAGCACGAAGGCGCGGTAGATCACGGGCGTGATGCTCGACCAGATCCGTGCCGGGTGATGGTAGTCGGAGGCCTCGACCAGGGCGCGGTGGAAGGCGAGGTCCTCCTCGCGCACGCGCTTGGGGTCGTTGGCCTCGACGGCCTCGCGCATCGCCTCGACGTAGCCGTCGAGCTCCGCCAGCACCGGCTCCGCTCCGGAGCGGGCCATGAGCTCACGCAGCGCGAACGTCTCGGCCACGATGCGGATGGGCACCAGGACCTCCTTGAGCTCCCTGGTGGTGATCGACGAGACCCGCGTCTCCCGGTAGGCGTGCTGCTGCAGGAACCCTTCGTTGACCAGCTCGCGGATGGCCTCGCGCACCGGCGCCCGACTGGTGCCGAGCTGCTCGGCCACCTCGGTCTCCGTGATGCGCTGGCCCGGCACCAGTTCGCCGTTGAGGATGGCGTTCCTGATCGTGTCCGCGATGCGGTCCCGCATCGAGGTGTGAGGCTCTGCCGCCGAAAGGATGGTCAAGTCTCGGCCCCCGTTCCTCAGTTGTAGATTGTCGACAATCTACTACGAATGGTGTCGTCTTGCCAAGCCCTCGTCTGGAAATCGCGCTTTACCCGCCCGGCTCGTCGGCGGCGCGCCGGGCCGCGAGCACTGCCCTGGCCTGCTTGAACACGGCCTCGTCGACCATCTGCTCCCTGACGACCGAGGCGCCGCCGGGACGCCTCGTCTCGTCGTCCCCGTCGAGCGTCGAGCCCGCTCCCAGCACCGTTCGCGCCCAGGCGACCTCCCTGGCTGAGGGCTCGAAGCCGCGGTGCAGCGGCTCGAGCTGGCTCGGGTGTATCGCGAACTTGCCGCTGAAGCCCATGCCGCGCGAGCGCCGCGCCTCGACCTCAACCAGCTCGTCGTCGCCGAGGCGCAGCGTGGGCGTGTCGACGCGCCATTCCACGCCGGCCGCAGCAGCAGCCGTCACGATCCTGGCTCGAGCCGCGTCGAGCACCGTCAGCCGGCCGTCCTGTGCGCCGCCTTGCTCACCGCCGGCGTCCGCCGACGTCCAGGGGGGGAGCCCGAGGTCGGCCGCGAAGTCCTCGGCGCCGAAGGCCACGCCCTGCAGCGCCGGGCTTCCCGTAGACCGGTCTCCAGCGGCCCGCGCCCCGCTCCGCGGGAGGCTCTCAGCGATGCTCGACACGTTCTCCAAGCCGACCGCCGACTCGATGATCGCCACGATCCCGACGTGCGGCAGGCCCAAATCGGCCAGTCGGTCCGCCGCGAGCCGCAGCTCGTCGGCCGCCGCCACCTTCGGCAGCAGCAGCGTCGTCACCCTCTGACCCAGCGCCTCCAGGTCCTCGGCGAACGCGGGGTGCGCGGCGGCGTGCACCCGCACCGCGACGACGGACGGCAGCCGGGTCTTGGGCGAACCGGCCGCGGTGAGCGCCGCCACCCTCCGCCGGGCGTCCGGCAGGTCCGCGCCGGCGACGCCGTCCTCGAGGTCGAAGACGACCGCGTCGGGGCTGTTGCCCTCCGCCATGCCAGCCAGCTTCGCCACGAACCTCTCGGCGGCCCCAGGGACGAACAGCCAGCTCCTCGGGTTGGGGAGCCGCCTTGTCTCAGACACGCGCGACGCCCACGGCCCCGCCGTCCTTGCGCGGATCGGAGCCGCCCTTGAACGCGTCGCCGTCGCGCATGGCGATCTGCACCTTGGCGAACGTCCGCTCGTAGTTCCGCAGGGACTGCTCGACGTTCATGCCTCGCGCCTTCAGGGCCTCGACCGTCTTGGCCGGCACCCTCAGCTCGCAGTAGACGGGGTCGCCCTCGGAGTGGAAGCGCGGCGCGTCGGCGGCCTCGACGGGGCTCATGCCGAAGTCGATGAGGTTGCTTATCGCCTGGGACACGGCCGAGGAGATCGACCAGCCGCCCGGCGCGCCGATGACCACCCACGGCTCGCCGTCCCTCATGATCACCGACGGCGAGATCGCGCTGGCCCTGGCCTTGCCCGGCTCGTAGGAGTTGGGGCGGCCGGGGATCGGGTCCATCAGCGATACGCAGTTGTTCCACGTGAAACCGGTGCCCGGCACCACGATGCCCGCGCAGGTGGTGAGCGTGTGCGTGATGGACACGCAGTTGCCCTGCTCGTCCATGACCGAGAGGTGGGTGGTGAAGCCGGGCTTGTTGAGCTTCTTGCGGTCGGGCAGCTCGCCGCGACGGATCTTCGCCGCGATCCCCGCGGCGTACTCCTTGGAGAGGAGCTCCTCGGTCGGGACCTCAGCGAACCTCGGGTCGGCCAGGTGGTTGCCGCGCGTCACGCCGGCCCAGGCCAGCGCGGCCGCGACGATGAAGCCGTGCTCCGGGCCGCTGTGGTGCAGGGCGCCGATGTCGAAGTTCTCGAGCACGTTGAGGATCTGCAGGGTCAGCAGGCCGCCGCCCGGCACCGCCGAGCTGACGATTTCGTGGCCGCGGTAGGTGGTGCGCAGGGGCGCCTCGACCACGGGCTCGTAGCCCGCGAGGTCCTCCCTGGTCACGAAGGCCCCGTTGGCCTCGAAGTCGGCGATGATCTCCTCGGCCAGCGCCCCGGTGTAGAACTCCTGCGGCCCGTGCTCGGCGATCCGGGCCAGCGACCGCGCCTGATCCGGGTTCCGGTACGGGTGACCGGTCTCCATCATGTCGCCGGTGGGGCCGTGGAAGAGGTCCTTGGCGGCCTGGTTGTAGGCGTACTTCTCGCGTGGGTGGGGGAGCTCGGGGAGCATCGGCTTGCGCACGTGCTCGGCGACGTACTCAGGGACAGGGAAGCCGCGTTCGGAGAGCTCGATGCTGGGCCTCAGCAGCTCGGCCCACGGTCGCGTGGCGTAGCGCCGGTGGATCTCGCCGAAGCCGGCCACCGTGCCAGGCGTCATGATCGAGGTGTAGTCGCGCAGCGCCCGGTGGTCGTCGAACAGCGGGAAGCGCCACAGGTCGGTGAAGCCGCGGACGTCGTCGACCCACATGTCGGGGCGCATCTTCGCGCCGATCCGCGGCCAGAAGCCGATGTGCTCGAACGTGCCCGTCGACGCCTGGTAGACGGTGGCCGACCCCCAACCGCCGAGCCCGCACATGAACGGGTCGACGACCATCTGCATGAACCCGACGGCCACCGCGGCGTCGAACGCCGTGCCGCCCGCCTCCAAGACCTCGACGCCCAGCTCCGCCGCCGCCGGTTGCGGCGCGACAACGATCCCTCTCACGAACCTTGCACCTCCGTGTCTGCTCGTTCAGCACTTCTAGTCGTGTGGCCACCCGGCGCACGCCCGGTGTCATTGCCCTCCGCCTGCTGCACCACCCCAGCCGCCAACAGGTCCTCGAACCCCGCGGCGTCGAGCCCCGCGAGCTGCTCGAGCACCGCGCGCGTGTCCTCACCCAAGAGCGGTCCCCGCCGCGGCGGGGGCGGCGGCTTGGATGGGCGCACCGGCCCGGCCAGCTGCCTGACTCGCCCGAACTGCTCGTGCTCGAACTCGACGATCAGCCGTTGGGCGGCCACTTGCGGGTCGGCCAAGGCCTGCGCCAGGTCGTTGACCGGTGCCACCGGGACTCCGCCCTCGAGCAGCTGCAGCCAGTGGGCCACGCTGCCCGAGCGGAAGGTCCTGGCCAGCAGATCGAGCAGCTCGCCCTTGTGCTGGTAGCGGCCCCTCATCGTCGCGTAGCGCTCGTCGCGCAGCTCGCTCACGCCGAGCCGCTCGGCCAACTCGCGGTAGAACGCGTCAGTCTGGCACATCACCATCAGCCAGCCGTCGGACGCCTCGAACAGCTGCGACGGCACGATCGACGGGTGCGCGCCGCGGGGGAGCCGCTCCGGGTGGTAGTCGCGGGTCAGCACCCAGGACGCGACGTAGTTCGTGAGGTTGAGCGCCGTGGCCAGCAGGCTGGTGTCGAGGTCGCCACCGACCCCCGTGACCCTGGCCCGGTGAACGCCGGCCAGCAACGCGACGGCGGCGGCGAGGCCGGCCGAGAAGTCGACGACGCTGACCCCGGCGCGCGCCGGCGGGCCGTCCGGCTCACCGCCGAGCGCGACCATGCCGGACATCGCCTGGATGATGTAGTCGTAGGCCGGTTGGTCGGCGCGCGGGCCCTCGCGACCGAAGCCGGTGAGGAAGGCGCAGACGACGGCGGGGTTGTGCTCCTTGAGGTCGTCGTAGGTGATGGCGAGGCTCTGCGCAGAGGTCCCCCTGGCGTTGGAGAACACGGCGTCGGCGTTCGCCACCAGCCGGGTGAACAGCCGGCGGCCCCGAGGGTCCTTGAGGTCGAGCGCGACGCTGCGCTTGCCGCGGTTGAGGCTCTGGAAGAACAGGCTGTCGTCGTCGCCCGCCCAGGGCGGCACGCTGCGCCCGATGTCGCCGCGGCCCGGCACCTCGATCTTGATGACGTCGGCGCCCAGGTCGGCCAACACCATGGTGGCGAACGGGCCGGCCCCGTACTGCTCGATGGCCAGTACGCGCACGTCGCTGAGCGGTTGAGAGGCGTTGGGTTCTGGTCGACCGGTCATGTCGTTCACTTCCGCATCCTCGGATCAAGGGCGTCGCGCAGGCCGTCGCCGATCAGGTTGACCGAGAGCACGGTGAGCGCGAGCACGGCTCCGGGGAAGATCGTCATCCACGGAGCGTTGCGCATGAGTAGGCGGCCCTCGGCGAGCATCGCTCCCCAGCTGGGCACGTCGGGAGGGGCGCCGGCGCCGAGGAACGACAGTGAAGCCTCGAGCAGCACGGCGGTGGCGAACACGTAGGTGGCCTGGACGAGCACCGGTGAGACGGTCCCGGGCAGGATGTGGCGCAGCATGATCGAGTGGTCGCGGGCGCCGAGCGCGTTGGCCGCCTCGACGTAGACGTGCTCGCGCACGACCAGCACCGCCGAGCGCGCCACGCGGGCGCAGCGCGGCAGGTAGACGAGCGAGAGCGCGATCACGATGTTCGAGACCTTGGGTCCGATGGCCGCCATGATGGCGATCGCCAGCAGCACTCCGGGCAGGGCCATGAGCCCGTCCATGACGCGCATGACGATCTCGTCGAGCCAGCGGTAGTAGCCGGCCACCAGCGACAACAGCGTGCCGAGCGTGGCGCTGACGAACGCCGTCGCCAGGCCGACGAGCAGCGAGAGGCGCGCGCCGAACGCCACCCGTGACCAGACGTCGCGGCCCAGGTCGTCGGTGCCCATCCAATGCTCGGCGCCGGGCGCCGCGAGTCGCCCGAGGATGTCGAGCTCGTTCGGCCCGGACGGCGTGATCAGCGGGGCCGCCAGCGCCATCAGCACGATCAGGGCGAAGAACAGCAGGCCGACGGCGACGGTCGGTCTCTTGACGACCTTGAGGAGCGGGCTCGGCTTGCGGCGCCCGCGCCCTTCGCTCTCCACCGCGTCCGTGCCCGCGGCGATCGCCGGAGGCGGCTCCGCGTCGTCGCGGGCCGCGCCCGCCCGTCGTTCGGCGCCGGCCGCGAGCCGCACTGGTCGGCTCACGAGTAGCGGACCCGCGGGTCGAGCGCGAGGTAGCTGAGGTCAACCAGCAGGTTGATCAGCGCGTAGACGGCGGCGACCGCGATCACCGCACCCTGCAGCACGGGGTAGTCGCGGCGCTGCACCGACTCGATCACCAGGCGCCCGGCGCCGGGGATGTTGAACACGGTCTCGGTAACCACCACGCCGCCCGCCAACGTCGCGATCGACAGCCCGATCACGGTGAGCACCGGGAGCATGGCGTTGCGCAGCGCGTGCCGCAGCACCACCCGGCGTCCGGCGAGCCCCTTGCTGCGGGCGGTGCGGACGAAGTCCTCGCCGAGCATGTCGAGGACGCTCGCCCTGGTCATGCGGGCGATGATCGCGGCCTGGCTGAACCCGAGGGCGACGGCCGGCATGACGAGGTAGCGCAGGGTGTTGCCTGGGCCGTCGGCCAGCTCGGCGTAGCCCGCTGCCGGCAGCCACTGCAGCGTGACCGCGAAGAGCATGATCATCAGCAGGCCGAGCCAGAAGGTCGGCACCGACAGGCCGAGCATCGCCACGACCATCACGGCGTAGTCGGTGACGGTGCCGTGCCTCACGGCCGCGATGACCCCGAGCCCGAGGCCCAGCGTCACGGCCACCAGCGTGGCCGTCAAAGCCAGCATGCCGGTCGGCTCGATGCGCTGCGCCAACGCCTGCAGCACCGGAATGCGCATGTAGATGCTGTCGCCGAGGTCGCCGCGGATGACGCCCCCGAACCAGCCGACGAACTGGGCAGGCAGGGGCTGGTCGAGGTTGAGCCGCTGCCGCATGGCTTCGACCTGCTGCGGCGACGCGTCCTGCCCGAGCAGCGCCGAGGTCACGTCGCCCGGCACCGAGTGGATGACGAAGAAGACGACGATGCCGACCACCAACATGGTGGCCAGCATCGATCCGAGTCTCCTTACCAGGTAGGCCGTCATCTCAAGGCTGCTGCGTCGGCGCTCACTCCTTCCAGGTGTTCCAGGCCTGGAACAGGAAGTAGCGCGCCTCGACGTGCACATCGGAGGAGTAGCCGTTGACCAGGAAGGTGTTGGCCATCTGGATCGCGCCGACGTCCTCGTAGAAGGCGGCCTGCGCGTCGGCCCAGACGGCCACGCGCTCGGCCGGGTCGGCGGTGCTCGCCAACTGGTCCATCAGCGAGCGGTACTCCTCGCTGCCCTCATAGCCGTTGAGGTAGTTCGGGTTGAGGTAGGAGATCATCTCCGGCTCCGGCGCGATCGTGAAGTTGCCGATGAAGATGTCCCAGGCCGTCGGGTCGGAGCGGATGGCGACGGTGGTGGCCCAGTCGCGCGAGATGATGTCGCTGTTGAGGCCGATCTCCTGGGTCTGGTCGACGGCGATCAGCGTGCCGCGGTACTGGTAGTCGTAGTCGCGCGAGGTGAGCCAGCGGATGGTCTGGCCGTCGTACGAGGACTCCTCCAGCAGCTGCTTGGCCCGCTCGACGTCGCCCTGGTCGTACAGTTCGACCCCGGCCGTGTCGTTGTGCATCGCCCCGTACTCGCGCGGCACGATGCTCGGCGTGACCGCGAAGACCTGGTCGTCACCGAAGGCGCCGAGCACTAGCGGGTAGACGTCGATGGCGGCCTGGATGGCCTGGCGGACCTTGACGTCCTGCATCACCGGCGAGGCGTGGTTGATCAGCGCGATGTAGTTGTAGCCGGGTCGCATCAGCCAGGCGTACATCGCGTCGGACGACTCCATGTGCTCGAGGTCCGAGGCTGCGGCGCGGTAGTTGACGTCGTACTCGCCCGACTCGAGCCCGGCCTGACGCGTGGCGGCGTCCGAGACGGCGATGAAGCGGATCTCGTCGAGGTAGGCGCGCTTGGCGCCGGCGTCGCCCGACGGCTCGCTGTCGAGCCCCACGTAGTCGTCGAAGCGCTCGATGACCACCTGCTGGCCGCGCACCCACTCGCCGAAGCGGTACGGGCCGGTCCCGACGGGGGCGTCGATGGGCTCATCGCCCGCCTCCTGCACGAGGCTCTCCGGGTAGATCACGGCCGCGCCCTCGGTCCAGCCGAGGACCGAGGTGAGGATGCCGACCGGCTCGGGCAACGTGATCACCACGGTGTGGGCGTCGGCCGCGGTGATCTCGGCGTCGCCCATGGTGTTCCTGCCGCTGCCGATCCGCCGCCAGCGGTCGAGCGAGGCGACCACGTCGTCGGCGTCGAGGATCTGCCCGTCGTGGAACGGCACGCCCTCGCGCAGGGCGATGGTGTAGGTGCGGCCGTCGGCGCTGATCTCCGGAAGCGCCGCTGCCAGCATCGGCTGGACCTGGCCGTCGGCGTCGCGGGCGTAGAGGTACTCGGCGATGTGCGAGGTGATCTCCAGGACGATGACGGCCGTGCTGGTGTGGGGGTCAAGCGTTGGCGGGTCGCCGGTGATCGCGACGCGCAGGACGCCGCCCTCTACCGGCGTGCTCTGGGCGAAGGCGGGAGCGGCGAACAGGGTCGCGACGAGGAGCGCGACGATCAGCGCTACGCCCCGGCGGCGCACAAGCGAGCGGGCGTGCGGCGCCGGGCCGGTGCCTGCGGTGGCGCCGTGTCGCTCGGCAGCACCGCGGCCGTTGCCACCTGTTCGAGTCGGGACGTGACGAGCCGAGATCGGACGAGCCATTGCTTCTCCTCCCGAAGCCTCCGCGGTGGCGGTAGGCCTCTACCTGCAGCGCTCCCACCCGGCGCGCTGCGTCGAGAGGGTTTGCCGAGCTAGAAATCTTATAAGA
>CAZQVC010000012.1:9128-13481 GCA_964596625.1 uncultured bacterium | reverse complement strand
TCGCCGTCCTGGTTGGTGCCGACGGTCCTCACGCTGACGATCCCGCGCGACGGGTCGGAGCGCGAGAGCCGCTTGGCCGTGACGGTGCTGTGAGCGTAGAGCGTGTCGCCGTTGAAGACCGGGTGCGGCAGCTCGACCTTGTCGAAGCCCAGGTTGGCGATGGCGGCCTGGCTGACGTCGCGCACCGACATCCCGACCACTATGGAGAGCGTCAGGCAGCTGTTGACGAGGGGGCGCCCGAAGGTCGTGTCGGCGGCGTAGTGCGCGTCGAAGTGCAAGGGGTGGGTGTTCATCGTCAGCAGCGTGAACCAACTGTTGTCGGCCTCGCTGATGGTGCGGCCAGGCCAGTGCCGGTAGACCGCGCCGACCTCGAAGTCGTGATAGAGCCGGCCGGTGGAAGGCGGAGGTTCCGGAACAGACATCGGGCTTCCCTTCGTCCCGCAAGCGGGGCTGAGCGTTGGCACATCGTATAAGATGTGCTCGAGCACCATGGCCAACGCGACCAAGAAGGACCTCGCCTACGACTTCATCAAGCGGCGCATCCTCGAGAAGCGGCTGCTGCCCGGCCAGCGCATCACGGCCTCGCAGATCGCCGAGGAGATCGGGACCAGCGTGCTGCCGGTGAGGGAGGCGCTGCTCAGCCTCGAGGCCGAGCGCCTGGTCACGATCACGCCCTACGTGGGTGCGGTGGTGGCCTGGGTCTCGCCCGACGAGGTGTTCGAGGTGATCAGCCTGCTGGCGGTGCTCGAAGGCTACGCCACCGCCCAGGCGGTGCCGCGCGCGCGGAAGCTGGCGAGATCGCTGACGGCCGTCAACCAACGGCTCGCGGCCGCGCTGCAGCAGGAGATGTGGTCGTGGTTCATCGAGCTCAACCGCGAGTTCCACTTCGAGCTCTTCGAGGCCTCTGGCAACGGGGTGCTGGTGGAGAACATCCGCGTGTTCTGGAGTCAGCTCGACAGCATGCTAGCGGCCACCTCGTTCCACCTCGTGCCCAACCGGGCGGCCGACGACATCGCCGACCACGAGGAGCTCATCGAGCTCCTCACGGCGCCGAGCCCCGACGCGCTGGCGATCGAGCTGGCGGCCAGGAAGCACCGGTTGAGGACCGCGACCTACCTCGAGCGCCAGACGCAGCCGGTAGGCCTGTCGGTAGGCTAGCTGATCCGCTAGCTTCGCTGGTTACGGCCCGTGAGGTCCTGCAGCTTGCTGAGGATCTTCGTGTACGGCACCACGGCGTGCAGCGCCTGGCGTACCCGGGCGCCGCGGGGCAGCCGGTAGCCGACCCCCTCCTTGACGGCGTCCTTGCACGGGTTGCAGACCCCACAGGGGGCGCCGCTGGCCAGGGGCTTGTGGCAGAACCAGGCGAGCTCGAGGATGTCGAGGAAGCCGTGTTGGCGGGCGATCTCGCGCATGTCCAGCTTGCTCAGGTCGAAGATCGGGAACCGGAAGCGCTCGAACAGCGCGAGGTCGGTGCCGCGGTGGGCGGCGGCCAGTCGGTAGCTGGGGAACGGCTCGGCGCCGACTCGCTCCACCTTGCCTTCCAAGTAGAGCTTCGCCCTGTCGTCGTGGTGGATCGACAGCTCCAGCTCCTGCAGGCCCTCGGCGATCGCGTAGCGCGCGATCCACTCGTACTGACTGCCGATGGGCCCGCGCGCAGCGAGGCTCTCGAACTGCGCGGCCGTGGCAGGGTCGGGCGGGATCGCGCTCAACTCGACCAGCTTCAGCGGCAACACCCGCCGCTCGCTGCCCGGCCTGGCGGTGGCCAGCGCCGCGCGGATCTGGTCCATGGTGCGCAGCTCGATGTCGGTGGAGCGGCGCGCCCTGTCGGCGATGTAGTGCGGGCGGATCGTCACGTCCTCGAGGTAGAGAGCGGCCAGGAGCCGGAACGTGGAGTCCCAGCCGCTCGTCCACAGCAGGTCGATCGGCCTTGCGCTGGTGGCGCTCTCCCCCGCGCTTTGCATCCGTTCGAGAGTCTAGCGTGCCGCGTCCAGCCTCGTGAGCCTGGCGCTACCCGGCCGCCTGCGCGCCGCGCCGCTCGAGCCCGGCACCCGCCGCAGAAGCCTCATCGCGTTGACGATGACCAGCAGCACCGAGGCCTCGTGCACCAGCATCCCAACGGACATCGTCACCCCGCCGAAGAGCACGCCGGCCACCAGCAGGGCCACCGTCCCAAGCGCGACGGCGATGTTCTGACGCATGTTGCTTACCGTTCGCTTGGCCAGGGCTATGGCGTGCGGCAGCTTAAGCAGGTCATCGCCCATGAGCGCGATGTCGGCGGTCTCCAGCGCCACCGCCGAACCCGCTGCGCCCATCGCCACACCGATGTCGGCGACCGCCAGGGCCGGCGCGTCGTTGACCCCGTCACCGACCATGGCGACCGTGTGACCCGCGTCCTGTAGCCGGCGCACGGCGGTGAGCTTGTCTTCCGGCAGCAAACCGGCGCTGACCTCGTCGATGCCGGTCTGCGCGGCGACGGCGTTGGCCACGGCCGGCGCGTCGCCGGTGAGCATCGCGACCCGCTTCACGCCGGCCGCGTGCAACGCGTTCACCATGTCGACCGCGTCGCGGCGCAGCTCGTCGGCCACGCCGATGGCGCCGATCACGCGCCCGTCGACCGCGACCAGCATCGGGGTCTCGCCCGCGCTGGCGATGCGGTGCGCCTCCAGCAGGCCGTCGTTCGTCGCCTCCTGGGGCAGCTCGGCCAGCAGCGCGGGGTTGCCGACCAGCACCTCGTGGCCGTCGTACACAGCGCGTATGCCCTGGCCGGGCACCGGCTCGGTGTGCTCCGGCAGGCCCTGGTCGCCCACGCCCTGCTCGGCGGCCGCCTCCAGCACGGGCGCGGCCAGGGGGTGCTCGGAGCCGGCCTCGGCCCGTGCCGCCCACCTCAGCACGTCGGCTTCGGAGGCCTCCGGGAGCAGCGGCACGACCCGGGTGACGCGGGGCCGGCCGCGGGTCAGCGTGCCGGTCTTGTCCAGCGCGACGGCGTCGATGCGCGCCGTCCTCTCCAGGTACTCGCCGCCCTTCACCAGAAGCCCGTCCCGTGCCGCCCGGCCGATGCCGGCCACCACGGACACCGGGATCGAGATGACCAAGGCTCCCGGGCAGGCGATCACCAGGAGCGTGAGCGCCAGGCGCACGTCTCGCGTCAGCAAGCCGACGCCGGCGGCCAGGACGATGATCGCGGGCGTGTACCAAGCCGCGAACCGGTCCATGAAGCGCTGGGTGGGGGCCTTGGCGTCCTGGGCCTCTTCCACGCGGTGGATGATGCGGGCCAAGGTGGTGTCAGCGCCGACACCGGTGGCGCGCACCTGCAGGAACCCGCCCGTGGCGATGGTGCCGGCGAACACCTTGTCGCCGGTCGACTTAGCGGCCGGCAGCGCCTCCCCGGTGGTCGGGGCCTCGTAGCGCGCGCCGGTGCCCGCGATGACCTCGCCGTCGACCGGCACCTTGGCGCCGTTCTTGACCAGCACCGTCTCGCCGACCTGCACCGCGCCGGCCGGCACCTCCTCCTGTACGCCCTCGCGCAGGACGACGGCGGTGTCGGGCGCGACCGCGACCAGCTCGGCCAGCGCCGAGCGGGTGCGGTCGAGGGTGGCGGCCTCCAAGGCGTGGCCGATGGCGAAGAGGAAGGTGACGGCGGCCGCCTCCCAGTACTCGCCGATGACGACCGCCCCGATCGCGGCGACCGACACGAGCAGGTCGATGCCCACCACCCTGACGCTCAGCGCGCGCCAGGCCTTGAGCAGAATCGGCGTGCCGGCGACGACCGCCGCCGCGACCATGAGGATGTCTGAGAGCACACCGCCCGTGGCGAGCCAGCGGCCGAGGAACGAGGCGGCGATCAGCGCCCCAGAGGCTGCCGGCACCGCCCAGCGGCTCCTCCACGCGGCGCTCACGCGCTCGGCCAGCGTCGGTCCACGCGGGGTAGCGGGAAGGGGCGGCGGGGAGGAGGCGAGCGTGGCGCCCTCGGCGGTCTCGTTGGTGACCGTAGCCTCCACGGCGCTAGAACGCCGAGGGCTTCGACCGGTAGCCGACCTTGGCCACCGTCGAGACGAGCTGGTCTACCGGGGCGGCCACCGGGTCGTGGTCGACCTCGATGCGCCCGGAGGCGAAGTGCACCTTCACGGCCTCGACGCCCGGCAGTCGGCCGACCTGCTTCTCGATCTTCGCCACGCACGAGGGGCACGAGAAGCCCTCGGCGCGAAGCGTCGTCTTGATCGGGGTGGTCTCGGCGTGAGCGGTCTGGGTCGACGGTGTTACGGGGTTCATCTTCTGCTCCTTCTGGCAGCTCCCTCCCCCTTCAGGTGCCCCCCAGGGGGGGAGGGGTGCCAACTCGAATATATCGGGTCGCCG